>DASTSM010000093.1:0-10231 GCA_035760685.1 Gammaproteobacteria bacterium | reverse complement strand
AACCTCGGCGATCTCATAGAGGGCTACAGGACGCTGCGCCGCCTCGCGAGCTCGAACGCGCACGTGATCCCGGGACACGACCCGCTCGTCATCGAGCGCTACGCCGCGGCGCCCGGGCGCGAAGGCTGGATCGCGCGGCTCGACGTCGATCCGAAAGGTTGATGGCTCGCCGTCCCGCAAAGTCGCGCCGCCCTGCCGCGAAGAGGAGTACGTCCATGCGCGTGCAATCGATGACGATCACGGACGTCTCCCTGCCCGAAGTCACCGTGAAGATCCAGCTCTCGGACCTCCCGGACATCGAGGAGTCGAGGCACTACGTCATAGCCTCCGTGAAGCTGGCCAATCCGAGCCAGCACTGCGGCCTCGGCGAGCTCCAGCTCGACGTGCTCAAGGAGGTGCAGCGCCTCGTGGCCGAGGCGGCCGGCGAGATCGAGGAGCAGTTGCGTCAGCAGGCCTAGGCGCCGGGCAGTCCTTTTACAGAAGCCTTCCGAGGAAACGGTTTAGAGAAGCGGTGCGTGTAAACCGCCGGCGCCGCTCCGCGTTATAAGGGCCATGCTGACCGTCAAATCCGCCATCGCCGCCAACCGTTTCGGTCTCGGCGCAAGGCCCGGCGACGCCGAGCGCATCGGGAGCGATCCGAAAGGCTGGCTCGAGGCGCAGCTCGACTCCGCCGCGCGCTCGGCGCCGACGCTCCCCGATCCCCCCGAGTCCGCGCGCGTGCTCGGAGAGACGCGAAACCTTCAGGCCGTCCGTCAAGCCGCGGCGGCGCGCGCTCGGGCTAGCGCGAGCGGCGCCGCGGACGAGGCTCCCGAGCCGGCGAAGCCGCAAGCCGGCGCCAAACCGCAACCCCATCAGAAACCCCAGCCCGACGCGAAACCGCAACCCGGCGCCGCCGCCGAGCTCAGGGCCTTCGTGCGCGATCACTACATGGCTCAAACCGGCGACCGCTACCGGCGCGCCGTCGAGACCGACGCGCCCTTCGTCGAGCGCCTCGTGCACTTCTGGTCGAATCACTTCGCGATCTCGGCCGACAAGAAGCTCCTCGGCGCGATCGCGGGGCTCTACGAGGAGGAAGCGATCCGCCCGCACGTCACGGGCCGGTTCCTCGACATGCTCATGGGCGTGGAGCAACACCCCGCGATGCTGCTCTATCTCGACAACGCGATCTCGATGGGGCCGAGCTCGGCGGCGGCCCGTCTCGCGGCGCGGCGCGGGCGCGATCTCGGCCTCAACGAGAACCTCGGCCGCGAGATCATGGAGCTGCACACGCTCGGCGTCGACGGCGGCTACGACCAGAAGGACGTCACCGAATTCGCAAAAGTGCTGACGGGATGGTCGATCGGCGCGTACGGGCCGAACGCGCGAAGACCGGGCGCTCGCGGCGGCGGGACGTTCGGGGCCGCCCGCGACGCGAACGACGCCTCCGGCGACCCGGGCGAATTCGACTTTCGCCCCGCGATGCACGAGCCCGGCGACAAGTCGGTGCTCGGCAAGCGCTACCGCGAGGACGGCGTGCACGAAGGCGAAGCGGTGCTCGAGACGCTCGCGATGCATCCGGCCACCGCGCGGCACCTCGCGACGAAGCTCGCGCGGCATTTCGTGGCCGACGATCCGCCCGCGGCGCTCGTCGATCGACTCAGCGACGCGTACCTGCGCCACGGCGGAGAGCTCGTGCCCGTCTATCGCGCGCTGCTCGACGCGAACGAGAGCTGGGACGCGCCGCTCGCGAAATACAAGACGCCGGAGGACTTCGTGATCTCGGCGTATCGCGCGCTCGGCGGGCACGCGCCGAACAAGCCGCAGCAGATCACGGCGTTTCTGGCCGAGCTCGGTCAGCGTCCCTTCACGCCGGGGTCGCCCGCCGGCTGGCCGGATACGGCAGCGAGCTGGGACGGCAGCGACGCGCTGCTGAAGCGCATCGAATGGGGCGCGGCCGCGGGCCGCGTCGTCGCCGATCGCGTCGACCCGGCGGCCCTCGCGGACGCCGTGCTCGGCGCCGTCGCGAGCAAGCAGACGATGGCGAGCATCCGCGGCGCCGAGAGCGCAAGCCAGGGGCTCGCGATCCTGCTCGCCGCCCCCGAGTTCCAGAGGAGATAGCGATGACCGACCTCGACGAGCGTGTTTCCGGCACCGCACCCCTCATCGGCCGCCGCACGCTGCTCCGGCTGACCGCGCAGCTCACGCTGCTCGCGCCGTTCGCGCGCGTGGCGCATTCGGCCGAGAAGCCCGATGCGCGCTTCGTGCTCGTGATCCTGCGCGGAGGCCTCGACGGCCTCGCCGCGGTGCCGCCTTACGGCGAGCCTCGCTATCGCGCCCTGCGCGGCAGCCTCGCGCTCGATGCGCCCGGCGGCGAAACGGGTGCGCTCCCGCTCGACGGGCTGTTCGGCCTTCACCCCTCGCTCGTCAATCTGCACGAGATGTACCGCGCGAACGAGCTCGCCGTGCTGCACGCCGTCGCGACGCCTTATCGAGACCGCTCGCATTTCGACGCGCAGAAGGTGCTCGAGGCCGGCGGCATCGCGCCGAGCGCCGCGGACGGGGGTTGGCTCAACCGCGCGCTCGGCGGCCTCGCGAAATCGGGCGCGAAGCGCGAAGCGATCGCGCTCGCGGAGAGCTTGCCGCTCGTGCTGCGCGGCGACTTCGCCGCGAGCACATGGTCGCCGTCGCATCTGCCCGGTGCCGACGAGGACACGCTCGCGCGCGTGCGCATGCTTTACGACGCCGTCGATCCGCATCTCGCGGAGCGGCTCGGGGAAGCGCTGGCCGCGCGCGAGATCGCGGGCGACGACGCGATGCCGGCCGCCGGGAGCGGCAAACCCGGTGCGGGCCGGAACGGCAAACCCGGCGCGGGCCGGAGCGGCAAACCCGGTGCACGCGGCGGCGCGCAAGCCGAGCCGCTCACGACCGCGGCCGCGCGCTTCCTCGCGAATCCGGCCGGGCCGCGCGTCGCCGTCATCGACATCGGCGGCTGGGACACGCACGCGAATCAAGGCGCCGCGCAAGGCAACCTCGCCGCGCGGCTGCGCGGGCTCGACCTCGGCCTCGCGGCGCTGAAGCACGAGCTCGGGCCCGTGTGGAGCGAGACCGCCGTCGCCGTCGTCACGGAGTTCGGCCGCACGGTCGCCGTCAACGGCACGCGCGGCACCGATCACGGGACGGCGACGTGCGCGTTCCTCGCGGGCGGCGCCGTCGACGGCGGCCGCGTCATCGCGGACTGGCCGGGGCTCGCGGCGCAGTCGCTGCGCGACGGGCGCGACCTCGCGGCGACGACCGATCTTCGCGCCGTCTTCAAGGGCGCGCTCGCGGAAGGATTCGGCATGAGCGACGGCGCGCTCGCCGCCGTGTTCCCCGACAGCGAATCCGCGAAGCCTATTTCGAATCTGCTGCGCCGGCGCGCGTGAAGCTCGAGTGCCCGCTCGGCTCGATCCGCCCCTTCCTTTTCGATCCGACTTACTTGTAGAAGACGTGCCGGCCGATCGTCGCGACGGGGCGTTTCCCCTTCGCCCAGCGCGGCTTCATGTTCTTCGCGTGATAGAACAGCGCGCCCTTGACGGTCTCCGGGTGCTCGCCGTCGTAGACGGCCTCAGCGACGGTGAGGGCTTGACGCCAGGCGGCGCCCCGCGGCAGCCGGTTCGAATCGAGCTCGGTCCACGAGAACGCGCCGACGTAACGCTTGCGGATCGGATCCCAGCGCTGCTCGTGCACGACGCCGCAGACGGTCGCCGGGAACAGCGGCGAGGCTACGCGATTCATCGTCACCTCGGCGACGGCGTACTGGCCCGCGAGCGGCTCGCCGCGCGCCTCGTAGTAGACGTTCTCCGCGAGACACGTCAGCTCCGTGCGGCGCTCTCGGTTCGCCTCGATGCGCCCGTAGTCGCGATGCGCGAAGACGACGAGCGCGCCGAGCAGCACGAACGGCAACGGGAGCGCCGCAAAAAACAACAGCCCCCCCTTGTCGCGAAACTGCCAGTGGGCGTGCCAAAGAAAGAGCGCGCGATCGCGCAACGTCGCGAGCGGCGATGCAACGGGAAGGCGCTTCGCGCGCAGCTTGAAGGTCGGCCTCACGGCGTCGTCCTGCCCGCGGCACGCGCGCCGAGGCCGGCGCCGCCTCGGCCGCGCCTGTACGATGGGATCAGGAGCTCAGCAGCCCGCTCAGCCGGTCGAGATCGTTCATGACCCGCCAGCTTCCGCCTTGCTGCTCGACGCGCTTGCGCCACGCCTCGAGCCGATCGAGATACTTGCGCGGGTCCAGGTTGTCCGTGCGCAGCTTCGTGACGTTCAGCGCGACGACCTCGAAACCGCGCAGCGACACCGAGACGTTTCGAACGTAGCCCTTCTCCAGATCCTCCTCGAGATCGGAGAAGATCAGGACCGTCTTTCGCCCGGGCTGCTTCTCGTTAAGGAACTCGACGGCCTGAAGCAGTCCTCCCGTGATGTCGGTGTGCTTCGCGGGCTGGACGTGATCCAGGAACTCGGCGACCTTCTTCGAGAACTGGCGCTTCTGCATGTTGGCGGCGCTCGGCCGGTCGTCGAGCGTGACCTTCGCGATGATGTCCTTCTCGCTGAAGCTGCCGGTATCGATCCTCGCGACCGCGAACGAATCGCCGGGCTCGAGACGCGACAGCGTGTAGTTGATGATCTGCTGCGCCTTGTCGAGCTCCTGGCTGTAAGTGCCCGAGGTATCGAGCAGCAGGTACACGCCCGAATTGTGCGAGCTCGACGGCGGGCCGCAGGCGGCCGCGAGCGCCGCCGCCGCGACGAGAACCGCGGCCGCGAGCGCGCGCACGGAGAGCACGCGCGATGCCATGACGCGCAGCGCCGAAGCGTGCAGCACCGAAGCGTGCAGCGCGCGCAGCGCCGATGCGCGCAGCGCCGACGCGCGCAGCGCCAAAACGCGCAGCGCGGTCATGCCCGGCCCTCGGCCGCTCATTGCGCGATCTCCGCATACGGGTCGTCGCCCTCGTCGCCCGGCTCGCGCGGCCTCGGCTCGCGGCTCCGGTACGCGGCCTCGATCCAGAGCGGCATGAAGATCGGGATGTCGTAGAGCCGCACGAACGCGGATCCGAGGTGCGGGAACACGCTGGCGAGGAGGCGCAGCACGAGATGCACGAACCTCAGCACGCCGATGCCGCAGAGACCCAAGACCGTGCGCAGCGAGTGCACGAACGTCTCGAGCGGAATCGCGACGAAGACGAGCGCGAACGGCAGCGTGAAGCCCATGCCCATCTGCGCCGCCGTCGTAATCCAGAGGTAGTCGCTTCGCTCGAGCGCCTCGCCGCCGCCGCGCAGGAGCTCCGCGGTCGCGAGCTCGTCCTGCATGAGCAGCTCGCGCATGTAGGCGAGACCCGCCTCGACCGACGCGAGCAACAGCAGGATCACGAAGGTCACGGCGAGCATGCGGACGCGGATCTTGTCCGACAGCGCGCCGATCACGGGGAAGAGCCGCGTGATGCGCAGCGACTCCATGAGGAAGAGGCCCATCGAAACCTCGACCATGATGATGACGAGCGCCGCGATCTGGGCCGTCCGGAAGCCGCCGACGAACGTCGTTCCGCCGACCATCTCCGCCATCGGACGCGCGATCAACGAGAAGTTGATGGCGGCGCCGCCGACCGCGACGGCCAGCACGAGCGCGGAGACGAAGAATTGCACGAGCGAGGACGAGGAGAGCACTTGCGTCGCGCGCTCGGTCCCCTCGGCGATCTCCCGATACTCTTCGAGGTGCCGGTCGATCGAGCGCGAGCGCTCGAGCAGGCCCTCGGTGTTCTTGTTGACGCGGGACAGCGCCTGCTGGATGTTCCGCCACTGCGGCATCATGCGCCGCAGCAGCTCGTGCCTGCGCCGGCTCGCGCCGCGGTACTCCGCGAGCGCCTTGTCCTGCGCCTTCACGAGCGCAGCGTGAATGCCCTCGAGGATCTCGGCGACGGCGCCGTCCCTCGGCGCCTGCATCTGCGCGATCGACTCCACCGCGTTGACCCAGCCCGGGGGCTCCGGCGGCACGTCGACGGAGGCCGCGTGATCTTCCTCGAGGCGCACGAGCGCCTCGCTCAAGCCGCGCTGCAATGCCGGGAAGCCCGCGAGGTCGCGATGCACGCTGTCGCCGATGCGGTCGAACTCGCGCTCGACGATGCGCTCCTTCGCCTCGCGGCCCGCGGCCAGCAGGACTTCGCGGTTGCGCTCGCCGAGGTGCTTCTCCCCGGCCGCGCACGCCTCCGCCGCGAGTCCCAAGACCTCATGCAGCGCATCACAGATGGTCGCGATGACCTTGTGGGCGGACGACCGCGCGAGATAGAGCACGGCGACGGCGAGGACCGCGCAAAGAACGGCCGAGAGAACCGGATAAGGCGTGACTGCGAGCAGAGTTTCGAGTGTCATGGTTATCCCCCGATCCGCGAGCCGAGCCGAAAAGCGGAAGATCGGCCCCCGCCGGAGCGGGGACCGATCTCGCCGCGAGCGCTGCGATCAATGCCCCTTGAAACCGGCGCGGACGCCGATGTTCCAGGCGGTGTCGCCGTCGTTGAAGAGGAGCCCCGCGCCGAGGGCGAACGCCTTCGAGAAGTAGTAGCGGCCCGAGAAGCCGAACGACGTGTCGGAATCCGAGACGTCGGCGTAGTTCAGCATGCCCTGCAGCTCGACCTTGTCGTTCGCGCGGTAGCGCAAGCCGCCGCTCACGCCGAGCCCGTCGTCGCTCGCGCTCGCGTTGCCCGAATCGGCCTCGAGCCTGATCCACGCGACCTCCCCGACGAAGTCGAGGTTGTCCTTGAGGCCCCAGTGGCCGCCCGCGCCGACGTCGAACGCCGACGTCGAGACGCCGAAGTCGAAGTCCTCGGTCGAGTAGTCCGCAAAAAGATTCAGCGTGTCGTTGAGGCCGAACGAGCCCCGAATGCCGAGGCCGTCGCCGTCGACGCTGAAGGGTCCGACGTCGGTGCTCGAGCTCAGGTAGCCTCCCTCGACGTACGTGTAATCGAAACCGTCCGCCTGAGCCGCGAAAGGCAGGGCGGCGATGCCGGCGAGCAGTATCTTGGCTTTCATCGGTCGTACTCCTTGTTACCTTCGACTCCGATTTCCCACGAGCGGCCGGCGGTGTGAGTGCTTCCGTTGCTTGCGGTTGCCGCCGAGCCGGAGTCGCATCGTACGGGTCGGACCGTGGGCCCGGCGCGATGCGCGTCACAGGGCGACGCGCTGTTTCGCGGACGCAACGCGCCGCTTGTCATAATCGGGCGGTAGGACCGAAAGAATCGATGCCGAAGAGAGCTGCGGCCGCGTCGAACCGCGGCCGCGTCGGAATCGCGCGCTTCAGCGCAGCGGCGGCGTCGAGAGCGGGATGCCGAGCGCTTCGTGCGCCTTGGCGTCTGCGACGCGCGCGGTGAACCATTGCGGATACGGAATTTCGGGCTTCGTCGCGGCATCGAGCTGCGCGAGCTCGTCGGCGCCGAGCTCGACGCTCGTCGCGCCGAGATTGTCCTCGAGCTGATCGAGCCTCGAGGCGCCTATCAGGATCGAGGATACGGCGGGGCGCGTCAGGAGCCACGCGAGGGAAATTTGCGCGGGCGACGCCCCGCGCTTCGCACCGATCGATTGCAGCAACTCGACGAGCCGGTAGCCGCGCTCGCGGTCATAGGGCAGAAAATCGAAGCCGCCCAGGCGATCGCCGCTCTCGCCTTTCGGCTTCTCGCGCGTGTATTTGCCCGTCAGGAATCCGCCCGCGAGCGGACTCCACGCCATGATGCCGACACCTGCGTCCTCGCAGAACGGCACGACCTCGTGCTCGACGTCGCGCCCGAGCAGCGAGTAGTACATCTCGGCGGCGAGAAAACGGCTGTAACCGCGCTCGCGCTGCAGGCCCACGGCCTTCGCCGCCATCCACGCGGGCCAGTTCGAGAAGCCGACGTAGCGCACCTTGCCCTGACGCACGAGGTCCTCGAGCGCCTCGACGGTCTCCTCGACCGGCGTCAGGGTGTCGACCTTGTGGACGAGATAGACGTCGATGTAGTCCGTGCCGAGGCGCTCGAGGCTGCCGTCGGCCGCGGCGAGAATGTGCCGCCTCGACAAGCCCGCCTCGACGAGCGCGGGTCCCATGCGGTTCCCGACCTTCGTCGCGATCACGACGTCGTTGCGCCGCTTGCCGAGCGCTTTGCCGAGCATGCGCTCGGATTCGCCGCCCGCGTAGACGTCGGCGGAGTTGAAGAAGTTGATGCCGCCGTCGAGCGCGCGGGCGACGAGGTCGTTCGCCGCGGCCTGCCCGACCTTGCTCACCGACGCGAACGGCCCTGCGCCCGAGCCGAACGTCATGCTGCCGAGCGCGAGTCGAGAGACGATGAGGCCGCTGTGGCCGAGGCGCGCATACTTCATGCTTGCTCCGCTTTTTCGTTTCTTTCGATATTCGATATTACCTCACGCCTCGACGCCCGCGTGTCGCAAGCCGCGGGCCTCGCGCGAGGACGGAATCTCCGTGACGCGCCGCGCCGCATCGCGCGGCACCTTGCCCGTCTCGATGAAGCTCTTGAGGCGCAAGAGGTCGTCGTCCATTTGATGCTTCGGATCGGCGCCGATCAGACGCGCGATCGCGTGACCGACCGCGCCTCCGATCGGGCTGTAGATCATATTGACCTCCACCGAGGTGGACCCGTCCGCGTTCGCGTGAAATTGAACGGTGCCGGCGTGGCCCATGAACGCGCCGTCGTCGGTCGTCCAGGCGAGCAGCCGATTCTCCTCGCGCTGCGTGACGACGGAGTCGAACTCCCATTCGATGCCGCCCCGACTCCGCACGCTCCAGCGCCAGCGCTCGCCGTCGCCGCCGTTCTCGATGCGCCTCACGCGCCGCACGTGCTTCATGAACGAGGGAAAACTTTCGAAGTCCTGCCAGAGCTCGAAGACCTGCTCGACCGGCGCGTTGATGCGGATGCTCTTCTGCACGGCGGTCGTGTAGTCGGCGCCGCCGACTCCGAGCAGCCGGCGCGCGTCGAGATTCGTGAGCGCGCGAGTCAGCAGCGCGAGGCCCGCCGTCGCGAGCAGCTTGCCGCCCGCGCTCCCGCGCGCGAGACCGTAGGCGGCGGCGGCGCCGCCCGCGACGCCCGCGAGCGCGCGGCCGGTCGGCGACCATCCGGCCCGAAGCGAAGCGGCCTCGGCCGGCGTGTGCCGCGGCGCTCCTTGTAGCCCCGGAATGCGGTCCGGCTCCGCGTGCACGTCGAGCCGGTTCGTGACGTCCGCGACGCCGGGCACGGTCAGCACGCAGCGGAGCAGAGGCGCGACCTCGTGCTGAAGGATCGGTCCCGACAAGGTCACGACGCCGTCGCTCGCCTCGACGTCGACCGAGGACGGATGCGTCACGACCCTGCCGAGGCACGCGCGCACGCGCTCGACGAGAACGCGGTCGTCCGGCCGCTCCGAGCGCAAGTGCGACAGCGCGCTCGCCGTCTTGCCGAATGCGCGGTGCATGAGGTCGCGCCGCACGACGCCGACGCCGCGCCGCGTCTCGTGCCCGGCGTGCACGAGCTGATCGCGCACCAGGGAGCGCCGGTGCCGCCCTCGCGCGGGGTCGAGATAGTACATCGCCATTGCGCCGAGCCCTGCCGCGAGAAGCAACGTCATCCGGTTCTGCATGCTGCACCTCCCTGATTCGGTCGTCGGGAGCCGGCGGAAGCGGACACGTTGCGCCGGCCGTGAGGACGACGAGCAAGACGCATGCCACTGCGAGGATCTAAAGATCTGAAGATCTAAAGACCTAAGGCGTCGCGGAGGACGGCGGCGGTTGCGGGCGCCCGGGTTGCGGCTCCGTCTGCGGCGCCGGCTCGGTTTGCGGCGCGCGCTCCGTCTGCGGCGCCGGCCCGGCTTGCGGTGCGGGCGGCTCGCCCGCCCGGGCGGGCACGAAGGTGCGGTGTATCTCGTCTTCGACGGCGTCGTACTGCCCGCCGATGATCGTGTCGTAGGCGCCGAGCAGCTCCTGCTCCATCTGGCCCCTGAGGCCTGCGAGGCCGGCCCGGAGCGCGCCGAGCAGCTCCTCGCGGTGCAGATGCTCGTCGATCGCGAGCAAGGCCCAATCGGTCCCGATCCACGCAGCGGCGCCCGCGATGAGCGCGCACCCGAGCGCGGCGGGCCCGCCCGGAGAGCACAATGCGCCCCCGGCCGCGGCGCCGCCGACCGCGCGCGCGCCGGCGCGCGCTGCGCCTCGGGCGGCGAGGCGCTCGGCCGCAGCACGGCCCGCGGCCGCCGCGGCTCGATCCGTGACGCC
>DASTSM010000092.1:0-15288 GCA_035760685.1 Gammaproteobacteria bacterium | reverse complement strand
GACGTCTACGTGCTCGAGATCTCGAGCTTCCAGATGGAGACGACGGAGTCGCTGCGGCCCGTCGCGGCCGCCGTGCTCAACGTCTCGGCCGATCATCTGGACCGGCACGCGAGTCTCGCCGACTACGCCGGGCTCAAGGGCAAGCTGCTGTCCGCGGCCGACGTCGCCGTTTTCAATCTCGACGACGCGGTCGTCCGCGAGATGGCGCGCGCGTGCCCGCGGCCCGTGCCGTTCTCGATCCGCGCGCCGCTCGCGCACGGCTACTCGATCGTCGAGAAAAGCGGCCGCCGCTGGCTCGCGCGCGACGGCGAGCCTGTGCTCGCCGCCGACGCGCTCAAGATTCGCGGGACGCACAACGAGGCCAATGCGCTCGCCGCCCTCGCCCTGACGGAGGCGCTTCTCGCCGACGCGAAAACGGGGCCGAAGAAATTGGGGTCAGACCCCATTTTTCGCGGTGCGGGCGAGGGGGGCGCTGCCGCCGCCGAAAAATGGGGTCTGACCCCAATTTTGTCGGCGCTCGCGGCCTTCGAGGGGCTGCCGCATCGCTGCCGCGTCGTGGCGCAGCGGCGGGGCGTGATCTACGTCGACGACTCGAAAGGCACGAACGTCGGCGCGACGATCGCCGCGATCGAGGGCCTCGCGGGTCCTTTGATCCTCATCGCGGGGGGCTTGAGCAAGGGCGCCGACCTCGCACCGCTCGCCGCCGCCGCGCGCGGCAAGGTCGAGGGCGCCGTGCTGATCGGCACGGCGGCGCCGGAGCTCGAGCGCGTGCTCGCGCCCGTGTGCACGACGCGGCGCGCGGCCGACATGCCCGGCGCCGTCGCCGCGGCAACCGAGCTCGCACGCGCCGGTGCGACCGTGCTGCTCTCGCCCGCCTGCGCGAGCCAGGATATGTTTCGCGACTACAAGCATCGCGGCCAGCTCTTCGCCGCCGCCGTGGAGGCGCTGCCGCGATGAAGTTTTCGCCGCGAGCCGAGGTCGAGTTCGATGCGCTGCTCGTCGGCGGCAGCCTCGGCCTCGCCGTGCTCGGCACGCTCATGGTCGGCTCGGCGTCGATCTCGCTCGCGGACAACTCGACGGGCGATCCGTTCTTCTATCTCTTCCGTCATCTCGGCGCGATCGCCATCGGCGGCGTGGCGCTTGCCGTCGCCGCCGCGACGCCGATCGAGCTGTGGTACCGCATGAACGGGCTGCTGCTCGTGGCCGGCGTCGCGCTGCTCGCGTCGGTGCTGCTGCCCGGCATCGGGCATACGGTCAACGGCAGCGCGCGGTGGATCTCGCTCGGCCCCATCACGCTCCAGCCCTCCGAGCCCGCGCGGCTTTGCATGCTGCTCTATCTCGCGAGCTACGCGGTCCGCCGGCACGCGGAGCTCACCTCGAGCTTGCTCGGGTTTTTGAAGCCCTTGCTGCTGGTCGGACTCGCCGGCGTCCTCCTGCTCGCGGAGCCCGATTTCGGCGCCCTCGTCGTGCTGACGTCCGCGAGCCTCGGCGTGCTCTTCGTCGCCGGCGCGCGCCTCCGCGACGTCGCGCTCGCGTTCATCGCCGCGGGCGCGGGTTTCGCCGTGCTGAGCTTCTCGGCGTCGTATCGCCTCGAGCGCCTCACGGCGTTCCTCGATCCTTGGGCCGATCCTTATGCGAGCGGCTTCCAGCTCACGCAGTCGCTCATCGCGATCGGGCGCGGCGACTGGCTCGGCGTCGGACTCGGCGAGAGCGTGCAGAAGATGTTCTATCTGCCGGAGGCGCACACGGACTTCGTCTTCGCCGTGCTGGCGGAGGAGCTCGGGTTCGTCGGATCGACGGCCGTCATCGCGCTGTTCGGCCTCGTCGTGTTCAGAGCCATCGCGATCGGTCAGCGCGCGATCGCGGCCGGACTGCCGTTCCACGGCCTCGTCGCGACGGGCATCGGCCTCACGATCGGCTTGCAGGCCTTCATCAACATCGGCGTGAACACGGGTCTCCTGCCGACGAAGGGGCTCACGCTGCCGCTCCTCTCCTACGGGCGCTCGAGCACGATCGTCACGCTCGCGGCGCTCGGTCTGCTGGTGCGCATCTATCACGAGCTTCGGCCCGCCGAGCGGCGGCGCGAGGCGGCGGGGAGGGACGCATGAGCGGATCTCCTGCGATGGCGGGCGCCGGCCCCGCAGGGCCGGTCATGATCATGGCCGGCGGCACGGGCGGGCACGTGTTCCCGGGCCTCGCGGTGGCGGAGGCCCTGCGCTCGCGCTCGGTCGGCGTCGTATGGCTCGGCACGCGCCGCGGACTCGAGGCCCGTCTCGTGCCCCCGCACGGCATCGAGATCGAGTGGATCTCGATCGCGGGGCTGCGCGGCAAGGGCTTCGCGGCGTGGCTCGCGGCGCCGTTTAGGCTCGCGCTCGCGCTCGGGCAGTCGCTCTCGGCCGAGCGGCGCCGGCGCCCCTCGGCCGTGCTCGGCCTCGGCGGGTTCGTGTCGGGGCCGGGCGGAATCGCCGCGCGGCTCCGCGGCAAACCGCTGCTGATCCACGAGCAGAACGCGGTCGCGGGCACCGCGAACCGCGGGCTCGCGCGCTTCGCGTCGCGCGTCTTCGAGGCGTTCCCCGGCAGCTTCCCGGCCGGCGTCGCCGCGGAGTGCATCGGCAATCCCGTCCGCGAATCCATCGAGGCGCTCGCCCCGCCCGCGAGCCGCTTCGCCGCGCGCGCCGCGGCCCGCCCGCGCCTGCTCGTCCTCGGCGGCAGCCAAGGGGCGCGCGCGCTGAATCGCGCGCTTCCGGCCGCGCTCGCCTCGCTCGCGCCCGCGGAGCGGCCGGAGGTGCGCCACCAGGCCGGCGCCGCGCACGCCGAGACGGACGAAGCCTATCGGCGCGCCGGCGTCGAGGCCCGCGTCGACGCCTTCATCGACGACATGGCCGAGGCCTATGCGTGGGCCGACTTCGCCGTCGCCCGCGCGGGCGCGCTCACGATCAGCGAGCTCGCGGCCGCCGGGCTCGGCGCGCTGCTCGTGCCGTACCCGCACGCCACGGACGACCATCAGACCAAGAACGCCGCGCACATGGCGGCGGCGTCGGCCGCGATCGTGATCTCCGAGAGCGAGCTCGACTCCGCGCGACTGGCCGCGGACCTCGGTCCGCTGATGGCCGACAGGAGCCGTCTGCTCGCGATGGCGGAGGCGGCGCGGCGCCTCGCGCGCCCCGGCGCGGCGCAGAGGCTCGCGGAGGCGTGCATCGAGCTCGCGGAGGGCCGCGCATGAACGACCGCATGGGCCGGACGCAATGCATCCACTTCGTCGGCATCGGCGGCGCGGGCATGGCCGGCATCGCCGAGGTCCTCATGAGCCTCGGCTATCGCGTGCAGGGCTCGGACCTCAAGACGAACGCCGTGACCGCGCGGCTCGAGAAGCTCGGCGCGGAAGTGCGGCAGGGCCACGCGCCCGAGCACATCGGCGACGCCGACGTCGTCGTCGTCTCGAGCGCCGTCTCGGCCGACAACGCCGAGATCCTCGCCGCGCGCGAGCGGCGCATCCCCGTGATCCGGCGCGCGCAGATGCTCGGCGAGCTCATGCGCTTCCGCTTCGGGCTCGCGGTTGCGGGCACGCACGGCAAGACGACGACGACGAGCCTCGTCGCGAGCGTGCTGGCCGAGGCCGGCCTCGATCCGACCTTCGTGATCGGCGGACGGCTCTTGAGCGCGGGGGCGAATGCGCGGCTCGGCGAGAGCAAGTACCTCGTCGCCGAGGCGGACGAGAGCGACGCCTCGTTCCTGCATCTTCAGCCCATGATCGCGGTCGTCACGAACATCGACGCGGATCACCTCGGCACGTACGAAAACGACATGGAGAAGCTCAAGCAGGGCTTCTTCGATTTCCTCCAGAACCTGCCCTTCTACGGTCTCGCCGTGCTTTGCAGCGACGATCCGCCGACCCGCTCGCTGATCCCGCCGCTCGGCAGGCGCGTCGTGAGCTACGGCCTCGGCGAGCGCGCCGACCTCCAGGCGTTCGACCTCGAGCGTCTCGGCCGGCGCACGCGCTTCAAGGTCCGCGCGAAGGGCGCGGCCGTTCCGCCGGTGCAGTACGAGCTCAACCTGCCCGGCAAGCACAACGTGCTGAACGCGCTGGCCGCGATCGCCGTCGCGGCCGAGCTCGAGATCGACCCGGCCGCGGTGCAGCGCGCGCTCGCGGGCTTCTCCGGCATCGACCGGCGCCTCCAGGTCGTCGGCAGCGTGACGACGCAGCGCGGCCCCGTGACCTTCGTCGACGACTACGGCCATCACCCGACCGAGATCGAAGCGACCTTGGCGGCGGCGCGCGACGCGTGGCCCGGCCGGCGCATCGTCGTCGTCTTCCAGCCGCACCGCTACACGCGCACGCACGCGTTGCTCGACGACTTCGCGCGCGTGCTCTCGACGGTCGAGGCCCTGGTCTTGACGAGCGTTTACTCGGCCGGCGAGGCGCCGATCTCGGGCGCGGACAGCAAGTCGCTCGCGCGCGCGATCAGGGCGCGCGGCGCCGTCGAGCCGATCCTCGTCGAGGAGCCCGACGACGTGCCCGACGTGCTCGCGAATCTGCTGCAGGGCGACGACGTCGTGCTCACGCTCGGCGCCGGCAACATCGGCGCGCTTGCGCCGACCTTGCCCGCGCGCCTCGCGGTGCGCGGCCCCGTGGGAATCAAGTCATGAGCGCGGCGGCGGACGAGATGAGCGGCGACAAGGGCGGCAGCAAGCACGACGATGGCGGCGGAGCGAGCGGCGTGAAGCGCGGCGAGCCGATGGCGAAGCACACGTCGTGGCGCGTCGGCGGCCCCGCGGACCTCTATTTCAAGCCGCGCGACGCCGCCGAGCTCGCGCGCTTTCTGGCCGCGCTGCCCCGCGACGTGCCCGTGCACTTCGTCGGGCTCGGCTCGAATCTGCTCGTGCGCGACGGCGGCGTGCGGGGCGCCGTCGTCGCGACCGGCGCGCTGAAGGGCACGCTCGAGCGCGTCGACGAGACCGCGGTGCGCGCGTCGGCGGGCGTGCCGTGCATGCGGCTCGCGCGCGAGTGCGTGCGCTGGCACCTCGGGCCCGCGGCGTTCTTCGCCGGCATTCCGGGCACGGTCGGCGGCGCGCTCGCGATGAACGCGGGCGCCTTCGGCGGCGAGACCTGGCGGCACGTCGAGCGCGTCGAGACGATCGATCGCGGCGGCGTGCGGCGGCAGCGCGCGCGAGAGGAAT
This sequence comes from Gammaproteobacteria bacterium, assembly GCA_035760685.1. GTDB lineage: Bacteria > Pseudomonadota > Gammaproteobacteria > Steroidobacterales > Rariloculaceae > ZC4RG20. The sequence continues at coordinate 10,110 of DASTSM010000092.1, read as the reverse complement.
TCACGATCGGCTATCGGCGCGTGGACGGTCCGCCCGGCGAATGGTTTCTCGGCGCGACCTTCCGTCTCGAGCACGACGCCGCGAGCCGGCCCGCGGACATCCGCGACATGCTCGCGCGCCGCAATGCGAGCCAGCCGCTCGGCGCGCCGAGCTGCGGCTCGGTGTTCCGCAATCCGCCGGGGAGCTTCGCGGGCCGTCTCATCGAGGAGTGCGGCCTCAAAGGCGCGCGCATCGGCGGCGCATTCGTTTCGGAGAAGCATGCGAACTTCATCATCAACGGCGGCGCGGCGAGCGCCGACGACATCGAGCGGCTCATCGACCTCGTGCGGCGCACCGTGCACGAGCGATCGGGCGTGCTGCTCGAGCTGGAGGCGAGAGTGATCGGCGAGCGCCGGGAGGCGGCGGCGTGATGGCGCGGTCGAACCGCCGCAAGAGAGCGGCGCGCCGCTGGCGCGCGCCGCGCATCCCTCGCGTCACGATCAACGTGAAGGCGCTGCTGCTGCCGCCGCTCGCGCTCGCTGCGCTCGCGCTCGCGGCTCCCGCGATCCAGAGGCTGCTCGATCGCCCCGTGCGCACGCTCGTCATCGAAGGCACCTTCCAGCGCGTGACGCCGATTCAAATCGAGGCCGCGCTCGCCCCCGGGCTCGGCCGCGGCTTCCTGTCGCTCGACCTCGAGTCGCTGCGCGCCCGGCTCGACCGCGTCGCGTGGGTCGACAGCGTGCGCATGCGCCGCGCGTGGCCGGACAAGCTCATCGTGCGCGTGACCGAGCACCGCGCCGCCGCGCGCTGGGGCGAGAAGGGCCTCCTCGACGCGCGCGGCGACTTGTTCGCCGACCGGGCCGAGCACGCGTTCCCGGAGTTGCCGGAGCTCGACGGCCCGGCCGGCACGGAGCACGAGGTCGCCAGCCTCTATCTCGCGCTCCGGAGCCGCCTCGCGGCCGCGCAGCTCGGCATCGAGAGCTTGACGCTCGACGAGCGCGGCGCCTGGCGGCTCGTGCTCAAGACCGGGCAGGAGATTCGCTTCGGACGCCGAGACGTCGAGGAGCGCGTCGACCGCTTCTTCGCCGTCGTCGCGCCGGCGCTCGCCGAGCAATTCAATCACGTGCGCTACGTCGACCTGCGCTACACGAACGGCTTCGCCGTCGGCTGGCTCGACGAGCAGCCCGCCGGCGATTCGCCTTCGCGCGTCGCGGCGGAGCGGGGGACTCCGACTCATGGCTAAGCGCGACGATAGGAAGCTGCTCGTCGGCCTCGACATCGGCACGTCGAAGGTCGTCGCGATCGTCGGCGAGCTCTCGCCGGAGGATCGGCTCGAGGTCGTCGGCATCGGATCGTGCGCGTCGCGCGGCTTGAAGCGCGGCGTCGTGGTCAACATCGAGTCGACGGTGCAGTCGATCCAGCGGGCCGTCGAGGAAGCCGAGCTCATGGCGGGCTGCGAGATCAACACCGTCTACACGGGGATCGCGGGCAGCCACGTGCGGAGCCTCAACTCGCACGGCATCGTCGCGATCCGCGACAAGGAAGTCAGCCCGAGCGACGTCGAGCGCGTCATCGACGCCGCGCGCGCGGTCGCGATCCCGGCGGATCAGCGCGTCCTGCACGTGCTGCCGCAGGAATTCATCATCGATTCGCAGGAGGGCATCCGCGAGCCCGTCGGCATGTCGGGCGTGCGGCTCGAGGCCAAGGTGCACCTCGTGACGGGCGCCGTCAGCGCGGCGCAGAACATCGTGAAGTGCGTGCAGCGCTGCGGGCTCGGCGTCGAGGACGTCGTGCTCGAGCAGCTCGCGTCGAGCTACGCCGTGCTGACGGAGGACGAGCGCGAGCTCGGTGTCTGCATCGTCGACATGGGCGGCGGCACGACGGACATCGCGGTGTTCTACGGCGGCGCGATCCAGCACACGGCGGTGATCCCGATCGCGGGCGATCAAGTCACGAACGACATCGCCGTCTCGCTGCGCACGCCGACGCAGTACGCCGAGGAGATCAAGATCAAGTACGCGTGCGCGCTCTCGCAGCTCGCGAATCCCGACGAGACCATCGAGGTGCCGAGCGTCGGCGAGCGTCCGCCGCGCAGGCTCGCGCGCCAGACGCTGGCCGAGGTCGTCGAGCCGCGCTACGAGGAGCTCTATCAGCTCGTGCGCGAGGAGCTCCGCCGCTCGGGCTTCGAGGAGCTCATCGCGGCCGGCATCGTGCTGACGGGCGGCAGCGCGAAGATGGAAGGTGCGATCGAGCTCGCCGAGGAAGTCTTCCACACGCCGGTCCGGCTCGGGACGCCGCAGCACGTCGACGGGCTTTCCGACGTCGTGCGCAATCCGATTCACTCGACGGGCGTCGGCCTCCTGCTCTACGGCAAGGAGGCGCTTCAGAACAAGACGGAGCACACGCAGGCGAAGGTAGGTATTTCCGGGGCCTTCAATCGAATGAGGGCCTGGTTCTATGGAAATTTTTAGGGTCACGAAGTTTTGTTTTTAGGCGCTGGCGACCAAGGAGCATGACATGTTCGAACTGATGGACGGGTACAGCGAAACCGCTGTGATCAAGGTGATCGGCGTGGGCGGCGGGGGAGGCAACGCGGTCGCTCACATGGTGCGGCAGGGCATCGACGGCGTGGACTTCATCTGCGCCAACACGGATGCCCAGGCGCTCAAGACGGCGAAGGTCAAGACGAATCTCCAGATCGGCTGCAACATCACGAAGGGTCTCGGCGCCGGCGCGAATCCCGACGTCGGCCGGCAGGCGGCCATGGAGGATCGCGACAGGATTCAGGAGGTCATCGAAGGCGCCGACATGCTCTTCATCACGGCCGGCCTCGGCGGCGGCACCGGCACGGGCGCCGCGCCCGTCGTCGCCCAGCTGGCGAAGGAGCTCGGGATCTTGACGGTCGCCGTCGTGACGAAGCCGTTCCACATGGAAGGCCACAAGCGCATGCGCGTCGCGGAGCAAGGCATCGCCGAGCTCGGCCGCTTCGTCGACTCCTTGATCACGATCCCGAACGAGAAGCTGCTGTCGGTGCTGGGTCCCACGACGACGCTGCTCGACGCCTTCAAGGCCGCGAACGACGTGCTGCAAGGCGCCGTGCAGGGCATCGCCGAGCTCATTACGCGCCCCGGCCTCATCAACGTCGACTTCGCGGACGTGCGGACCGTCATGTCGGAGATGGGCATGGCCATGATGGGCACGGGCATCGCGACGGGCGAGGACCGCGCGCGGGTCGCCGCGGAGGCCGCCATCTCGAGCCCGCTGCTCGAGGACATCAACGTCGCGGGCGCGAACGGCATCCTCGTCAACGTCACGGCGGGGCTCGATCTCGGCATCGGCGAGTTCCAGGCCGTCGGCGACACCATCAAGCAGTTCGCCTCGGACGACGCGACGGTCGTGATCGGCACGGTCATCGATCCCGAGATGTCGAACGAGCTGCGCGTCACGGTCGTCGCAACGGGCCTCGGCCAAGGCAACGCCCAGCAGGAGGCGCCGATGCGCATCGTGCGCCCGAGAAACCGCGCACCGAGCTTCGCCGAGCTCGAGAAGCCCGCGATTCAGCGCAAGCGCGCGGTCGGGGACGGCGTGCTCGGCGGCGACGACTTCGAGGATCTGCTCGACGTGCCGGCGTTCTTGCGCCGTCAGGCGGACTAACACCTATAGGAGGAAGAGAGGCGGAGGACAAGCGGAGGACAAGCGGAGAGAGGCGGAGGACAAGCGGGAGGTGTGAGCGGAGCCCCGGGCGAGCGCGGTTCGTCCGCACGCGCCGCCGTTCCTTGCGGCTCGCGCGGCCACTATGCTAGCGTCACTGGCCGCGATTCGTACCGCAGGGTTTCGCCCTGGGGAACGGATGCGTGGCCGGCGTCTGTGGGAGACGACGGCGCACGTCTTCAGGAGTTCGGCGGTTTGAAACAGCGCACTCTCAGGGATTCGGTCCGAGCGACCGGAATCGGCCTGCATAGCGGGGCGAAGGTTTATATGAACCTGCGGCCGGCCCCGCCGAATACGGGCCTCGTGTTCCGGAGGCTCGATTTGCCGGAGCCGGTCGATGTGCCGGCCTCGGCGCTCAACGTCACGGACACCATGCTCGGCACGACGCTCGAGCACGGCGGGGGCAGGATCGCAACCGTCGAGCATTTGCTCGCCGCGATGGCAGGCCTCGGCATCGACAACGCCTTCATCGATCTTACGGCGGCCGAGGTGCCGATCATGGACGGCAGCGCGGCGCCGTTCGTGTTTCTGCTGCAATCCGCGGGAATCGAGGAGCAGAGCGCCCCGAAGCGCTTCATCCGGGTGATCGAGCCCGTCGAGGTCGAGGAGGGCGACAAGTGGGCCCGGCTCGCGCCGCACGACGGCTTCAAGCTCAACTTCGAGATCGACTTCGATCACCCCGTGCTGCGCAAGCACCGGCAGCGCGTGACCCTCGACTTCTCCACGACCTCGTTCCTGCGCGAGATCAGCCGCGCTCGAACCTTCGGGTTCTTGAGGGACCTCGAAACGCTGCGGGCCCGCGATCTCACGCTCGGCGGCAGCCTCGACAACGCGATCGTCATGGACGAGTACCGCGTGCTCAACGAGGACGGCCTGCGCTTTCGGGACGAATTCGTGCGCCACAAGGTGCTCGACGCGGTCGGCGATCTCTATCTGCTCGGCGCGTCGCTGATCGGGGAGTTCTCGGGCTTCAAGTCGGGACATCGGCTCAACAACCTGCTGCTCCGCGCGTTGCTCGCGCGTCCCGAGTGCTACGAGGAAGTCAGCTTCGAGGAGCAGAGGACGTCGCCCGTCTCCTACGCGCTCGCGCCCGGTCTACCCGACTAGGGGGCTGTCGCAAACAGCCTGCCAGGCTGCACGAGCGGCGCCGCCGCGATCCACGCCCCTAAGGCTTCGGCGCGACCTTCACCCTGAGCCGCCGGACTCCGAGGTCGGCGGCGCGGTAGCGGACGCGCGCGGCCCACGCCGGCGAATCCATGACGAGCACGAGCTCCCCGGCGTCGTTCTCGTAGGCGCTGGTCAAGTGCTCTGCCTCCTCGGGCGGCAGCTTGGACCGGATCCGGCCCGTGAAGCCTCTCCGGCGCTCGGCCTCCCGGGTCAGCTCGCCGAGCCTCCCGCTCCGGAGCAAGTTCGCCATATGGGTCGGGGACTTGGAGCTCATTTCATGAGCCTCTTTCTGAGACGGACGTCAATGTTTGATTCTTGAGGTATTGAGCCGAACGCGAACTCTCAGGCATCCTATCCCTTGCGATCAGGGCAAACCGCTCGAAAGGGCGGGACGCAAAGCCACCGGTCTACCGGAAGTGTTCCTACGATAGCGGGGTTGCCGAGTGCCATTTAACAAGAATAACTCCGAGTTCATCCCGGCGGGCGGTCGTCGGGTTCGCGCCCGGCATTGCCGGTCCCGAATCGAGGGCCTCCAACGACGCAGCACCGAGGCCCGCACATGCAGCTGATACTGCTGTGCAAGAACCGCGGGCAGATCGGGCAGCTGCCGCTCGGCTCGAAGCGCCTCTGGCTTGCCCTCGCGAGCACGACCTTCGCTCTCTTGGCCGGGGGATTCTATGGCGGCCTCAACGCCGCGAACGTCATCGAGGTCGGGAACCCGGCCGACCAAATCACCGACTGGCGCGCCGACCTAGAATCTCAGCGCTCCGCCCTCAACGAGACCCGCAAAGTCCTTCAGCGCAACATCGATGCCTTGGCGCTCCGGCTCGGCCAAATGAATGCCCACGTCGTGCGCCTCGACGCCCTCGGGGCTCGGCTCACGGAGATGGCGGGGCTCACCGACGGAGAATTCGATTTCAGCAGTCCGCCCTCGCTCGGCGGACCCGAGGAGCCGATCCTCGAATCCGATTCCCTCGAGCTCGACGGCATCATGGCCTCGCTCGAGTCGTTGAGCAGCCAGCTCACCGACCGCGAGCGCCAGCTCGACGTGCTCGAAGACCTGCTCTTGAACCGCAAGCTCCGCGACGAGGTGCATCCCGAGGGAAGACCCGTCACGGCCGGCTACATCTCGTCCCGATTCGGCAAGCGCACCGATCCCTTCACGGGGCGTCAGGCCGTGCACAAGGGCCTCGATTTCGCGGGGGCCGCGGGCAGCGACGTCATCGCCGTCGCGTCGGGTATCGTGATTTGGTCGGGCAAGCGGTCGGGCTTCGGCCAGCTCATCGAGGTCGATCACGGCAACGGGCTCGTCACGCGCTACGCGCACAACGCCGACAACCTCGTCTCCGTCGGCGACATGGTGAAACGAGGACAGGTCATCGCCCGCATGGGCAAGACGGGGCGGGCCACGGGGCCGAACCTGCACTTCGAGGTCCTTCGCGACGGCCGGCAGGTCGATCCGCTGCCGTACATCCACTGATTCGGGCCGGCCGCTCGTCACTGATTCGGGCCGTCCCCCGCCCCTCCGCTTCGCTCCGCCGGACGGCGGTGCCCAAACCCGGCCGATCTCCGTAGAATGAGGCCTTTTCGCAGCCGACGCGGGCCGGTTTACGGGCCCGCGACGGGTTTTGCCGCGCGGCCGCGAACCAAGGCCGCGGTACTACGTCTAAGGACCGATCTTGGCCACGATTGCTACGAATTTTCTGACCGGCCTCTTCGGCAGCCGCAACCAGCGGCTGCTCAAGCGCTATGGCGGCCTCGTCGCCGCCGCGAACGCGATCGAGCCCGAGCTCAAGAAGCTCGACGACGCGGCTCTGCGCGCGAAGACGGCCGAGTTCAAGGCCCGCTACGCGGAGACGGAAGACCTCGAGCCGCTGCTGCCCGAGGCCTTCGCCGTCGTCAGGGAGACGGCGCGACGGACCCTCGGTATGCGGCATTTCGACGTCCTGCTCATCGGCGGCATCGCTCTTCATCAGGGCAAGATCGCCGAGATGCGCACGGGCGAAGGCAAGACGCTCGTCGCGACGCTCGCCGCGTATCTGAATGCTCTGACGGGCCGCGGCGTCCACGTCGTGACCGTCAACGACTATCTCGCCCAGCGCGACGCCGATTGGATGGGACCCGTCTACCGCTTCTTGGGTCTCGAAGTCGGCGTCATCAAGAGCAATCAGTCCGTCGAGGACAAGCGCGCCGCTTACGCAGCCGACATCACCTACGGCACCAACAACGAGTTCGGCTTCGATTACCTGCGCGACAACCTCGCGTTCCGCGTCGAGGACCGCGTGCAGCGTCCGCTCAGCTTCGCGATCGTCGACGAGGTCGACTCCATTCTCATCGACGAGGCGCGCACGCCGCTCATCATCTCGGGCCGCTCGGAGGAGAGCACGGAGCTCTACCTCAAGATCAACCAACTGATTCCGCGGCTCAAGCTTCACGACATGAAGCCGGACGCGAAGAGCAACGAGGACATCGAGGCCGGGCAGATCGAGCTCGTCGGCCTCGACGGCAAGAGCCTCGGAACGATGTCGACCGGCCAAGCGCTCGCGAAGGCCCAGGCCGAGGACCTCCACGTCGTCGAGCTCGACCCGACGGCGCGGCCGCCGCGCTGCAAGCTCATCCGCCCCGGCGACTACATCGTCGACGAGAAGGCGAAGCAGGCCCATCTGACCGAGGAAGGCCACGAGCACGTGGAGCAGCTCATGCTCCAGGCGGGCCTGCTCGCGGAAGGCGAGAGCCTCTACGACGCGTCGAACATCCGCCTCATGCATCACTTGAACGCGGCGCTCCGGGCGCACGCGCTCTTCAAGCGCGAGGTGGACTACATCGTCGTCAACGGCGAGGTCGTTATCGTCGACGAGTTCACGGGCCGCACGATGCCGGGCCGGCGCTGGTCCGACGGCCTGCATCAAGCCATCGAGGCCAAGGAAGGCGTCAAGGTCAAGGAAGAGAACCAGACCGTCGCCTCGATCACGTTCCAGAATTACTTTCGCCTCTACGACAAGCTCGCCGGCATGACCGGCACGGCCGATACCGAGGCCTACGAGTTCCAGACGATCTACAACCTCGAGGTCGTCGTGATCCCGACGCACAAGCCCATGATCCGGGACGACGCGCCGGACCTCGTGTACCTCTCGCAGCAGGACAAGTTCGACGCCATCCTCGAGGACATCGCCGACTGCAACACGCGCGGGCAGCCCGTCCTCGTCGGCACCACGTCGATCGAGACCTCCGAGTTCCTGTCGGGCCTGCTCAAGAAGAAGCGGATCCCACATCAGGTCTTGAACGCGAAGTACCACGAGCGCGAGGCCGAGATCGTCATGCAGGCCGGGCGTCCCGGCACGGTCACGATCGCGACGAACATGGCGGGCCGCGGCACGGACATCGTGCTCGGCGGCAACCTCGCGGCCGAGCGCGCGCGTCTCGAGAATCCGACCGAGGAGCAGCTCGCCGAGCTCGAGCGCGACTGGAAGGAGCGTCACGAGAAGGTCCTCGCCGAAGGCGGCCTGCACATCGTCGGCACCGAGCGTCACGAGTCGCGGCGCATTGACAATCAGCTCCGCGGCCGATCGGGTCGCCAGGGAGATCCGGGCTCGAGCCGGTTCTATCTCTCGATGGAAGACAACCTCATGCGGATCTTCGGCGACCCGGAGCGCACGAAGCGTCTCCTGTCGCGGGCCGGCATGAAGCCCGGCGAGGCGATCGAGAGCAAGATGCTGTCGCGCCAGATCGAGCGCGCGCAGCGCAAGGTCGAGGCCCACAACTTCGACATCCGCAAGCAGCTGCTCGAGTACGACGACGTCGCGAACGATCAGCGCAAGGTCGTGTACCAGCAGCGCAGCGAGCTCATGGAAGCCGAAGACGTTGCCGACGCGATCAAGGCGATCCGCGCCGAGGTCGTCGACCTCGTCGTCTCGGAGTACGTGCCGCCGGAAAGCGTCGAGGAGACCTGGGACAAGGAGGGCCTCACGAAGGCCCTCGAGCGCGAGTTCGGCACGCATCTCGACGTCCCGAAGCTGCTCGAGGAAGACCACTCGATCGACGAGCGCGGCCTCAAGAAGGTCGTGCTCGAGCACATCGAGGCTGACTACGAGGCCAAGACGGCCGAGATCGGGGCGCCGATCATGCGCGAGCTCGAGAAGGGCATAATGCTGCGCCAGCTCGACACGCACTGGAAGGAGCACATCGCCGCCCTCGACTACCTGCGCCAGGGCATTCACCTGCGCGGCTACGCGCAGCGCAACCCGAAACAGGAGTACAAGCGCGAAGCGTTCGAGATGTTCAGCGACATGCTGGACCGGGTCAAACACGACACGATCGCCATCCTGTCCAAGGTTCAGATCCGCCGCCCCGAGGACGTGCAGGCCGTCGAGCGGCCGACGACCGACGCTCGAACCTTGCGCGCGCAGCACGCGGAGGCGCCGTCGATCGTCGCGCCGCCGCCCGCGCCCGCGATGCCGCCGCCCGGAGCGCGCCCGGCTTTCGGCGGGGTGCAGCCCTTCGGAGGAGGCATGCCTCGCCCCGTGACGGCGCCGCCGCAGCCCGCCGCCGAGCCCGTCGCCCCTTACGTGCGCGAGCAGCGCAAGGTCGGCCGCAACGAGCCGTGTCCCTGCGGCTCGGGCAAGAAGTACAAGCAGTGCCACGGCAAGCTGGCGTAAGGAAAAATGGGGTCAGACCCCATTTTCCGCCGGCCGGCCAGGAAACTGGGGTCAGAGTCGACGCCCGGCCCCCGGCCGTCGAGGTGCTCGTCGGGCTCATCGAGGACGCCGACGGGCGCGTGCTCGTGAATCGACGTCGACCCGGCACGCACATGGCGGGATTCTGGGAATTTCCGGGCGGCAAGCGGACCGCCGGCGAGACTCGGCTCGACGCGCTGAAGCGCGAGCTCGACGAGGAGCTCGGCATCACCGTGCTCGAAGCGATCCCCGTGCTCGAGGTGCGCCATGACTATCCCGACAAGAGCGTCGCCTTGGACGTCTGGCGGGTGCTGCGCTATAGCGGCGAGCCCTTTGCGCGTGAAGGCCAGGAGCTGCGCTGGGTGGAGACCGGTGCGCTCGGAGAGATCGGGCTGCTGCCCGCCGATGCCCCGATCGTCGACGCGCTTACGGCGAGCGTTCCGCCCAGCGACGAGGACAGGCAGCCGGGCCGGTAAGTTACGCGAGCTCGAGCAGGAACAACGCTACGCGAGCGCGAGCAGGAGCGGCGCTACGCGAGCGCGAGCAGGAACTTGACGCTCTGCGTGGCCTGGGCCGGCCG
>DASTSM010000091.1:0-16013 GCA_035760685.1 Gammaproteobacteria bacterium | reverse complement strand
TGCGAGACGAGCAGCAGATAGGTTCGATCCGTCGGCTCCTCCAGGGTCTTGAGCAGGGCGTTCGCGGCGGCCGTGGTCATGGCCTCGGCCGGCTCGACGATGACGGCTTTGTCGGCGCCGCGAAAGCCTTTCAGCGCCACGGCCTCGATGACGTCCCGCACCTGCTCGACGCCGATCGTCTTCTTGTCCTCCTCGGGGAATAGCCAGTGCAGATCGGGGTCGTGGTCCGCCGGAACGTGGCGGTCCTGCATCGCCCTTGCGGCGTCGGACGCGGCGAGTGCCGGCGGCGGTGCGCCGGGCTCGACGCCCGCGAGCAGTCGATTCGCGAAGACGAGCGCGAGGTTGATCTTGCCGACGCCGGCCGGTCCCTTGATGAGCCAACCGTGGGCGAGGCGTCCGCCGCGGCGCGCGGTCTCGAGCCGCTCCAGAGACGGCGCGAGCCAGGGACAGAGCCGCGTGCTCAAGCGCTGCAGGGCCGAGGCGTCAGCGCTCATGTCGCGGATGCTCCGTGAGGAGACGCCGAAGCGCGTCCTCGAGGTCTTTGTCCACGGCCTCGCGGGCGCGGGCGGCGTCGATGATCTTGATCCTGCCCGGGTCGCTCTCCGCGAGCCGGAGATAGGCCGCGCGGACGCGCTCGAAGAACGGCTTCTGCTCCCGCTCGAAATGATCGAGCTCGCGGCCGCGGATGCGGGCGAGGCCGACGTCCACGGGCGCATCGAGAAGCAGCGTGAGGTCCGGCTCGAGGCCCTGCTGGACGGCCTTCTTTAGGCAGTCGAGCAGCTCGGGCGCCGCGCCGCGGCCCCCGCCCTGGTAAGCGAACGTCGCGTCCGTGAAACGGTCGCATACGACCCATTGTCCGCGCTCGAGCGCCGGCCAGATGACCGTGCGCAGGTGCTGCGCCCTCGCCGCAAACATGAGGAGCGTCTCGACCTCGGCGGACAGCGTCCCGTGCGCGCCGTTCAAGATCCATTCGCGAACGCGTTCGCCGAGCTCCGTGCCGCCGGGCTCCCGCGTCAGGACGACGTCCTTCCCGGCCGCGCGCAGGAAGCGCTCGAGCACGGCGAGACTCGACGACTTGCCGACGCCCTCGACGCCCTCGACGGTGATGAATGCCCCTCGCATGCGCCTTCGGTTCCTTGTCTTCGCCGCGAGCGTCAATGAGCCGCGGCGGCCGCGCGGACGCGCTCCAGATAGCGGCGCACGGCGGCGTTGTGCTCTTCGAGCGTCGTCGAGAAATAGTGGCTGCCGTCGGGCAGGCCCGTCGCGACGAAATACAAGGCCCCGCTCGTATCGGGATGCACCACGGCTTCGATGGATTCTTCGCTCGGCAAGGCGATCGGCGTCGGCGGCAGGCCGGTGCGCGTGTAGGTGTTGTAGGGCGTGTCTTTGACGAGATCGCTGCTCCTGAGATCGCCGTCGAAGGCCGAGCCGAGCCCGTAGATGACCGTCGGATCGGTCTGCAGGCGCATGCCGCGCGCGAGCCGCGCGTTGAAGACGCCGGCGATTTTGCGCCGCTCGGCCGCGAGCGCGCTCTCCTTCTCGACGATCGACGCGAGGATCAGCGCTTCGTAAGGTGTCGAGATGCTGATGCCGGAGTCCCGAGCCGCCCAGGCGTCGGCGAGCCGTTTCCGCATCGCCTCGTGAGCGCGCCGCAGAAAGTCGACGTCGGAGGTGCCGCGCGGAAATTTGTAGGTGTCGGGAAAAAACTGGCCCTCCGGCGGCACGTCCGGCTCGCCGAGCTCGGCCATGATGCCGCTTCCGTCGAGGGTCGTGGAGGCGATTGCGGGCTGCGCGCGAAGCGCATGGAGCAACTCGTCGAAACGCCACCCCTCGACGATCGTGAATTGGTGCAAGTAGACGCGGCCGGCAACGAGCTTCTCGAGCAGCCCGCGCGGCGTGAGCCCGGGCTCGAGCTCGTACTCGCCCGCGTGAATGTGCCTCGCCTTGCCGCCGAGCCGCGCGTACCAGGTGAGGATGCGCGGATGATCGAGAATGCCGCGGCGCGCGAGCTCCGCTCCGACCTTCTTGAGCGAGCTTCCGGAGGGCACGTCGAAGAGCGTTGCCCCCGCGCCGCTCGGGAGAGCGAGCGGCGCGTCGAGCGTGCGCCACGCCGAGTAGGCGCCGATCGCCGCGGCGCAGACGAGCACGGCGGCGATGACGCCGGCGATGCCGAGCCGTTTACTCATCCCCTGCTCTCCCCGTCCTCTCTCGCTCGCCGCCGGACGCGTCGTCGAGCGAAGCCATGAGGGCGAGCGTGGCGGGGCCGACCTCGTAGCGCCGCCCGTCGAGCGCATGCACGGGGCGAATGCCCGCGACTGCGTTCGTGACGAACAGCTCGTCGCTTTCGTGCAGGTCCGCGAGGCGGAGGTCCTGCTGCACGGCTTCGAGCCCGGCGTTGGCCGCGTTCTCGAGCACGGCCCGGCGCATGACGCCGTGAACGCCGCAGCGTGTGAGCCGAGGCGTCAGCAACGCTCCGCCGCGAACGGCGAAGATATTCGTCGAGATGCCGCCGACGACGCAGCCGCTCCGGTCCATGAGGAGGCCCTCGTCGGCCGTCTCGCCGTCGAGCTCCATTTGGGCCAGCACCTGCTCCAGCCGGCAGAGATGCTTGAGGCCCGCGAGCTGAGGATTCTCGGAGAGCCTAAGCGCACAGACTCGCATGTTCACGCCCCGAGTGTACTGTCGGCGCGGATAGCCGGACCAGGGCGCGATCGAAAGAATTCGGCTAGGAACGGCGGGCTCCGGCGCCCGGTAGCCGCGCTCCCCGACGCCGCGCGTCACGATGAGCTTGACCACGCCCGACGCGGTGCCGCGGCAGCGGCTTTCGATCTCGCGCTCGAGCGCGGCGAGATCGGGAACGGGGATCGCGAGGCGACGGCAGCCGTGAGCGAGCCTTTCGAGGTGGTAGTCGAGCAGGCGGATGGCGCCGTCGCGGCAGAGCATCGTCTCGAAGAGGCCGTCGCCGTAAGCGAGGCCGCGGTCGCGCGGATCGAGGCCGGCGGGCTCGCCGTCGACCCAGAAGCGCGTGGCCGTATCGGTTGCGCTAGTCAACGATGACGCTCCGAGCCGAGCCGCCTCCTCGCAGGGCGCCGATCGCGCCGGGGCGCCGCCGGGCGCACGGACGCCGCAGCGTCACGCGAAACGCTTGAATATGAGCGTTCCGTTCGTGCCTCCGAAGCCGAAGGAATTGGAGAGCACGATGTCGAGCTTCGCTTCCCTCGCCTCGTTCGGCGTGTAGTCGAGGTCGCACTCGGGATCGGGATTCTCGAGATTGATCGTCGGCGGGATCACGCGGTCGCGCATCGCGAGTATCGAGAAGATGGCTTCGACGGCGCCCGCTGCGCCGATCATGTGCCCGGTCGACGACTTCGTCGAGCTCACGGCGACGCGCTTCGCGTGGGCGCCGAAGGCTCCCTTGATCGCAACGCTTTCGGCCAGGTCCCCGAGGGGCGTCGAGGTCCCGTGCGCGTTGATGTAGTCGACCGAGTCGCCGGAGAGGCCGGCGTCGGCAAGCGCGTTGGTCATGCAGAGACGCGCGCCTTCGCCGCCTTCGGGCGGAGCCGTGATGTGATGCGCGTCGGAGCTCATGCCGAAGCCGATGAGCTCGGCGTATATTCGCGCGCCGCGCGCCTTGGCGTGCTCGTACTCCTCGAGCGCGAGACAGCCCGCGCCGTCGCTGAGCACGAAGCCGTCGCGGTCCCGATCCCAGGGCCGGCTCGCGCGGGCCGGATCGTCGTTGCGCTGCGACAGCGCCCTCGCGGCGCAAAAGCCGCCGAGCCCGAGCGGCGTGGCGGCATGCTCGGCACCGCCGGCCAGGATGACGTCCGCCTCGCCGTACTGGATGAGCCGGCCGGCGAGGCCGATGCAATGCGTCGATGTCGTGCAGGCCGTCACGATGGCGAGGTTCGGACCCTTCATGCCGTGGCCGATCGAGATGTGCCCCGAGATCATGTTGATGATGCTCGCCGGCACGAAGAACGGAGAGATGCGGCGAGGGCCGCTTCCGATCAGCTTGTCGTGATTAGCCTCGATGGTCTCGATGCCGCCGATGCCGGAGCCCATCATGACGCCGTAGCGATGAGCGCGCGGCTCGGGCACCTCGATGCCCGCGTCGGCGATCGCCTGCTTCGTCGCGGCGATGCCGTAGTGGATGAAGGGGTCGCACTTCTTGGCTTCTTTGGGCTCGAGATACTGGGTCACGTCGAAGTCGGAGATGAGCCCCGCGAAGCGGGTCGTAAATGCGCTCGCATCGAATGCTTCGATGGTCTTGATGCCGCTCTTGCCTTCGCGGACGTTCTCCCACGCCCGCTCGACGGTGTTTCCGACGGGCGCGATGAGGCCCATCCCTGTGACCACGACCCGCCGCTTAGCCACGGTGATCCTTCGACGCGAGAACAGACATGATGATGAGAGGCGGCTTTCTCACCGCTCGAATTTAGGATTCGCTCTTACGGGCGAGAATGTAATCGATGGCTTGCTGAACGGTGGTGATCTTTTCGGCTTCCTCGTCGGGGATTTCCGTCTCGAACTCCTCTTCGAGGGCCATGACGAGCTCGACGGTATCCAACGAATCCGCACCCAGATCGTCCACGAACGAGGCGTCGTTCTTGATTTCGTCGGCTTTGACCCCGAGCTGCTCGGCAATGATCCCTCTGACCTGATCTTCGACGCTACTCATCTCTGTGATACCCCTTAAGTAATGGACAGGCCGGACCTGGGGGTCCGGCCGAGCGGGCGTATTGTATTGGAATAAATCAGGCCATTCTACAAATCGGTTCGCCTGCTCCGGCCGGCCCTCGAGGGGCCCGCGGGCGGGCCGGGAAAGCCCTTATTGCATATACAATCCGCCGTTGACGTTCAGGGTTTCTCCTGTGATGTAGCTCCCAGCGTCCGAGGCGAGAAACACGACCGCGGCCGCGATGTCCTCGGGCGTGCCGAGCCGCCCGGACGGGATCTGGCTTCGCAGGGCATCGACTTGCTGCTCGTCGAGCGAGCGGGTCATGTCCGTCTCGATGAATCCGGGCGCCACGACGTTCACCGTGACGTTTCTCGACGCGAGCTCGCGCGCGAGCGACTTCGAGAAGCCGATGATGCCGGCCTTCGCCGCCGCATAGTTCGTTTGTCCCGGATTTCCGCTGAGCCCGACGACCGAGGCGACATTGACGATCGCGCCGCGCCTCGCCTTGAGCATGCCGCGCACGCAGGCTTTGCACACTCGATAGACCGACGACAGATTCGTAGACACGACCTCGTCCCATTCCTCCGGCTTCATGCGCATGAGCAGGTTGTCGCGCGTGATGCCGGCGTTGTTGACGACGATGGTCGGCGCGCCCTCGCGAGCCCCGACGTCCTCGACGAGGCGCTCGACGGACGCCGCGTCCGCGACGTCGAGGACGGCGCCGCGCCCGCGCAAGCTCAAGGCCCCGAGCATCGCGGTGACGGCGTCGGCGCCGGCCGGCGTCGTCGCCGTGCCGACGACCACGGCCCCTTGGCGGCCCAGCGCCTCTGCGACGGCACGGCCGATGCCGCGCGAGGCGCCGGTCACGAGGGCGACGCGGTCCGCGATGCCGGGCCAGCGCTCTAGAGCAGATAGATCCATTGCGTCTCGCTTCCGTGTGTCGTGATTTTAAGGAGGTGCTTCGTTCACCGGCCGAGCGCGGCGCGCCGGGTTCCGGAACGCGTGAACGATCGACGCGGATTATAGCGGCCGTGCCCCGCGGCGGCGACGCAGCCCCATGAAGGCCGCGAAGATCACGCCGCCGATCGCGCCGTAGAAATGGGCGGCCGTGATGACGGTGCCGCCCGTTGCCTCGGCCGACCAAGGCAACGGCCCGGCCCAATGCTCCCACGCGAGCTTGGCCGCGACTCCGACCAGGAGCGCCGCCGCGAAACGGCGATCCGTCCCGAGCAGCGCCGCGGCGCCGGCAACGAAGAGGCCGTGCAGGATCCCCGAAAGACCGACGTACCAACCGACGTCCGGCGCGCCGAAATAAAGCCCCGCGTCGATGCTCGCCATCGACACGAGGGTCGCGCCGACCCACTCGCCGCCGGACATCGCCGTGCCGACGATGACCCGAATCAGCACGAGTGCACCGAGATCGAGCGCCAAGTGGCTCGGGCCCAAATGAACCAAATGCCCCGTCACGAGTCTCCATAGCTGTCCGGCCTCGAGCGCGTGGCGGTCGTAACGTCCCCACTGCCTGACGGCCTCGCCGCCCGCGGCGAGCGCCGCCGAGATCGCGACGAGCGCGAGCGTCGGCAGCCAGGTGCCGAGCTCGCGCTTGCGCGCGCTCGAACGCGGCTCGGCGGGCGCGGCGCCGTGCGGCGCGGACTCCGGGGGAATGGACTCTGTTTGATGGTTCACGTAGGCCTGCGAGGGGTTGTGTTATCTTCCGCCGAGCGGTGCTCGGGGCGGGCGCACCCTGCAAGCGAGGAAGGTAGTGGCATGGGCGTAATCAAAGCAACACCAAGGGTCGCACGGATCGCGATCCAGAAGGGCTTCACGCTGATCGAAATCATGGTCGTGGTGGTCATCATCGGGCTGCTCGCCGCCATCGTCGCGCCCAAGCTCATGGGCAATATCGACAAGGCCGCCGTGGCGCGCTCGAGGCAGGACATCCGCAGCATCGAGACCGCGTTGAATCTCTACCGGCTCGACAACTTCAAATACCCGACGACGGATCAAGGCCTCGAGGCCCTCGTCACGAATCCGGGCGAAACCGTCGCGCCGAACTGGAAGGCCGACGGCTATCTCAGCAAAGTACCGAAGGACCCCTGGAACAACCCGTACCACTACGCGAGCCCCGGACAGCACGGCGAGTTCGACATCTTCACGTATGGCCGAGACGGACAAGAAGGTGGCGAAGGTGTCGATGCGGACATCGGCAACTGGGATCTCGACTAGGGCGAGCACACCCTTCGCTCACGCGCGCTTCGCGGCGTGCCGCGGCTTCTCTCTGCTCGAGCTTCTCGTCGTCGTCACGATCATCGCTATCTTCACGGGCGTCGCAGTGCTCTCGCTCGGCGTGCTCGGCAACGATCGCGAGATCGAGCACGAGGCGCTGCGCCTCAAGAGCCTGATCGACCTCGTCCGCGAAGAAGCCGTCATGCAGTCGCGCGACTTCGGCGTGCTTTTCGGCGACGACGGCTACCGTTTCTACGCCTACGACTACAACCAGGCGAAGTGGATCGATCCCACGAACGATAACCTGCTCGCCGCGCACGAGCTCAAGAAGCCCCTCAATATGGATCTCAAGGTCGAGGATCGCGACCTCGTGCTCGTCGTTCCGAAGGACGATGACAAGAAGTCCGCGGATGGCGCGAAGGAGCCGGAGCCGCAGGTCCTCATTCTCTCGAGCGGCGAGATGACGCCGTTCGAGGCCTCGATTTACCGCGACGCCGCCGGAGGCCGCTTCGTGCTGACCGCGGGCTTCGACGGCCACATCGAGATCAAACAGAATGGCTTCAAGGGCGGCTGAGCGCTCGATGCGCGGGTTCACGCTGATCGAGGCGATGGTCGCGCTCGCGATCGTCGCGCTCGGCATGATCGCCGTGAACATGCAGCTCGGCCGCTACGCCGAGAACGCGATACGCATCGAGGATAAGACGCTCGCGAGCTGGATCGCGACGAACAAGATCACCGAGCTCAGCGTCCAGTCGACCTGGCCCGATCTCGGCAAGGACGAAGAGGACGTCGATTTCGCCGGCCGCGAATGGCATTGCGTCATCGAGGTGCAAAAGACGCCCGCCGACAACTTGCGCCGCGTCGACGTCTCGGTCTATCTCGCGGACCGTCCCGACGACCGAATAGATAAGGTGTCGGGGTTCATCGAGCCTCCGCTGCCGCCCGGCTTCGGCCCGGTCCGCTGGCTCACGGCCGGCGGGCGGCGCGGCGGGCCGCAGGGAGCGAAGCGTTGAGCCGCGGCCCGCGCGAGGAACGCATGCGCGGCCCGTTCGAGGACCGCGCGCGCGGCCGGCTCGAGGGCCTCGTGCGGCGCGCTCGCGGCCGGGCCCCTGGCTTCACGCTCGTCGAGCTGCTCGTCGCCATGGCCATCGTCGCGATCATCGGCGTCATGGCGCTCGCGGGGCTCAACTCCGTCATCAAGCAGCGCGAGATCGCGAAGGAGCGCTCGGCGCGCTGGCGCGAGATCCAGTTCGCGATGCGCATCGTCGAGCAGGATCTCACGCAGATCGAGCCGCGCCCGACGCGCGACGAGTCCGGCGAGAGCTACCGGCCCTGCGTGCTCGCGAATCCCAACGCGCAGTTCGCGCTCGAGTTCAGCCGCGGCGGCTGGTCGAATCCCGCCGGCTTCAAACGCGGCACCGTGCTCCGCGTCGCGTACGACTGGGAGGACGACAAGCTCGTCCGCTTCTACTGGCCCGTCATGGATCGAACGCTCGCGACACCGCCCGTGAAGACGGAGCTGCTCACGGGCGTCGAGGACGTCCAGATCCGCTTTCTCGACGCCGGCGGGCAGTGGCAGCTCGAATGGCCGCCGGTCGGCGCATCGGGCCCGGACCAGCTCGTGTCGCGGCCGCGCGCCGTCGAGCTCAGCGTCGATCTGAAGGATTTCGGCAAGATCACGCGCCTCGTGGAGACGAGCAGCTGATGCGGCGCATGCGTCCAAGCTCGGTGCGTCCCGCCGTGCCCGCCGTGCCCCCCGTTCGCCGTCAGCGCGGCGTCGCCATCTTGACCGCGATGCTCGTCGTCGCGATCGGCACGATGATCGCCGCGAATCTGCTTTGGGATGCCGCGCTCGACCAGCGCCGCACGGCCGCCGCCCTCAGCGCCGATCAAGGGCTGCTCTACGTGCAGGGCGCCGAGGCTTGGGTCGGCGACATCTTGCGCCAGGATCTCGTGGACTCTCCGGACAGCGACAATCTCGGCGAAGAGTGGGCGATGCAGATCCCGCCGCTGCCCATCGACGGCGGCGTCATCACGGGCCACCTGGAAGACTTGCAGGGACGTTTCAATCTGAACAATTTGATCCAGCCGACGGGCGAGCAGGACAAGATCGCGCGCGCGCAATTCGAGCGCCTGCTCACGCTGCTCGAGCTCGACCCGAGCCTCGCCGGCGCCGTCGTCGACTGGCTCGATCCGGACGGCGACGCCCAATTCCCCGGCGGAGGCGAGGACGCGCTCTACGCGGACGCGAATCCCGTCTACCGAACGCCTAACACGATGATCACGTCGACCTCCGAGCTCATGGCGATCAACGGCTTCGACAAGGAGAGCTACAATCGCCTCGCGCCGTACGTGACGGCGCTGCCGATCGGAACGAAGATCAACGTGAACACCGCCCCCGCCGTCGTCCTGGCCTCGCTCTCCGACTCGATCGATCTCGCGACCGCGGAATCGCTCGTCGAGGAGCGCGGCGACGCCGGCTTCGCCGACATCGATGCCGCTTTCGAGGGGCTCGTCGAGCCCGACATGCTGCAACGCATCGACGGTGTGACGGAGCATTTCCTGCTGACGGTGACGGTCATGCTCGGGGACAACCAGCTCAACGCGTATTCGGTGCTGCAGCGGGATACGAGCGGCGTCACGCGCACCTTGTTCCGCAGCTTCGGAGCCCTGTAAGCGTGGAGAACCTGATCCTTCGCCTCGACGAGGACGGCGCGACCGGCCGCTGGGCGGTGTTCGACGAGGACGGCCGCCTCGTCTCGCATGCCGCCGGCGGACCGCTCGAGGATGCCGTCCAGGCGGCGCGCGGCCGCCGCCTGCTCGTGCTCGTGCCCGGCGTCGAGATCGTCAGCACGGAGACGAGCCTGCCGAACGCGAGCCCGGCGCGCCTCCGCAAGATGCTCCCCTACTCGCTCGAGGACACGCTCGCCGAGGACATCGACGAGCTCGTCTTCGCCGTGGGGCCTCGGCAGGGCACGGATCGCGTGCGCGCCGCGGTCGTGGGCCGCGAGAAGCTCGAGCGCTGGCTCGGCGCGCTCGAAGGCGCCGGGCTCGCGCCGAATGCCGTCTACTCCGATGCCGACGGCGTTCCCGACACGCCGGGCACCCTGACGATCGTCATCGAAGGCGAGCGCGTCTATGCGCGCGCGCCGGACCGCCCGCCGTTCGTCTTCGAGGGTCTTCCGCTCGACGCGATCCTCGATACGCTCGAGGCGTCGAAGGGCGAAGGGGAAGCCGCGTTCGGCCATGCCGTCGTCTACGTCGACGGACCCGCGAAGGACGTTTACGAGCAGGACCTGCGCCGCTTGCCCATGCGCGTTGAGAGCACGGACGTCAAGCTCATGGCCGACGGCGCGTGGTACCGCCTCGCCTCGACGCTCGCGCGGCAGCCGGGCATCAACCTGCTGCAGGGCGCGTACGCGCCGAAATCGAATTGGCCGGCGCTGCTGAAGCCGTGGCGTTTCGCTGCGACGCTTCTGATCGGCGCGGCCGTGCTCGCGATCGTCGCCCGCGGAGCCGAGTACCTGACGCTCCGGCACGAGGACGCCGTCTTGACGGCGAAGCTCGCCGAGCAATGTGCGAAGAGCGTCGGCGTGCGGCAGCTCGACCGCTGCGAGAGCGAAGTGAAGCGCAGGCTCGCCGCGAGCGGACAGGCCGGCACGGGCGCGAGCCGAGACTTCCTCGAGGCGCTCGCGGCCGTCGCCGGCGCGCAGCGGCCGGAGAGCCGCATCGAGGCGCTGAGCTACCGCAACGCGACCATGGATCTTCAGCTCATGGTGCCCGACGTGAACGCGCTGAACGCGTTCGTCGACAGCGTGAAACGCTCGAAGCGCTACGATGCGAACATTCAGTCGACCGCTCCGGGCAAGGACGGCGTCGAGAGCCGCGTGCAGGTCGCCGGGGCGAACCGATGAAGGAATGGTTCCTGAGCCGCGAGCCTCGCGAGCGCATCATGCTCGGAGCCGGCGCCGTGCTCGCCGCCGTCATCGTCTTCTACGGTGCGTTGTGGCTGCCCCTCGCGCAGGGGACCGCGCAGCTCGGCACCAACGTCGAGCAGAAGAGCCGCCTGCTCGTCGACCTCGAGCGGGCCGCGGCGCTCGGGCCTTCGGCCGCGCGCGCGGCGCCGTCGCCGGCGGCGGCCCAGTCAATGGTCGGGCTCGTCGACAGCACCGCACGTCAGCACGATCTCGCGAAAGCGTTCACGCGCACGCGCCAGGACGGCCCGGACGGCATCAGCGTGACGTTCCAGGACGCGCCCTTCGACGCCCTGCTCGGATGGATCGTCGCGCTCCAAACGGGCTACGGCGTCGGGGTCGAATCGGCGTCGTTCAACGGCGCGCGCACCCCGGGGCTCGTGAGCGGCCAAGTCTTGCTGCGGCGTCGCTGAGATGTTGACGCGCCGTTCGTGGCTCGCCCTCGGGCTCGGAGCCTATGTCGCCTTTGCGGTCTCGTCGATTCCGGCTTCGACCGTGTACAAGCTCTTCGCGCCGCCCGACCTGCGCCTCGCGGGCCTCGACGGCACCGTGTGGTCGGGCGGAGCGGCGCTCGGCTCCGTCGGCCCGCTCTCGCTGCACGACGTTCGCTGGGATATCGCGGCCTTGCCTCTCGTCACGGGGCGCCTTTCGGGTCGGGTCGAGGGCCGCCTCGCCGACGGCTTCGTCGAGACGAACGTGAGCGCGACGCCGAGCCGCGTGGTGCTCACGGGGCTCAGCGCGAGCACGAGCGTTCCGGCGCTCGGGACGCTGCTGCCGCTCAAGGGCGTCGAGGGGCTCGTGAGCGTCGCGCTCGAGGAGCTGCGGCTCCAGAACGGATGGCCCACGAAGGCCGTCGGCAAGGTGCGTGTCGCGCAGCTCGCGGTCCCTCCCCTGATGCCGGGCACGGCCGCGGGCCTCATCGCGCTCGGCGATTACGAGATCGTGCTCAAGGAAGGCGACGGAGAAGGCATCGCGGCCGAGATTCACGACGCGGGCGGTCCGCTCGAGGTCGCGGGAACGCTGACGCTCGATCCGGCGGGCAACTACAAGCTCGAGGGCGTTGCGGCGGCGCGCAGGGATGCGCCCGAGGAGCTCGTGCAAGGGCTCAAGCTCATGACGGGCGAGCCCGATTCGAGCGGCCGCCGGCCGTTCTCGTTATCGGGATCGTTGTAGCGCCGAGGCACCCGTTCTCATGGTCGGGACGTTGTAGCCCTAGGGCCCGCGAGGCTCGTGCGTCGACGGCGTCCACGAGCGAAAAGCCTTGAGCAGAGGGAAATAAAGCCCGACCTCGATCGGCCTGCCGTCGATCGCGGCCATCGATCTCGCGTAGCGGTCGAGCTGCGGTCGGTAGCGCGCGACCTCCGACCCGAGGAAGGTTTCCGGATCCGCGCCCTCGTGGGAGCCCGTCTTGAAGTCGATGATCCACCGGCGGCCGTCCGCGACGAAGGTGCGATCGAGCTGCACGTGCTCGAGCAGATTGCCGGCTCGCAGCGTGAGCCTGAGCTCGGAGCTTGCCTCCTCGTGCCGCGCGAGGATCCAACGGCCGCGCTCGTCCTCGAGCACGCCGACCAGGGCGCCCACGACGCGGTCGGCGGCGTCCGCGAGCTCCTCGGCGTCGAGGCCGAGCAGCGCGAGCTCGCGCTCGAAGGCGGGACGGAGCGCTCGGACGCCGTCGGGACTCCAGGCGTCGACGCCGGTCTCCGCGATCCGGTGCAGATAGGCGTGGACCAGCGTGCCGACTCGAACGGCCGGCTGCCCGGCCCATTCGAACTCGGGCCGCACGGCCGCTGCCTCGCGGGCGCGCGCTTCTCGGCGGTCGAGGGGCGGCGAGCGGCGCGCGGCCGACGAGGCGCCGGCTTCGGCGGCGGGCGCCGCCTCTAGACCGGCGGCCGGCAGGGCCTCGGGGCCGGCGGCCGCGGGCGGCGGGCCGAGCCTGCGCAGAACGGGCTCGAAGCTCTCGACGCCCATCGGCTCGTCGCGGGACTCGGGCTCCCGCTCGGCGCGGCCTGCCTCTAGGTCGAAGCGGTTGCGGACTTGCGGCCACAGCGCGCGCAGCAGCGTTCTGCGGCTCGGCTCGACGCCGTCGGGCGCGACGCGGAAGATCAGGTGCAGGCGGCTCCGCGCCCGCGTCGTCGCGACGTACAGCAAGCGAGTCCGCTCGGCGAGGTCGCGCGCCTCTTCCGCGCGCTGCACGAACCGGCGCAGCGCGTCATCCTCTCCGGGCTCGGCCAACGGGGCCATGACGAGCTCCTCGGCTCCGTCGTTCGCGACGCGCTGCATCCAATAGAGCGCGCGGCTCGGCTCCCGGCGCGGCTCGCGGCCGAGCCCGAGCAGCACGACCGTATCGAATTCGAGACCTTTCGCCCGGTGAATCGTCATGATCTCGAGGTTCGCGGCGCCGGGCCGGTCCTCCGCCTCGGGCCTCGCGAAGGCGCGCTCGAGGTCGGGCGGATCGTCGAGGTCTCCGCGGCGCGACACGCGGTCGAGCCTCGCGAAGAAGCGCCGCGCGTGCTCGAGGTCATCATCGCCGTCGGGGCAGCTCGGGCCGTCGAGCGAGATCCACGTGCGCTCGATCCATTCGGCGAGCGGAGTCTCCGCGCGCCGCCGGACCGCCTCGGCGAGCCGGCCGCGAAGCCACGCGAGGCGTGCGCGTCCGTCCGCGCTGAGCCGCTCGAGCCGCTCGGGATCCGCGACGAGCTCGGGGAGGGTGCGCTCGTGATCGTCGGCGCAGAGCGCCGCGAGATCCCGCCACGTGAGCCCGCACCAGGGTGCACGCAGCACGGCGAGCCACGCGATGCGATCGGCCGGATGCACGAGGGCGCGCGTGAGGCCCATGAGGTCTTGGACGACCTGATGCTCGCAGGGAGGCTCGATGTCGAGGGCGCGCGCATCGAGCCCTCGGGCGCGGAGCCGCGCATGCAGACCCGCGAGATGCGAGCGGCTCTGCACGAGCACGGCCAGCCGGCGCTCGGGCGCCGTGCGCCGTTCCCCCTCGATGACGTCGATGGCGCGGGCGAGCTCTTCGGCCGGGTCGTCGGTCTCGAGTGCGTGCAGCAGGACGCGGGCGTCCGCGTCGTGTGCGCGCACGGCCCGGCTCGCGCTGAACTTCGCGGCGCCTGCCCCGATGTCGTCCTCCTCGGGGAACGCATGGGCGAAGGTCGAGTTGATCCAGTCGACGACCTCGGGCGCGCTGCGGAAATTGCGCTCGAGCGTCAGCGATTCGCAGCGGACGGCGCCGACGCCGAAGCGCTTGACGCGCAGGAAGAGCGACATGTCCGCGTCGCGGAATCGGTAAATCGATTGCATGGGATCGCCGACGAGGAACAGCGTGCGGCCGTCGTCCGGCTGCCATCCGGCGGTCAGGAGCTCGAGGAGCCGAAGCTGCGTGTGCGAGGTGTCCTGAAACTCGTCGACGAGCAGATGCCGGATGCGGCGGTCGAGCGCGAGCAGGAGGTCCGAAGGCCGATCGACCGCGCCGAGCGCGCTCTGGGCCGCGAGCGCGAGCTCGACGAAATCGACTGCCTGACGCTCGGCGAAGACGAGCCGCAGCTCGGCCGCCGCGTGCCGGAGGACGAGGCGCAGCGCCGCGAGCGTGCGCCACTCGGCGGCCGAGTATCGCGGCTCGGGCAGGGCGCGCACGACACCGAGCGCGCTCGCGAGCGCATCGTCGCCGGCAAGTTCCGCGAGGAGCTCCTCGAGCCGGCGCTTCTCCGCGCCATTGCGCGGGCCGAACCCGAGCCGCTTGTCGACGCGCTGCCGCCACTTGCCGTCGCGCGTCAGCAGCAGATGCGCGAGGCCTCGCCATGCCGCGAGCTCGTCGAGCCGGCGGGCGAGCGCGCGCTCGTCGTCGGCCTCCGCGCCGAGCCACGCGCCCAGCGGCTCTCGATTTCGCGCGTCCGCGTGCCGCGCCGCGTGCGCGAGCAGCGGAGCGAGCGCCGCCGCGAGGCCGGCTGGCAGCAGGCCGCGGGCCGCTGCGAGCTCCTCGGCGACGAGCCGCGCGAGGGCGCGCTCGAGCACGGCGCGCAGCTCCGCCTCGCCGACGCCCGTGAAGTACGGCAGCCATTGATCGCGCCTCGGCAGAAGCTCGGCGAGCATTTGCTCGAGGCGAAGGATGTCGTTGTCGAGATGGCGCAGCAGAACTGCGAGGCTCGCGCCGGGCTCGCCTCGGGCATGCACCTCTGCGACGGTGCGCCTCGCCGCTTCCGCATAGAGCGCTTCGGCGTCCTCGACGACTCCGGCTCCCGCGACGCCGCCCGCGAGCACGGGGAGGCGCCGGGCGAGCCTCGCGTTGAGCGCATCGAGCGTCTCGATCGCGAGACGGTCCGGGTTCTCGGCGAGCCGCCAGCGCCGCTCCGCGTCGCGCTCGAGCACGGCCGACGCCAAGCTCGCCGTCTTGCGCTCGTGCGCGGCGCCCGGCGGGCGCGCTCGGTCGTCGGCTCGCGGCGTGTGCTCTCCCCCTACCCCGCTCGCGGCCCGCTCGGCCGCGGCCGCACGCAAGGCCGCGCCGACGCGGTTGCGCATTTCCGCGGCGGCCTTGCGCGTGAACGTGATCGCGACGACCTGCTCGGGCTCGTCGACCGTCGCGAGCAGCGTCAGGTAGCGTTGAATCAGGAGCTCGGTCTTGCCGGAACCCGCGGGCGCCTGGACGATGAACGAGCGGCGGGCGTCGAGCGCCCGCTCGCGCGCGCGCTCGTCCGTCGGGCCTTCCACCCGCTCGTCGGTCATCGGGCCTTCCACCCGCTCGTCGGTCATCGAGCCTTCCGCCCGCTCGTCCGTCATCGGGCCTTCCACCCGCTGGTCCGTCATTGCTCGGTCCACGGCTCGAGCCAGCCTTCGTGCAGCGCGAGCTGCTCGTAGACCCGAGTGAGCGGCGCGAAATTCCCTTCGGCCGGCTCGAGGTCGTGCACGAACACGCGCGTGTCGCCGGACGCGTACTCGCCGAGCAAGCGCGTCATCGATTCGCGCCAAGTCTCGATCTGCTCTCTGAAGCTCCGGCCCTCGGGAAGGCGCAGCGCGCGGCCCGGGAAGTCTTCGGCGCTCCGCCAGATCCCCGCATAGCTCGCCGCGCCGCCGCCGACCGAGGCGAAGACGAGCGCCGACAGCGCTCCGGGCGACGAGACGGCATAGAGCGGTAG
>DASTSM010000090.1:0-19655 GCA_035760685.1 Gammaproteobacteria bacterium | reverse complement strand
CCTCGCAGCTCCTCTGCGAGCATCTTCATGCTCATGTTGAGCGCGACCTTGCTCGCGCGATAGAAGTAGGGGCCGCGCCAACCGGGCTGCGAGAGGATTCCCGAGCGGCTCGTGATGGCGACGATTTTCTTCTGCCTGCTCGCCGCGACGTGCTCCCGAAACGCGTCCGCCACGGCGAGCGCGCCGAACACGTTGACGCCCATGACTTCTTCGAACTCGGCGCGCCCCAGCGAACCGAGCTGTTGGGCGCGTGCGTCTCCGAGCACGCCTGCGTTGTCGATCAGAACGTCGATGGGTTGGCCGCGGTACTTGGCCGAGAGCGCCGCTATCGAGCCGTCGTCCGTCACGTCGAGTTGCTCGACGCTGATCCCCGGGACGTCGGCCGCGAGCACATTCAGATCCGCCGCCGCCTCCGGACGCCGCGCAGCCGCGATCACTTTCCAGCCGGCCGCGGAATATTGCTTGACGAACTCGAGGCCGAGGCCGCGATCTGCCCCCGTGACGAGGACGGTGCCGGCCTGCGGCTGCGGCTGTGCGTAAAGGCCGCCGTCGAGGAGCGCGAGCAGCACGACGATCCATGCGCCGGGAAACAGTCTCATAAGCGTTCCAAGACGTCTTCGATCGTGTTGTGCCGACGGCGAGAGTCTGCGCCGGGCCGCGCCAAAGTCAAATCGCTCCGGCACGCGTGGCAGACGCGGTGCGGTCCCGCGACGCGGCCGGTAACATTGAGCCATGAGCCCGAACGGCGAGCACCGGACAGGAGGCGATAGCGCCTCTCGAGCCTCGGACGCCGCCTGTCTCGTCGTGATGCTCAAGTCTCCCGAGCGCTCGAAGAGGAGGCTCGCCGCTCGAATGGGTGACCGCGCGCATGAGGCCGCGGAGCGCCTGTGGGCGTGCGCCTTCGAAGACGCGACCGCGTGGCGCGGTCCGCGCTGTTTCGCGCCGGCCGGCGAGCCGGACCGCGTATGGCTCGAAGGATGGAAAAGCCGCCATGCCGGTGCCGCCGGCATCGATTCTTTCGTGCTCGTCCAGTGCGAGGGCAACCTCGGCGCGCGCATCAACTACATCGACCGTGAGCTCCGCTCTCGTGGGCTCGAGAGACAAATATTCATCGGCACGGATTGTCCGGAGCTCGGTCACGTCTATCTGGCAGAGGCGGCCCGCCTGCTCGAGGATCACGATGCCGTGCTCGGGCCCGCCGGCGACGGCGGCGTCGTGCTCATGGCCGCGAGACGTCCATGGCCCCCGCTCGATGAATTGCCTTGGAGTGACGCCTCTCTCGGCCTCGCGCTTGCGACTCTGCTCGGCGACGCGAAGTGGACAGTGGCCCGTCTCGAGACGCTGGCCGACGTCGATACGCCGGAAGATCTCGCCGCAACGGCGCGTCGGCTGCACGGCGATCCGCGCGGCGAGCGGCAGGCCCTGCTCGAATGGATCGAGCAGCGAGGCCTCATCCGGACCGGGGAGCCCTGCGTCGGCACGAACCGTGACTCCGACCCTGACGGTGCCCGGAATCCGAACGGCCGGCACGCCCGCGACTCCGACGCCGCCGTAGACCGCGGCGTCGCCCTGATCGTCCCCGTGCTGGGCGACACGGCCCTGCTCCGCGAGCTGCTTGCGCGCGTAGACGCATGGGCCTCTCGCCCGGCCGAGATCATCGTGGTTTCCGGCGGCCGCGCCGATGCGGAGCTCGAGCGCGTGTGCCTCCGCTCGGGCGCCCGGCTCGTCGTTGCAGCACGAAACAGGGGCGCGCAGATGGACGCGGGCGCGCGCGCCGCGAGCGCGCCCGTGCTCTGGTTCGTTCATGCGGACGCGTGCCTGCCGCCGGACGGTCTGCACGCGATCGCGGGCGCCTTGGGCGCCGGCTTGAACGCCGGCTGCTTCCGATTCACGTTTCAAGGCCAGCCGACTTGGTACAAGGCCTTGCTGGCTCGGCTCGTCGGGTTGCGCATCCGGCTCGGAGGCATCCCCTACGGCGATCAAGGTCTCTTCGTCCGCCGCGACGTCTATCTCGAATGCGGCGGCTTTGCACATTCACCGCTTTTCGAGGAAGTGCGCTTGGTCAAGCAGCTGAGACGCCGCGGGAGCTTTCGTGTTCTGCCCGTGCCCATCGGCGTTTCCCCGCGGCGCTGGGAGCGGGACGGCTGGTGGCGGCGCTCGCTGCGCAATCGTTGGCTCGCGCTCCGCCATATGCTCGGCGCTTCGCCCGAGCGCTTGTCGCAGGCCTATCATGGCACCTTCGATGCTACGCTTGGGCAAGAAGAATGAGTGCCGCCACCGTGACAGACCCGCGCGCGTTTACCCCGGCCGGCGAGCCTCGCGGCTACATCCAGCCGCACGCGCTGCGCGAGCTGTGGTTTCATACGGGCACCGCGTGCAATCTCGCCTGTCCGTTCTGCCTCGAAGGATCGAAGCCCGGCGACGGGCGGCTCGAGCGCATCAAGCTCGCGGACGTCGGCGGCCTCATGGACGAAGCCGTCACGCTCGGCGTCGAGCAGTTCTCGTTCACGGGCGGCGAGCCGTTCGTCGTGAAAGACATCGTCGAGATTCTGACGTACGCGTCGTCGCTTCGGCCGTGCCTCGTGCTCACGAACGGCACGGATGCGGTGCTGAAGCGGCGCAGGAGCATCGCCGCGCTCGGGTCGCAGCCGCACCCCGTCGCGTTTCGCGTGAGCGTCGACTATCCGGACCGAGAGCGGCACGACGCGGGCCGCGGCGCCGGCAACTTCGACCTCGCTTGGCAAGGCCTGACGGCTCTGCACGCGCTCGGCTTCAAGGTCTCCCTCGCCCGGCAGATGGATAAGGGCGAGGATCGTGAGGCGATCGAGGCCCGTTTCCGCGCACTATTCGCCGCTCACGGCTTGCCGCGCGACACGAGGATCGTCGCCTTTCCGGACTTCGGCGGGCCGAGCACGCGCTCTCGCGTGCCGGACGTGACGGAGCACTGCATGACGACCTATCAGACGGCGGAGAGCCGGCGCGAGTTCATGTGCGCGTTCTCCAAGATGGTCGTCAAGAAGGCAGGACGCGTGCGCGTCTACGCCTGCACCCTCGTGGACGATGACGAATCCTACGACCTCGGCGGCACGCTCGCGGAGAGCATGCGAAAGCGCATTCTCATGCACCACCATCGGTGCTATCGCTGCTTCGCGTACGGCTCCTCTTGCAGCGAGATCGCTCCCGCGTAGCTTCCGCGGCCGCGACGCGCACCGTCACACCGCGGTTACGTGCGACGGTGCATCGTGCGGCGATGTTCAACGCCAACGCGGTCCTAGGACCCATGCGACGAGGCTCCACCGCGCGCCGCGCGTCACGGGCGCGACGCGGTGCAGCATGAAGCTCGGGAAAATGATGAAGGTGCCCCTGCTTCTGTCGAGCTTCTGCGGTTCCGTGCCGTACATGAGCTCGAGGTCTCCCCCTTCGTAATCATCGGAGCTCGAGAGCTGGATCGAGATCGAGAGCTTCCGCAGCGGCCTGATCCCGGCGAAATCGGTGTGCCAGGTGTAAAAGCCGCGATCGGCATCGTCGTAACGCGCGAGCTGAACGTTCGTTTCGACGCCCGCGATGTCGACGCAGAAAAAGCGCCGATTACACTCCTGCGCGGCGGCCCACAGCCGGTCGTAGAGCCACGCGTACTTCTCTTCCGCGCCGAGAAACACGGTCTTCGAGCGCCGGATGGCGGGGTTCGTGTTGCCGAAGCCGAGCCTGCCCTCGGAAAGCAATGGGGCGTGATCGGCGATCAGGCGATCCATCTCCTGTTCGGTCAGTAGGCCCTGCGCCGTCGCGAACGGCTGAAAGAGGGGTAAATCTTGCCCTTTCTCGGTCGTCATGGCGGCAAGAGCGTACCCGAGGGCGCCGCTCGGCGCACGCAGGCGCCGGCGTCGCAATGGTGACGAGAACCCCGCGCGAGAATGCGGCGCCGCTCGGGTCGGCAAACATGTTGCATGGAGACGGGCGAAGGAAACGGATTGCTTGGCGCTCGAATGCTCGGCAGCGCCGCAGGGATGCATCAAATTGCAGTTCTTGGAGACCGTCCACGCGAACCGCGTTCGTCGGCTCGCACGAGCGATCGCCGCGCTAGGGATCCTCGCGTTGCTCGTGCACAACGTCGGCATACGCGCCATAGCGAGCCAGCTGGCCCGCAGCGATTTGCTCCCACTGGCATTCGCAACGGTGCTATTGGCCGTCGACGGCCTCGCGAAGGCCCGAAATTGGCAGCAGCTGCTATCGGCGGCTCTTGGGATGCACTCAGTGGGATACGGCCGTGTCCTCACGTGGCATTTCGGCGGAGGATTTCTCGGAGCGGTCGTTCCTTCCTCCGCAGGCACCGACGCCTGCCGCGTGCTGCTGGCGCTGCGAGGGCTCGGCGGCCACACCGCCTCGTGCGCGGCATCGATCCTGACGGTAAACGCGCTCGGTTGGTTCACGGGCAGCATGCTGGGAATACTCGGCATGCTGGTGCTCGCGCAGATCGGAGAGCTGCCGCGGCCGCTTAGGCCCGCCCTGCTCGTCTTTCTAGCGACGGCGGCGGGATTGCCCCTCGCCTCCGTGCTGCTCGCTTCGCGCAAATCGGGCGTCGCTGCGCTGATCGACAAATCGAGCCGCCGCCGTGGCTTTCGGCGCGGCCTCGGGCGATTCGTGGACGCGCTGCTCGTATTCGAGCAGGCGCACGTCCGGCTCCCGGCATTTCTCCTCTTCGCGGCCTGCGGGCTGCTCGCGCAGGCCGGCATGTTCGCCGTGACGGCCGCGGCCGTTGGCATCTCGCTGCCGTGGGTCGTGTGGCTCGTCGTCGTGCCCCTTACGCGCATCGTCGCGCTGGTGCCGGTTTCCGTCGCGGACTTCGGCCTCATCCAGGCGGCGCACGTCGCGCTGCTCTCTCTGTTCGGCGTGCCCGCGTCGCAGTCGCTCGCGTTGTCCGCGTTGTTCGCGGTCGAGGGCCTCGTGATCCACGCGACGCTCGGCTCCGCAGCGTTCCTGTTCGGCAGCCGAGACCCCGCGCGGATCGAGCCATCTTCTTGACGACGAGAATATTGCTCGGCGAACCGCGAGATCGTCGCCGGCGATAGGCTTCGACCGCGGGCGATACTGCGGTGCCTCGCGCGCTCGCGACGCGACCACTAGCGCGAAGCAGCCGCGTCCTTACGCGTTGTCTACCGCGACGCCGAGCACGATGAGCACCGAGTAGTCCTGCTTGTGACAGTTCGGCACGGGAGGCATCGCCGCGCCCGGCTCGACCGGAAAATCAGACTGGCGAGCCTGCGCAGGCGAGCACGAGCCGCCGCTCGTCGCCGGCGTATAGCGCGCCGACCGGCAGCGCAGATGAGTGACGTCGTAGAGCGTCGCTCCATCCGAAAGCTCCCAGCGCTGCGTGCCGTCCTTCGCCATGGCATGCACCGTGAGCACGCTCTTCGCCTCGCGGTTGCCGGTCACCATGTATTTGCCCGGCGGCATCGGGAACTCGGGCTGCTCCATGATGAGGCCGTGCTCCTCCATCCACCAATCCGCGCTGTCGAACTTCCACTTCGCGGGCGCAACGCCGCCCGCGGCCCGGAGCCGTTCGAAGTCGTCGAGACTGACGCCGCGCGGGCCGGGATCCTGGCGCCAGAGACCCCACAGCTGCGCGTTGTTCCCGGACCTCGCATCCCGCTCGCCCAACGCGGCGATGTACTGAGTCGGCACGCGCATGAATCGCGTCGTGATGCCACGATCTGCATAGAGAGACTGCGCCAGCGCTGCGGGCGCAAACACGGCGGTCGCCGCCGCCGCTCCGCCGAGGAGGAACGAGCGGCGATCCAAGCTCGAGCCTTCGCATGCAGCGTCATGAATCGCCGGCCGATCGTGCAAGTCCAGTTTAGGCTCTCTACGCATCGTGCTCTCCCGGGTTCTTTGCATGGCGAGACTCGGACCATACTACACCGCTCGCTTTGCGCGTAACACGGCTTCGGCTCGCCCGAAACGCTTCGGCGCGCCGCATGGCTTCCGTTTGCCGACTGTGTCACGGAGAAAACGATGAGTACGGTACGTGATGAAAAGTCGCGAGGCGAAATCGCCGCCGTGAAAATCGCATGGTCGTTCCCGCCGTGGCCGTGCGCCGCCTCCGTCCCGTCCGGCACATGACAGTACGCGAGCGCTGATTATGGATCGCTCGGCCGTGCAGCAGCTGTACACGCGGAGAATCGACGCCTATCACGCGTTCATCGGCTTCTTTCAGTCGCAGCGCGGGCTTCGGAAGCTGCTGGAGACATCGGTCCCGCTCCGATCGAGCCTCCGGGTGTTGGATGCCGGCTGCGGATCCGGCATGGCCACCTTCTCGCTCGTCGAAGCCTTGCGCGCAAGGGATCTCGACTATGAGCGCATCGATGCCTTCGATCTCACGCCGGCGATGCTGTCCCGGTTTCGAGCGGAGCTCGAGGCACGCGGCACCCCCCGAGTGCGGCTCGCGCAAGCCGATGTGCTCGAGCTCGATGCGCTGCCTAGATCGTGGAAGGACTACGATCTGGTTCTCTCGGCGTCGATGCTCGAGTATCTCGAGAAACGGGACCTGCCGAGCGCCCTCGCGCAGTTGCGCGGGCGCTTGGCGCCGGGCGGCCGCATCTTGGCGATGATCACGAGAAAGTCGCTCGAGACGAAGATCTTCATCGAATGGGCGTGGCACGCGGCACGGTACACCGAGAGCGAGCTCCGATCCGCCTTCGCCGAAGCCGGCCTCGACGTTCGGTTCGTACCCTTCCCGCGGCCTTTCGTCTGGCTGAATCGAGCGAACTACGTGGTATCGGCGAAAGAGCCGCACGGGCGTGGCGCAGACGCGAGGTCTTGATCGGGCCTTTGAGCGCAATGCAAGGAACGCGCGTAGCCTTGAAGACGGCACCGTTTGGCGCGTCCGCCAAAAGCGCCGGCGACGTCGTTCACTTTGCGGCGAGGCCCTCGAATATCGCGAGCACCGTCTCGTCGTCGATCGCATCGCCCTCGAAAGCGCGCGCGAACATCAATCCCGGCACCATGAGCGAAACGAACAGCGCCAGCGCCCGCGGCGGCATAGACAGCTCGTCCGGAGCGAATAGGTCGAGGATCCGCTGCTCGATCGAGCCGCGCATCTCGGCCCCGAGCGCCCTCCTCCTCTGACCGGCCTCCTCGTCCGTCAAAGTGTGTAGCACGAGCTCGATGCTTGCGCTCGCGTGCGGGCTCGCCTTCTCGAGCGTGGCGACCACCGCTTTGCCGAGCTTGCGCAATCGTGCGCGGGGGGAGCCCGTGCGCCCCTTCGGCCATGCGATGCGGTCCGGCCGCAGCTCCGGCAGCGTGCCAAGCGCTTCCATGATAAGGGTGTGCTTATTCGGGAAGTGGCCGTAGATCGCGCCTTTGGTCATGCCGACGTGCTCGGCAATCGCATCGAGCGACAGCGTGTGAAAGCTATGCTTCGGCAGAAGCTCAAGCGCGGCCTCGATAAGCCGCTGGCGCGTTCGCGCTCGCCGCTGGGCCAGCTTCGATTCCGGTTTCTGGCGCTTCATGTTTGACGGCATTTAATACCTACAGTATATACCCTCGGTATATTCTACCTGTGTGTCGCTGCCCGGTCACGCCGGACAAACTCGGGAGAAAGCATGTACCCGTCCGAGATGCTCCTTGTCCTCGCGTTGTTCGGCCTGCTCGTCACGCAGAACGTGCGCCGGATGAATCGCAAAGCGGCCGTCGCCTGCTTCGCGGTTGCCGGCGCGGCGCTCGTATCGGGGTTGGCGCAGGGTCAAATCCGGTGGCAAATGACACCGGGTTATCTGCTGTTCGCGATCCTTTCGGTTCTGCTCCTGAGGCGCACGTACTCGCACGTCGCCCTTCGCTCGATCGGCATCGCACTCGGCGCGCTGTTGCTCGGGCTTGCGGTAAGCCTCTCGCTTGCCTTGCCGATCGTGACGCTGCCGGCCCCCGATGGTGCGCATGCCGTAGGATTCGAGTCGTTTTCATTGCTCGACGAAGCCCGAGACGATGCTTACTTCGGCGAGCCCGACGAGCGGCGGGAGATCTCGTTGCTGGTCTGGTATCCCGGAACGATCGACAACGCGCCGCACCCGCGGCCGGTGCGTACTCTGTGGGCAGAGCTGTACCGAGGACCGCGCGATCCGATCACCTTTTTTACGGGCTACCTACGCGGGATCGAGACGCATACGCACGAGGGCATTCCACTGTCGCCGGCCGAGGCTCCTTACCCTGCGATCGTCTTCAGTCACAGTTTCGGTCTCACCGGCGAGCAGAACACGCTGCTGATGGAGCATCTCGCGAGCCACGGCTATGTCGTCATCGGCGTCACCCATACGCGGATGGCCCTGCGTGCCCTTTCGGCGCGAGGAGAGCCGATCTATGCGAGCCCGGATAGATTCCAGGAAGCGTTTGCGGAGGGCGCTGCGGACGACACGCGGGAGCCCGACGAGCGTGCCTCGCGCGCCGCCGCCGCCGATGGGGGGCAGGAAGCGGTGCCCGAGCCGGCGGAACGTGCCGACGCGATGAATGAACAAGTGGGAATCCGAGCGGCCGATGTCCGCTCGGTGCTCGATGCTATCGCCATGCCCGCAAAGGCGCCGCGGGAATTAGCCGCGATCCTCGAGCAAGTGGACGCCGACCGCGTCGGCTTACTCGGAATGTCGCTCGGGGGCACCACGGTCATCGATGTCTGTAAGATCGATCCGCGCTGCCGCGCGGGCGTGAATCTCGACGGCGGCCGCTTCGGGCAGCATCAACGGGAACCGCTGCAAACGCCGTTCTTGAGCATGGTCCGCGCGGGCAATCTGCGATACGACGAGCCCTTGCTCGCGACGAGCACGAGCGACTACTACGAGGTCTTGGTCGACGGCGCAAGCCATCCGGACTTTTGCGACATGACGTTCCTCATGCCGTTCATGAGGTGGCTGGGCGCAGCCGGGCCTATCGCCCCGATGCGAGCGGTGGCGGTCGTGAACGCGGTCACTCTCGAGTTCTTCGACGCCTATCTGCGCGGCGGTCCCAAACCTCGCTTCGATCCGCAGGAGCTCCCCGAGCTGCGCGTCACGACGAACGTCCGCGTCGCGCACTAAGCGCCGCAGAGCCGGACGCGTCCGGAACGAGCGCCGTCGCGGAGCTCGGAAAGCCATTCGAAGACCGTCATCGCTCGCGCGGCATCAGGTAGCCGAGCTCCCCGAAATTGCCGCTTCTCGCGAGATGGCTCGCGAGCTCGGACGGCGACACCTTCGGATCGGAGAATGGGAACACCGCCCGCGCGGGAATGCCGTTCTGCTCCGCGACGAACTGATACACCATGACGACGAGCTGCGAGCAGAAGTAGGGATGGTTTCGGCCGGAAAGAATGTCGTCGATCGTGCGATCCATCTCCGCCCGCGTCTTGGGCGACCCTGCCGCGGAGCCGAGCGAGCCGACGGCGCCGGCGACCGTGTACCTCAGGTTGCCTTGCCGCCCGTGCACGTCGAAGAGGATCTTGGCGAAGGTTCCCGCGCCCTTGCCCAGCACCGAGTTGTGCGGGCGAAACGCGAGGTAGCCGTAGCTCGAGTTGCCGACGCGAAGATCGCTCGCCGTGACCCCGATGCCGCGCGATTCGATCATGTAGGTGCTGTCGAACATGAGGCCGGCGTGCACGAGGCTCGAATTGGACTGGCCGACGAGGCTCTGCCCGAAGCGGATGGCCCGGCTCACGAGCGATCCGTCGGACGCCTTGAGCAGAATGTCTCCGGGCGCAAGGTCGCGGCATCGCAGTTGCTTCATGGTCGTGGACTCGCTCGGCGCAAATATCGCGGAATGTTACCAGGTGCGGGAGCGGCGTAGCCGGCCCCGGGGGCGTAGGCGGGGCGTAAACCGAGGCGTGATCTCCGATTCCGTAGCTGCCTCGACAGTTGGTTTGTTTTTCTAATTTCTCTGATGGATAGATTATACGCGCCTCCGTCCTACGCTTCGAGACTGTTGTCGCCGCCCTCCGGCAGGTAGGCTTCGCCTCCGGCAGGTAGGCTTCGCCTTCCGTGCACCAGCACGCCAGTGTCGTCGCGAGCGACGGGGTAGTCATGATTGAACTTGCCAGCGCGGTCGGCATGAACGGTCTGCCGGGTGCCGAGTATCACGACGTATGGTCCGCTCATGTGGCGGATACGTTTCGCGTGTTTGTCGGACATCCATCGGAGATGGAGGCCGGCAAGACCTATCCGGTGATTTACGTGCTCGACGGAAACCTATTATTCGCTTCCGTTCACGCCATTCAGAAGGGCATGACGCTTACAGGGGAATTGCCGCAAGCGTTCATTATCGGGATCGGATACGACACGTCGGACTTCCCCAGCATTACAGCAAAGCGCAATCGGGATCTGTCACCCACAGATGGAGGCGAGCATCGCGCTTTGTTTCCATCGGACCCGCGATATCCGTTCGGCGGCGCCGCCGCGTTCCTGAGGTTTCTGGCGGAGGAGCTGAAACCCGCCATCGAGCAGCGTTATCCCGTCGATCCCGCAGACTGCACCATCGTCGGCAGTTCATTCGGAGGACTATTCGCGAGCTGGGTACTGCTGACTCGACCCCGCACCTTTCAGCGGTACGTGCTCTGCAGCCCCGCATTGTGGTGGCAGGGCGAGAAGATATGGGAATGGGTGGCGCATTGCGAGGCGGCGCGGAGCGAACTCCGGGCGCGTGTGTTTGTGACTGCAGGTGGCCTAGAGACCGTCGAAGAGACAAAACGGCTGATGCATGACCTGTCCAAACGAGGAGGCAGATCCAAATTCCTAGCGGACCGGCTGGTTGCCTTTTACGAACTTCAGGGATGGCCGCGCATGGCCGAGGTCACACCGGAGTTTGCGAGCCGCTTGCAATCGTGCAACTTTCGGGGTCTGAACGTGCTTTGTCACAATCTGCCGGATGAGACGCATATGTCAGCGTGGCCGGCGGAAGTCTCGCGGGGCCTGCGCTATGTGTTCGGCAACTGGACGCCCTAAAAATCGTCGATTACGGCATGGAGAGCGCAGGCTGGTGCGGCACCAGCGCTAGCGCGCAAGCAACGAATTAGGATTTCCCGAGAAGACGCGCGGCCAAACGTCAGCGAGGCGTCGTGCAGATCGCCCCCGGAAGCCGGCAGTGTCAGTCGATGCCGGCGAGCCCCTCGGTCAGCTCGATGTTGGTGCCCCACGGGTCCTTGATGAACGCAATCGAGATGCCGAGCGCGGGCACCGGGCGATAGGATACCGTCAGCGGAATCCCGTCGGCCTCGAGCTTCTTCGTGAACGCCTCGAGGTTCTTCACCTCGAAGCCGATGTGGTCGAGCGCACGGCCTTGCGTGCCCACGGTCGGCGACTCCGACGGCGAGAAGCTCAAGGTCACGCCCGGGAGCTGCGCCGTCACGAACGCCTGGCCGGGCGCTTGGGGCTGGGCTGCGGCGCCGAACGTCTTCGCGTACCAGGCCTGCATCTCGGCCGGGTGCTCGCCGAAAAAGTGCACGTGATGCAGCTGAATCGGCGCCCGCTGCGTCTTGACCTCGACGAGCTCGACCTTCACGTCGTCGGGTCCGAGCACGAACGCGATGTTCGTCGTGGGGCTCACGGCGGCGATGTCGTCGGTGACCTTGACGGTCGCCGCCACCGAGTCGCTCGTGATCATCTTGAAGCCGTTGGCTTTGATCATCGCCACGACGGGCGGGAGGTCGCGAACCGAGAAGCCGATATGGTTCACGGTGCTGCCGATCGTGCCGCCCGTCGGCTGTTGCATCGGGCGGAAGAACAGGAACACGTTCGGGAATTCGATGACCTCCAAGTCGTTCTTGCCGATCTTCGCAAGCTTGCCGCCGAGCGTATCGACGTAAAAGCGCTTCTGCGCCGCCATGTCCGTCGTGTTGAAGTGGTGATGCCCGTAGACGACGGGGCCCTGGGCGGTGATCGTCTGCGCAAAGACGGCTACGGGTGCGGCGGCGACGAGCGCGAGAAACGTCGCGGCGACCCGCCGGAGAAGCGCCGCGGCGGCGGGCGCGCGGAGCGCCCCGCCGACCGTCTGCCTAAAGGAGAGCATCGGGATACGCATGCTAGTGCACCCTACTGGGCCGCCCGGGCCGCCCGGGCCGGCTCGGTCGGCTCGGCCGGCTCGAGGCGAATGACCGTCCCGTCCGGCTGCGAGCTGCCGTAGCGAAGCTCCGTCGAGAAATAGACGTAGCCGTCCGGCCCGATCTCGACGTCGCGGAAGCGCACGCCCATCTCGCTCAAGAACTCCTGCCGCCGCCCGGGCAGGCCCTGCTCGTTGAAGGGAATCAGCTCCACGTGCTGGCCGCTCAGCGCTCCGATGATGAGATCGTTCTTCCAGTCGGGAAACTTGTCGCCCGTGTAGAACGCCATCGCGGCCGGACTGATCTGCGGCGTCCAAAAAATGCGGGGATTCTCCATGCCCTCGCGGTACCACGGCTGGTCGGAAACGAACGTGCCCGAGTAGTTGGTGCCCATGGAGACCAGCGGCCAGCCGTAGTTGGCGCCCGCCTTCAGGACGTTGATCTCGTCGCCCCCCTGCGGGCCGATCTCCATCTGCCAGAGCTCGCCGGTCACGGGATGAAACCTGAGCCCATAGCTGTTGCGATGGCCATACGTGAAGATCTCGGGCTTGGCGCCCGCGCGGCCCACGAAGGGGTTGTCCGCGGGCACGGTGCCGTCGTCCTTGAGCCGCAGAATCTTGCCCACGTCGTCGCTCAAGCTCTGGGCCCGCATGCGAATGCTGTTGTCGTCCTTCGGCCCGCAGCAGAGCCGGTCGCGGTCGCCGACGCTGACGTAGAGCGTCTTGTCGGGCCCGAACTCCATGCGGCCCGTGAAGGCCGCGTGCGTATTTTCCCAGGCATCGGCGAGGAAGATCTCTTGCACGTCGACGAGCTTCGTGCCTTCCAGCCGGCCGCGCGAGATCGCGAGCGTCTGGCTCTTCTCGTCGCCTTTGAGGTAGGAGACGTACACGAGCCTGTTCGTCGCGAAGTCGGGGTGCACGACGACGCCGTGCAGGACGTCGTTGCCGGGCGGGGACGGCGCCGTCCAGAGGACGTCGGGCAGCAGCTTGCCGCCCCGGGTCATGCGCAGCTTACCGTTGCTCTCGGTGACGAGCAGGTCCGAGGTACCCGGGATGAACACGATGTCCCACGGCGCGACGAGCCCGTCGGCGACGAGCACGACGCGAATCTGCTGCCGTCCGGCCCGGAGCGTCAGCGGCGCGCCGGCCTTCGGCAGCAGCACGGACCGCGTCGCGGGCGGCTGCGCGCGGGCCGGGCCGTGAAACCCCAGACCGAAGGCCAGAGCCAAGGCCCCGCCGAGCGACGCCGTTCGCAATCTCATGTCATCCCCCTTCCTCGGTTGTTCCCCGTTGTTGATTATTCCCCTTCTTTAAAGCTAGAAGGAGCACAGCGATCGTACCGTTCCACAACGGTCTCGGCCACTGTGTCGGCGGAAGACGCAAAAGCATCGCGATTGGATCCGGTCGGCAATGCACGCGGCAGAACCGTAACGCCTCAGCGCCAGCCGAGCTCCGGCGCGACGTACTTGAGGATGCTCTCGATCACGTGGGCGTTGTACTCGACGCCGAGCTGGTTCGGCACGGTGAGCAGGAGCGTATCGGCGGCCGCGATGGCCTCGTCCGCGGCGAGCTGTTTCACGAGCACGTCGGGCTCGGCCGCGTACGAGCGGCCGAAGATCGCGCGGGTGCTCGCGTCGATGTAGCCGATCTGATCCTGATCGTTCCGCTCGCCGCCGAAGTAGGCGCGGTCGCGGTCGTCGACGAGCGCGAAGATGCTGCGGCTCACGGAGATGCGCGGCTCGCGCCGGTGCCCCGCCTTCTTCCATGCCTCCCGGTAGGCTTCGATTTGCTTGCGCTGCTGGACGTGCAGCGGCTCGCCCGTTTCGTCGGTTTTGAGCGTCGAGCTCTGCAGATTGAGGCCGAGCTGCGCGGCCCATTCGGATGTGGCGTTCGAGCTCGAGCCCCACCAGATCCGCTCGCGCAGCCCTTCCGAATACGGCTCGACGCGCAGCAGGCCGGGGGGATTCGGGAACATCGGCCGCGGGTTCGGTTGCGCGAACCCTTCGCCCTTGATCACCTCGAGAAACACCTCGGCGTGGCGACGCGCCATGTCCGCATCCGTTTGCCCTTCCTGCGGCGCGTAACCGAAGTAGCGATACCCTTCGATGACCTGCTCCGGAGAGCCGCGGCTGATGCCGAGCTGGAGCCGGCCTCCCGCGATGAGGTCGGCGGCGCCCGCGTCTTCCGCCATGTAGAGCGGGTTCTCGTAGCGCATGTCGATGACCGCCGTGCCGATTTCGATCTTGCGCGTGCGCGCGCCGACCGCGGCGAGCAGGGGGAACGGCGACCCGAGCTGGCGCGCGAAATGATGCACGCGGAAATAAGCGCCGTCGGCACCGAGCTCCTCCGCCGCGACCGCGAGCTCGATCGACTGGAGCAGCGCGTCTGCGCCGGTTCGAACCTGCGAGTGCGGCGAGGGCGTCCAGTGCCCGAACGATAGAAATCCGATTCTCTTCACTGCTTCGGTCCTTCGCCCGTTCGTGCGGGCCACTTCGTTACCGCGGCTCCGTCCGTCATGGAGCACAGCGAGATGCGGATCATAGACGAACAGCCGATCGCGGCGCTTTCCTGCGGCCCGCTCGGCGCTCGCGCCGGTCGCTTTCGAGGCTCGCTAGGTCGTCAAGATGCTCGCTAGGTCGTCAAGATGCTCGCTCGCCGAGCCTCTCCGTGAGATCCCGCCACGGCAGACTTAGCCAATCGGGCCGGTTCTTGAGCTCGTAGCGGAGCTCGTAGAGCAGCTTCTCGATCTCTGCGAGCTCGATGAGCCTCTCCGCGTCGTCGGGGTCCTCCGGATACGCGGGGCATCCCTGCATCGCGTCGCGGTACGCGGCGAGAAATCCCGCCCGCGTCTCGTCGCGCCAGCGGCGCAGCAACGCATCCACCTCGGTCGCGTCGGTCAGCGCTTCGGCGGCCAGCGCCCTCGCCGCCGCGCGCTTCGCGTAGTCGAAGGAGCGCAGCATGCCCGCGACGTCCTTGAGCGCCGTCGTCTTGCGGCGCCGCTCGTCGAACGGCCTGCCGGGCTCGCCCTCGAGATCGACTATGATGAAATCGGCTCCGCAGATCAGGACCTGTCCGAGGTGGTAGTCGCCGTGAAAGCGCGTCGCGAGCGCCCGGACGGGCCGCCCGCATAGCGAGTCGACGCGCTCGTGCAATGCGCTGCCGATGCGCTCCATGCGCTCGGGCGCCGCTTCCGTCTCGAAGTCGCCGCCCGCCCCGCTCGGGCCGTCCCGATGCTTGGCGAGCAGGCGGAGCGTCTCGTCGATCTCCGCGTGGAGGCGATCGCGCCACTCGGCGACGCGCGCCTCGCCGAAGGGCTCGGGATCGAACGCCGGGTCGCCCGTCGTGACGGCGAGCGCGCGATGGAGCTCGGCCGTGCGCGCCGCAAGCGTGCGCATGAGCACGAGGTACTCCATGTGGCTGACCTCGACGGCCGGCATCGGCTCGGAGCGCGTCAGCGCGACCTCCAGGGTGCGCTCGAGATAGCGCAAGGTGAACGACCAGGCGTCGCCCTGGTTCTTGACCGAGGCCTGGAGCAGCGCGAGCGTCGCACGCTCGCCGTCCGGCGCGACGTACTCGGCCGTTCCAGCAGTAGGGACCGTCGCCCTGCAGGGCGAGACGTCGGTCAGAAAGCGTCCCATCTCCCACTCCGGATTTATGCCGTCTCTGACCCTTCGATAGGCCTTGAGGAACAGGCTGTCGCCGAGCAGGAAGGCCGAGTTCGTGCCTTCCGTCGACGGCCGGCGCACGGACAGCGCGTCGAGATCGGCGCCGAGAAGGCCTTCGAGCGCGGCGGTCCGGCGAAACTCGATACGGCCGAACGCGCACGAAATCGGGAGCTCGTTGCGTATGCGGTCGACGAGGTCGCGGCAGAAGGTCTCTTCCGCGAACGCGTCGAACAAGAGTCCGGTTTGGGAGCGCTGCCGCACGCGCGCGAGCGCCGACGCCGCGGCGGGTCCGATGCGTTCCGCATGCCAGTCGACGGCGAGCGGCA
Source organism: Gammaproteobacteria bacterium (assembly GCA_035760685.1). GTDB lineage: Bacteria > Pseudomonadota > Gammaproteobacteria > Steroidobacterales > Rariloculaceae > ZC4RG20. Next base: position 3,619 of record DASTSM010000090.1, on the reverse strand, counting down.
GGAAGTACCGCTGCTTCGCTCCGCTCGCGAGCTCGACTCGCGCCATCGTCAGGAGCCAATCGCCGCGCGCGCTCTTCCATTCGCAGCGCTCGCTGAGCGACGTCGACACGATCGTGTCGTCCTTGGCCGCGAACCAGCGCTGCTGGCGAAGATACGCGGGCAACACCTCGCCTTCGAACTGCTGCACGAGCCGATCCGCGAGCGAGCGCCGCTCCGCCGTGCCGCGGGCCGTGAAGCTCGCGAGCGAGTCGAAGAGCACGAGCCAGGGCGGCGGCTCGGCCGAGAGAAATTCCTCGTGCCAGCTCGGCGCCTTCGCGGCCGATGTGAGCTCGAACCAATAGAAGCCGTGCCCGGCGAGCGTGAGCAGATACGGCAGCTCGCCGATCGGCGGAAACGCGGAGCGGCCCATGAGCTCGACGGGCACGAGCCCTCTATAGGGCGAGAGATCGAGCTCGACGGCCTGCGGATAGCGCTTCAAATTCGCGACGCAGAGCAGGACCTCGTCGCCGTAGCGGCGGATGTACGCGATGATCTTTCTGTTCCCGGGCCGCAGGAGCTCGAGCGTGCCGCGGCCGAAGGCCTTGTGGGCGCTGCGCACGGCGAGGATCCGCCGCGTCCAGTTGAGGAGCGACGCGCTCTCGCGCGATTGCGCCTCGACGTTGACGGCCTCGTAGCCGTAGACGGGATCCATGATCGGGGGCAAGAAGAGGCGCTGCGGATCCGCGCGCGAGAAGCCCGCGTTGCGGTCCGGGCTCCACTGCATCGGCGTGCGGACACCGTTTCGGTCGCCGAGAAAGATGTTGTCGCCCATGCCGAGCTCGTCGCCGTAGTAGACGATCGGCGAGCCCGGCATCGAGAAGAGAAGGCTGTTCATGAGCTCGATCTTCGCGCGGTCGTTGTCCATGAGCGGGGCGAGCCGCCGCCTTATTCCGACGTTGACGCGCATGCGCGGATCGGTCGCGTAGGTGCTGTACATGTAGTCGCGCTCGCGGTCCGTCACCATCTCGAGCGTGAGCTCGTCGTGGTTGCGCAGGAAGATCGCCCACTGGCAGGTTTCCGGAATCTCGGGCGTCTGCTGCAAGATCTCGACGATCGGATAGCGGTCCTCCTGCGCAATCGCCATGTACATGCGCGGCATGAGCGGAAAGTGATACGCCATGTGGCATTCGTCGCCGCCCCCGAAGTACTCGGCGACGTCCTCGGGCCACTGATTCGCCTCCGCGAGGAGCATGCGGTTCGCATAGCCGCGATCGACGGCCGCGCGGATCTGCTTGATGACCGCATGCGTCTCGGGAAGGTTCTCGTTGTCCGTCCCCTCGCGCACGCAGAGGTACGGGATGGCGTCGAGCCGGAACCCGTCGACGCCGAGGTCCAGCCAGAACTTCATGACCCGAATCACGGCCTTCACGACCTGCGGGTTGTTGTGATTCAGATCGGGCTGATGAGAGAAAAAGCGATGCCAGTAGTATTGCTTCGCGACCGGATCCCAGGTCCAGTTAGACGCCTCGGTGTCCGTGAAGATGATGCGGGTCTCGCTGAACTTATCGTCCGTGTCGCTCCACACGTAGAAGTCGCGCTTCGCGGAGCCGCGCGGCGCGGCGCGCGCCGCCTTGAACCACGGGTGCTGGTCGGAGGTGTGGTTGATGACGAGCTCGGTGATGATCTTGAGCCCGCGCCCGTGCGCCTCGCGCACGAAGGTGCGGAAATCGCGCAAGGTCCCGTAGACCGGGTTGATGTTGCGGTAGTCCGCGATGTCGTAGCCGTCGTCCCGCATCGGCGACGGATAGAACGGCAGGAGCCAGATCGTGTTGACGCCGAGGCGCTGAATGTAGTCGAGCTTCGCCGTGAGACCCGGAAAGTCGCCGAGTCCGTCGTCGTTGTGATCGAAGAACGACTTGACGTGCACCTCGTAGATGACCGCGTCCTTGTACCAGAGCGGGTCGTCGGCGAAGTCGATCGCATCGGCGGGCGAAAAAATCGGCTCTGACCCCATGTTTCAGAGGAAGTAGTCGAAGTCGCGCTCCGTGCGCAGGTGCCTCCGCAGGCGGAAGACGTGCGCGGGCGAGCGCTCCGGATCGAGCGCGACGTAATTGCGCGGGCCATGCCAGAGGTAGCGGGCGCCGGAGAGGAGGTCGTGCACCTGATACGGACGCTCCGCCGGGATGCCGAAGCGCTCGAGCGGAATCTCGACGAACGCGCTTTGCGCGTGATGAGGATCGAGATTCACCACGACGAGCACGATGTCCGCGAGATCCTCCGACGTCTTCGTGTACGCGATGACGTTGTCGTTGTCCGCGCGCTGAAGCTCGAGCGTCGCGTCGCTCTGCAGCGCGCTGTTCTCGCGCCGCACGCGGTTGAGCCGCGCGATGAAGCCGCGCAGGCTCACCGGGTCGTCGAGACGCCAGCGCCGGACCTCGTACTTCTCGGAGTCGAGATACTCCTCGGAGCCCGGCTCGCGCGGCGCGGCCTCGAGCAGCTCGAAGGCGGGACCGTAGATGCCCCAGCTCGCCGCGAGCGTCGCTGCGAGCACCGCTCGGCACATGAACGCCGGCCGGCCGCCGAACTGCAGGTACTCGTGCAGGATATCGGGCGTGTTCGGCCATAAATTCGGCCTGAAGTATTCGCGAACGGCCCGCAGCTCCTCGAGATACTCGGAAACCTCGTGCTTCGTGTTGCGCCACGTGAAGTACGTGTAGGACTGAGTGAAGCCGACCTTCGCGAGACGCTGCATGACGCGGGGCCGCGTGAACGCCTCCGCGAGGAAGACGACCTCGGGATGCGCGCTTTTGATCTCGGCGATGAGCCAGCGCCAGAGCTCGAACGGCTTCGTGTGAGGATTGTCCACGCGAAAGATCTTCACGCCCTGCCCGATCCAGAAGTCGAAGATGCTCTTGAGCTCCGCCCAGAGCGCACGAAAGTCTTGGCACTCGAAATCGAACGGATAGATGTCCTCGTACTTCTTCGGCGGATTCTCCGCGTATTGAATCGTGCCGTCCGGACGATGCTGGAACCACTCGGGATGCTCGCGCACGTAGGGATGATCCGGCGAGCACTGGAGCGCGACGTCGAGCGCGACCTCGATGCCGTGCCGCTCCGCCTCGGCGCAGAGCGCGCGAAAGTCCTCGAGGGTCCCGAGCGCGGGATGCACCGACTTGTGCCCGCCCTCCTCGGCACCGATCGCCCACGGCGAGCCCGGGTCGTCGGGTCCCGGCGTCAAGGCATTGTTCCGGCCCTTGCGGTGCGTTCGCCCGATCGGATGAATCGGCGGGAGGTAGAGCACGTCGAAGCCCATCTCGGCGACGTAAGCGAGCCGCGCCGCCGCCGTCTTGAACGTGCCGTGCGAGAGCGCATCGGCATCCAGTCCCGCTCCGTCGGCGAGCGACCGGGGAAAGAGCTCGTACCACGCCGAGAAGCGCGCCCGCTTGCGGTCGACGACGACCTCGAGCGCAGGCTCGCGCGAGGTCTCGAAGCGCCGGCCGTCATGCCGCCGCATCGCCTCCGCGAGCGCCTCCGAGAGCGCGAGCGCGCGGCGGGTCTCGAGCGGCTCCGCACCCCGCAAGTCGCGAGCGAATCCGGCGAGCAGTCGTGCATCTTCGCCGTGCGCCGCCCCCGCCCGTTC
>DASTSM010000089.1:0-3252 GCA_035760685.1 Gammaproteobacteria bacterium | reverse complement strand
AGCATGCGAGCGGGGATACGGTGGCGTTTCAGTATGGGGCGGACCGCAGCCGCTACGTCAAGGTGATCACGGAAGGCGGCGTGCAGAAGACCCTGCACTACGCGGGCCCCGAGTTCGAGGTCGCTTTGCTGCTGCGATCTCGCCGGGAACCTCGCGCAGCGCGACGTCTCGCTCGCGCACCGAATCAGATCACGACCTCCTCGGCCGGCTCGCGCAAGTTGTAGTGCGAGCTCATGACGTACCCGTACGCGCCCGCGTTCGAGATCAGCAGCACGTCGCCTTCGCGCGTCACGGGCAGCAGGCGATCGGAGCCCAGCCGGTCGCCCGTCTCGCAGATCGGACCGACGACCGTCACGACCTCGGTCGCCGCCTCGCCGAGCCGCGTAAGGTTCGTGATCTCGTGGTAGGCGCCGTAGAGCGCGGGCCGGATCAGGCTGTTCATGCCCGTCGTCACGCCGACGTACTGCACTTCGCCCTTGCCCTTCGTTTGCGTGACCTGCGCGACGAGCACGCCGGCCTGCGCGACGACGTAGCGGCCGGGCTCGAGCCAGATCTCGCGGTCTCCGCACGCGCGCTTGATCTCCTCGATCGCCTCGCCGAACGCTTCCATGTCGAGCGGGCGCTGTCCGGGCTTCTCGGGCACGCCGAGGCCGCCGCCGAGATCGAGATACCGCACCTCGGGGAAGTGCTCGAGCAGGCCGACGAGGTGCTGACCCGTGTCGCGCCACGAGTCGGCCGTGAGGATCCCGCTGCCCGTGTGCGCGTGCAGGCCGACCACTCGCGCCTTGGCCTTGCGGGCGAGCCGCGCGAGCTCGGGCACCTCGAAGAGCGGCACGCCGAACTTCGAGTGCGCGCCGGCCGTCCGCACGTGCTCGTGGTGGCCCCTGCCCCGCCCCGTGTCGATGCGGATGAAGAGCTCGCGGCCACGGAAGAGATCGCCCCACGCCTGTAGCGGATACAGGTTGTCGAGCGTGAGCCAAACGCCCTGCTCGACGCCCCACTCGTACTCCTTGCGCGGCGCGAAGTTCGGCGTGAACAGGATGTGCTTGCGGTCGAGCTGCGGAAAGAGCCCGAGCACGCGCGAGATCTCGCCGGGCGAGACGCACTCGAACCAGAGGCCGCGCTCGTGCACGATGCGGAGCACGTCGGGGTGCGAGTTGGCCTTCATGGCGAAGAGCACGGCGTCGACGGACGGCAGCGCCTTGAGCGAGTCGATCGCGGCCTCGATGCTGCGCCGCTCATACACATAAGCCGAGCCGCGCCGCGCGGCGATCGCGAGCAGCTCGCCGCGGCGATCGACCCACCAGGGCTTGGCGGCCTGAGCCGGCGCCGGCAGCTTGCCCTGGAACTGCTCCCACGTCGCGCCGAAGACGCCGCCCTCGAAGCGCGACACGAGCAGACCGTGCAGCTGCTGCACGATGCGGTGAGCGTTCTCCGAGCTCACGACGAAGGTCATGTTGAGGTCGGTCGCGGCCTGCGTGACGAGATGGACCTGATACTCCTCGAAGAGCTCGAGCACGGAGGTCAGCTCGTGCAGGATCGTGCGGATGCGGCGGCCGACGAGCGTGATCGCGGCGCAGTCGCGGATAACCACGACGCGGCAAAGCTTCTCGAGATCGCGGACGAGCGCGTCGATGACGCTCTGGTCGACGGCGTTCTGACCGATGTCGACCGAGACGGTCACGTTGCTCTCGGACGTCGAGATGAGGTCCACCGAGACGCCGTGGCTCCGGAACGCGCCGAAGGCCTCGGCGAGGAACCCGACCTGATGCCACATCTCGAGCGACTCCATCGAGATCAGCGTGATGCCGCTGCGCTGCGAGATGGCCTTGAGCTGCGGCGTGTCGTCGCCGGGCGCGTTCGAGATGACGGTGCCTTCCCACTCCGGGTGCGCCGTGCACTTGAGGAACAGAGGGATGCCGAGGCTGCGCGCGGGCGAGATGCTGCGCGGATGCAGGATGCCGCCGCCGGCCGAGGCGATCTCCTGCGCTTCCCGATAGTGGAGGCTGCGTATCAGGCGGGCGTTCGGCACGGCCTTCGGATCCGCGCTGAAGAAGCCCGGCACGTCGGTCCAGTTCTCGAGGCGGCGGGCCTCGAGCATCGCGGCGAGGTACGCCGCCGAGGTGTCCGAGCCGCCGCGGCCGAGCAGCACGGTCTGTCCTTGCGCGTTGCTCGCGATGAAGCCCTGCGTCACGACGAAGCCGTCGACGGCCGCGAGCTGCTGCTGCAGCGCCTGGCTCGGGCTGAAGTCGCAGCGCGCGGACAGAAACTGCTGCCGCTCGCTCTGCTCGCGCGCGCTCGAGCTCGTCAGGAGCCGGCGCGCGTCGTGCCATACGGCCGGGAGACCGATGCGCTTCAGATACGCCGCGCCGAGCTCGGTCGCGGCGAGCTCGCCGGTCGCGAGCACGCGCGCGTGCACGCGCGGGCTCACCTCGCCGACGAGGCGCACGCCGGCGATCATCTGGTCGAGCTTCTCGAACACGCCGTCGAGAATCCCGACGTCGACGCCGAGCTCGGCCGCAAGCGACGTGTGCTGGCTCTTGATGCGCCCGAGCTTCTCGTCGAACGGCTCGCCGGCGACGGCCGTATCGAGCAGGTCGATGAGCGCGTTCGAGACGCCGACGAGCGCCGAATGCACGACGACGGGCTTCACGCCTTCGTCGAGCCGCGCGCGGATGAGGCCGGCGATGCGCGCCCAGTTCTCAGCCGTCGCGACGCTTCGGCCGCCGAACTTCATGACGACCCAGGGCGAATCGGCGAACGGCGTCTCCACGGCGTTGTCGACGCCGAGCGCCGCGTGCGTTTGCATGGTCATAGTGACGACTCTGAGGTTGTCGGTAAGCGGCGCCCGGCGGAAAGCGGAGGCAGACGCTAAGTGACGCTAAAAGTGTGGCGTTAAGGGTTATCGGTCACGGCGCCCGAGGACGCGGAGCTGACCAAGCGGGCGTACTTTGCCAGGAGGCCCCGCTCGGCCTTCGGGGGCGGCGGCGTCCACGCGCGCAGGCGCCGATCGAGCTCCTCGCTCGGCGCCTCGAGCGTAATGGTCTTCGTGACGGCGTCGATCGAGATCGGATCGCCGTCCCGAACGGCCGCGATCGGGCCGCCGACGGCGGCCTCGGGTGTGACGTGGCCGACGACGAAGCCGTGGCTGCCGCCGGAGAAGCGCCCGTCCGTGATGAGCGCGACCTTGTCGCCGAGGCCGCGGCCGATGATCGCCCCGGTCGGGCTCAGCATCTCGGGCATGCCGGGCGA
>DASTSM010000088.1:0-16222 GCA_035760685.1 Gammaproteobacteria bacterium | reverse complement strand
AGAACGTCGCGTGGCAGAAGCAAGGGCTCAGACCGATCCGAATGAGCGTGAACCTGTCGCCGCGTCAGTTCAAGGATCCTCGGCTCCTGCGCGACATCGGCGACGTGCTCGAGCAGACGGGTATGGCACCGGAGCTGCTCGAGCTCGAGATCACGGAAAGCATGATCATGCACAACGTGGAGCGCGCGGCCGAGAAAGCCGCCGCGATCAAGAACCTCGGCGTGCGCCTCGCGATCGACGACTTCGGCACGGGCTACTCGTCGCTGTCCCAGCTCAAGCGCTTTCCGATCGACACGCTCAAGGTGGACCGCTCGTTCATCCGCGACATCCCGGCGAACGCCGAGGACAGCGCGATCACCGAAGCGATCATCTCTCTCGGCAAGACGCTCGGCGTGACGGTCGTCGCCGAGGGCGTCGAGACGGCGGTGCAGCGCACCTTCCTGCGCGAGCGCGGCTGCGACCAAATGCAGGGCTTCTACTTCAGCAAGCCGTGCCACCCGGACGCGTTCGCCGACCTGCTAGCGGTGAACGCCGGAGCGGGGAAGGCCGCGACCGCGTAAAAAATGGGGTCTGACCCCATTTTCGAAAAAATGGGGTCAGACCCAATTTCCGACCCCATTTTTCTCCTGATCCATTTTCGTCAGGAGGCCTGCTTCTCCGGCAGCGCCACCGAAAGCTCGAGCACCTCGTGCCCGTTGTCGCTGCCGAGGTTGATCTGGACGGCCTCCGGGTCGACGTTCACGTAGCGGTGGATCACGTCGAGCAGCTCGCGACGCAGCAACGGAAGGTAGTCCGGTCCGTTGCGCGCGGTGCGCTCCTGAGACACGATGATGCGCAGCCTTTCCTTGGCGATCTGGGCGGAAGGGGGATTGCGCTGAAACAGTCGTAGCAGCCCCATATCAACTCCCGAGTATGCGAGCGAAGAATCCTTTCTTTTGCTCATCGACGAAACGCAGCGGCACGCTGTCCCCGAGCAGGCGCGAGACGGCGTCCTTGTAGGCTCCCGCGACGACGCTCTGCTCGTTGAGGATGACGGGCGTGCCCGCGTTCGAGGCGCTGAGCACGTCCTGCGATTCGGGGATCACGCCTAAGATCTCGATGCCGAGGATCTCCTTGACGTCCCCGACGCTCATCATTTCCCCGGTCGCGACGCGTCTCGGGCTGTAGCGCGTCAGCAGCAGATGCTCCTTGACGCCGCCGTTGCCTTCCTCGGCCCGGCGCGTCTTGCTCGCCAGCAGGCCCAGGATGCGGTCCGAGTCCCGGACCGACGAGACTTCCGGGTTGACCACGACGATTGCCCGGTCCGCGAAATACATGGCGAGGTGCGCGCCTTTTTCGATGCCGGCCGGAGAGTCGCAGATGATGTAGTCGAAGCCGTCGGCCGCGAGGTCGTCGAGCACTCGCCGCACGCCTTCGCTCGTGAGCGCGTCCTTGTCGCGCGTCTGGGACGCGGCGAGCACGAACAGCGTGTCGAGGCGCTTGTCTTTGATCAGCGCTTGCTTGAGCGTGCACTCTCCGTTGATGACGTTGACGAAGTCGTATACGACCCGGCGCTCGCAGCCCATGATGAGGTCGAGGTTGCGCAGACCGATGTCGAAATCGAGCACGGCTACACGCTTGCCGCTCGCAGCGAGTCCGCACGCGATGCTCGCGGACGTCGTCGTTTTGCCGACGCCTCCCTTGCCGGAGGTCACAACGATGATCTCGGTCAAAGCACGGTTCTCCTGAAAGATGAACGAACAGGCGCCGTCAAGCGCCGATGCGAGCGAACTTGAGGTCCTCGCCGTCGAGCCATGCCTGCACGGGATGACCCGCCAGCTCCGCCGGCAAGGTCTCGAAAACCCGGAAAACGCCGGCGATAGAGACGAGCTCGGCGCGGAATTCCTGGCAGAACACGCGCGCCGCGGTGTCGCCGTGCACGCCCGCGATGGCGCGCCCGCGCAGCGAGCCGTATACGTGCACGCAGCCGTCAGCCATGATCTCGGCGCCGGCCGCGACGTTCGCCGTGACGATCAGATCGCGGTCGCGCGCGAAGAGGCGCTGGCCCGAGCGCACGTGCTGATGATGCATGAGCGCGCGGCGGTCCTCTGCGGGCGGCGCCGGCCGCGCGGGTTGCGGCGCTGCCGGCGCCGGCGAGCGCGCCCGGACGGGCGGGACGACCGGCAGCTCGAGCGTGCGCGCCAAAAGCTCGGCGTGAGCCGCGTCTTGCACGAGGGCGACGGGCAGCATGCCCGCGCGCCGCACCGCGGCGATGGCCGCGCGGCACTCTTCGGCTTCCGGCTCCTCAGGGAGCTGACTCAGGTCCAAGCACACGGCCGCGCGCTCGAAGAACCGGGGCGCCGTCGCGACGCGTCCCGTCAGGTCGTCGAGGATGGCGCCCGGATCCGTGGTGCGGAGTCGAACCTGCGCGAGATCGACGGGACCGAATCGAATCTCGAGCGCCGCTTGTTCTTTCGCCTCAGCCGATTTGCTCATCCGGAACTCCCCTCGGGGCCGCACTCGAGGCGCGGGGTCCATCCCATACTTTGGCGATGCGAAGTGTACTAGGACATCGAAGCCGATGCAGGCTCGCTTTCGGGCGCATGCAAATCATGTCTTTCGGCTCGTCCCTCCTGTCGCGGAGCTGGGCTCGTCGCGGAGCTGAGCTGATCGCCGAGCTGCGCTAGTAGTTGAGCTTCAGCGCGCCGCTCTGCATGCCCTCGACCGTGCCGGACGTGAGCCACTCGAGCGACGCGCGAAACAGAACGAGATGATTGCGTTCCCACATCGCGTTGTGCGACGAGCAGCCGAGATCGACGAGCACCTTCTGCTCGGCGCCGAGATCCTCGTAGAGCTCGTGCACGCGCGCGGGCGGCACCTGCTTGTCGTGCACGCCCGTCACCATCAAGGTCGGCGTGCGGGACTGCGCGACGACGGCTTGGTTCCAGCCCCAGACGGTCGTGTTCGGCGCGCGCCGGACGCCCGGCCCCCATGTCGCGCCGACGGGATCGGACGCGAGCATCGCGCTCCAGATCGCGTCGCTCGCGGCCGGCTCGTATTGATCCGGGCAGCCGACCTGCCGGTCCCAGTTCGCCGTGAAGTCCGCCTGCGACTGCTTGTTGAAGGCGGCTCCCGGTGCGGGGCTCGGCGTCGGGGCCTCGGCGTTCATCGAGCGGTTGTAGGCGGGCGCGAGCAGGACGAGCTTATCGACGCGGTCCGGATGGTGCGCCGCGTAGCCGCCCGCCCGCGGCCCGCCGAGCGACCAGCCGACGAGGCTCACGCGCTCGACGCCGCGAAGACGAAGGACGTATCCGACGACGGCGTCGATATCGTCCCAGTCCGAGGCGATCGTCGTGAGCTGCTGCTCGTACGTCGGCTTGCACGCTTCCCGGCCGAGCGCGGCTTGCTGCTCGGCGCTCAGGTTGCAGACGTCGTTCATCGCGCTCGGGCGAGTCGACCGCCCGTACCCGGTCATGTCCATCGAGAACACGTCGAAGCCCGCCGAGGCGAGGTAGCCCATCCAGCTGTAATCCGCGTAGGGCACGTCGAACGCGACCTCGGCCGGCGTCCCGGCGCCGTGCACGAAGAGCACGACGCGGCCCGCGCCCGGTCCCCCGCGCAGCACCGTCGCGGGTTTCACGCGCTCGCGCACGTAGATCTCGACCGTTTGACCCGCGATCGAGGGCACCGACGAACGGTGCGCAACGTAGTGATCGATCGTGAGCAAGGATTGACTCTCTTCGCTCGCGCTGGGCTGGGCGGCCGATCGCGTCGCCGCGCCCGATGCGAATGCTGCGAGGCAGGCCGCGGCGATGGCCGCCGCTGCGTTTCGTCTCGGCACGGAGTTCCCCAAGAGCCCCCTGGATGCGCGCAATGTTGGCAGGTTTGAGGCTGGCTGCCTAGGTCCCGCGCTCACGCGCCTCGCGCCTCACGCGAGAAGAAGAGGCCCGGCACCATCGGCAGCCAAAAGCTGAGCCCGCGAAACATGAGCGTCGCGCCGAGCGCGACGGGCACCGGCACTCCGGCGAGCTTCAGGGTCACGACCGACGCCGCCTCGAAGACTCCGAGCCCGCCGGGCGCGAAGCCGACCGTGCGCAGCAGCGTCGAGATCATGAAGCTCGCGAAGACGCCCGTCGGCGACGCGAGCTCGCCGAGCGAAAGGATCAAGACCCAAACCGTGGCCGCATCGAGCAGCAGGATCGCGAGCTGGAGCACGCCGCTCACGAGGATCAACCGCGGGCTCCGGGCGAGCGTGGGTTCCGCCTCGCCCAGCAGCTCGAGGCCGCTTCTGACCAGCGGGATGTGCTTGAGCCAACGCGGCGCGGCGTCGCCGTGGCCGGATAGAGAAAGCGCCGCCGCCGTCAGGGCGGCGCTGACCCCTGCGAACGCGAGGGCGGTCAGGACGATCCCGACGCTCGCGTGACCAGCCAGCGCCGCGATGAGCAGCGCGAGCAGCAGCGCGAGAACGTACGCGCCGTAGAAAGACACGTTGTCCACGACCACGGAGGCCATGACGATCGGCAGCGCGATGCCGCGCTGCTCGAGGGCCTTCGCGACGACGACGGTGCCGCTGATTCCGCCCGAGGGCAGGGCCTGATCGATGAAGAGCTTCGCGAGACTCAGCTTGAACGCCTCCCAAACGGGCAGGGCCACGCGCGCGGCGCGCGGCACGAGGCGCCAGATCTCTCCTTGCGCGAGATAGGTCGCCGCCTGGAGCAGAACCGCGGCGCCGAGCCACCAGGGCTCCGCCCGCTCGACGATGGCGAGCAGCTGCCGCTCTTCCGAGAAGTGAAGCGCCACGACGACGACCGCGGCGAGCATGGCGACGCCGAGCAGCCAGGAGATCCAATGGAGCGAAGGGCGCCGGCCCTCGCGCCGGCGCACGTCGCCGCGCGGTAGGGGCGTGCTCATGCGCCCATCCTCGATGGGCGCGTGGAATCATTCAACTTCGTAAAGTGCCCGACGCTCGCGGAGCCCTGCCCACCGTTGCTGCCCTGCGGGCCGTTTTCGCCGTCTCCGCCGTTTCCGGAGCGGTGCCGCGAGCCGTGTGCGGGGGCGCTGCGCGGGCGGTACTATTTGAACGTCGCGACCAGAGGGGGATTTCCGTGCAAATCCGTTATCCGAAAGAGCAGATGCATCGCATCCGCTATACGAAGCTCACGGAGCAGCAGATCCTCGACAAGCTTGCGGCGGTGGGCGGCACCGGTCCGACGAGCGCCTCGCCGCTCGAGGACTTGTCCGAGCACGCCGGCGGCCGGCCCGTCAAGATCGTGACCGACGGCGGCCTCGTCCTCGAGTACCGCTTCAACGGCAAGAACAGGCTCTCCGTCGCCGAGAACGGCGGCGCCGCCGTGGACGCCGGCTACGGCGCTCTCATGCTCGGGGACGTCGGGCTCCTCGCACACTTGCTGCCCGGCACGCAGCGCGGGTATGCGGTCGTCGCCGACACGAACACCCGCCTCGCGACCGTGTTCGAGCTCTGGTTCAACGGCTACGACGACAAGCGCGAGGTGCAGCGCCAGATCCACTACGGCTATCTCGAGCGGCCCGGCCAGGAGCCGCCGCAAGCGAGGCACACGCTGACGAATCGCTTGGAAGGCAAGGGCTTCTACTGGAAGCAGGACACAGGCGCCGAGACCCTCGAGCTGTTCCACACGGCGGAGTATTCGAACTTCGTCGAGCTCACGCGGCTCGGCGGCGAGCTCGGCTTTTGCGGCCCCTCGGACTACGTGCGCATCGACGACGACCGGTACGTCTACTCGCGCGTCGAATGCGAGTTCTCCGGCACGATGACGCTCTACGTCCTCGACGTGAACCGCGCGAAGCAGATCGGCATGCGGCTCGGCTTCGACGCGGACGACGCGCTCGAGTACTACCTCTTCAACGGAACCGGCGAGATGGTCGGCCAGATCGCGCGCTTCGAGAAGTTCGGCGATTACGGCACGACGATTCCGCAGACGCGGCCGCTGCCGAATACGAAGGGCGCGCGCCCCGTATATCGGCCGCTCAAGACGAATCCGATCATGTCGAAGGACGAGGTCGAAGCCGCGATCGCGAAGAGCACGACCGTCTTCGCCGAGCGCAACGCGATGGCCGGCAACAAGCTGCCCGTCAGCGAGCTCCTCGTCGGCAAGGAGCTGACCCTGCGCTACGACGACGGGGGCCCCGCCGTGAGCTACGAGTTCGACGACGCGCACAAGCTGCGCTGGCGCCGCGAAGGCGAGGGAAGCTGGCACGAGGAGCGCTACGAGGCTTGGGAGTCCGCGCCCGGCGTCGTCATGTTCGGCCATCTGCTGTCGGGGGCGCCGCGTCACGACAGCTTCGCCGTCGTCGTCGACTTCGACAACGCGCTCACGAGCTGCGTGAACGGCACGCTGGGGACGCCCTACATGGCCAATGAAGCTTCGCGCAAGACGTGGTTCGGCGTCGTCGAGACGGCCGGCCTCACGCCGCCGAAGTACTTGCGTCATCGGTTCACGTACGACCTCGTCGGCCACGCGCTGACCTGGGAATACTCGCCGGGGCTCACGTCGATGCACGTCTACACGACGCCGTACTCGTTCTCGTGGGTCATCTTCCTCGAGAGCGGGGCGGGCGGCTTGGCGTGGAGCGGCCCCGCGCAATACGTGAAGATCCGCGACGGGCTTTATCTCTTCAACTGGCTCGAGGAGGCCTGCAACGGCACGCTCGGCACGCTGCTCATCAACACGAAGACGATGCACGACTGCGGCGTCGGCTATCACTGCGGAACGGACGGCCTGCGCTTGAGCTCCATCGGCGCGATCGCACGCAACGCGGGCCGATTCGATCTCATGAGGTTCTACGGGCCGAAGGCGGCCGTCTGAGGTGGCGCGATGAGCACGAAGCCTGTGTCGACGCGGCGTTCGTTTTTCTGGAAGGCCGGCGCCGCGCTCTCGGCGCCGCTCGCGTTCGCGGCGAGCGGCGCGAAGGCCTCCGCTGTGCGCAGCGAGGTCGGCCCGGACTCGACGGTGCGGCTCGCATTGCTCGAGGACGTCGACGCGATTCGCCGGCTGAACCAGGCCTATGCCAGGCACGTGATCTCCGGCGACCATGAAGCGCTCGCCGCGCTGTTCGTGGATCGGGCTGCGTCCCAGGCCGCGCTCTTCGTCGATCTCGCGGGCGACTTCGAAGCCGGCAGCGAGCTGCGCAGCGTGTCCTCCGAGCACTTCGGCGAGCACGACGTCATCGACGTCGCGCCGGACGGCAAGAGCGCGACGGCGCGCATTCATTGCGCCGTCGAGCTCGAAGCGCCGATCGAGCCTCGCTGCCCGCTCGTCGATATGGCCCGGGAGCAGGGGGGCGGCGTGGTGCGGCGCTCCGGGCGGGGCGTGCTCGAGAACGAGTACGCGAAACTGGACGGAGGCTGGAAGATAAGGCGCTGCTTGTATCGGTCCGTGTAGGCCGCCGGCTCAGTCCGAGTAGCGGCTCGCGTCGTCGGGGCCGGGCAGCTCGCGCTTCCGCGGAAGCGTCGCATTATGCTTGACTCGAGATAAGCGGCATAAGTCGTTGTAATCTCTGCGGGCTCTATCGGGCCCGCCGGCGGCCACGGCGAGCGATGCACGCGTGCGAGAAGCTACTCGTATCGAAGCGCCTCCAGCACGGGCGCCCGGGCGGCGCGGCGGGCGGGCAGCCACGCCGCGAGCAGCGCCGCGACGAGCGTGACGGCCGCGACGGCCATTAACGTCGCCGGATCGGTCGGCGCGACTCCGAACAGCAGGGTCGAAAGAAACCGTCCGACGACGAGCGCGCCCGCGACGCCGAGCCCGAGGCCGAGGAGCACGGGCCGCATGCCTTGCTTGAGGACCATGCGCCGGACGCTGCGCTCCGGCGCGCCGAGCGCCATCCGGATCGCGAGCTCGCGCGTGCGGCTCGCAACCGCGTAGGCGAGCGCGCCGTAGACGCCGAGGGCCGCGACGAGCAGCGAGGCGGCGCCGAACGCCGCCACGAGCACGAGCTGAAAGCGCCGTTCCGCGAGCGCGGCGCCGTCGATCTGCTCCATCGTCTGCACGTTCGAGATCGGAACGTCCGGATCGAGCGATCGAACCGTCGCGCGAAGCAACGGCACGGCCGCCGCGGGATCTCCCGAAGTGCGTATCGAGATCGCGGGCGTAGGGGGCGCCTGGAAGGAGAAGTCTCCCCACAGCAGCGGGACGTAGGCGATGGGGTCGGATTCGTCCGCGAGATTCGAGGTATGGACGTCCGGCACCACGCCGACGACTTCGAAGGTGTGCTCCGGACCTCCGGGATGAAAACGGCGGCCGATCGCGCTGCCTTCGGGTGCCAGGAGCTTCGCGAGCCGGGCCGAGACGACGGCGACGTCGCGCGGCTCGTCCAGTGCGGACAGCGATCGCCCTTCGAGAATCGGCGCGCCGATGGATTCGAAAAAGTCCGGCGACACGAAACGGTATTGCACCATCGGCCAGTCCACGGGTTGGCGCGTCATGCCCTCGGGGACGGCCTGCGCGCCGAAATGGTCTCCCCGCAGCGGCAGCGTCGAGGTCAGCCCGGCCGCGGCGACGCCGGGTGCCGCCTCGAGCCGCTCCACGAGCGCGTCGAGGAATCGCCGCCGCGTTTCGATGCGGCCGTAGCCGTAGCGGGGGCCGGACAGGCCGAGCTCGGCGGTCAGGACGTGCGCTCCGTCGTAGCCCCGATCGAGCCCGTTGAGACGCACGAAGCTCATTGCGAGGAGTCCGCCGACGATGAGCAGGCTCGCGCTGACGGCGACCTCGAGCGAGACGGCGCTTTGCCGAAAACGGAAGCGTCCTTTGGAATCCGTCGCGGCGCGGCCGACGGATCGCAGCGCGTCTTGCGGGTCGACCCGCCTCGCGCGGAGTGCCGGCCAAAGCCCGAACGCCACCGTCGCGGCGATGCCGAGGCCGAGGCCGACGGCAGGGACCCGCCAATCGAACGCGACCTCGTGGATGCGCGCCAGCCGGCCCGGCGCGACGAGCTCGAAGAAGCGCAAGAAGACGGCCGCGAGCGCGACGCCGAGCGCCGATCCGGCCAGCGCGAGGATCGAGCTTTCGATGAGCGCGCCGCGGAAGACCTGCAGCGACGACGCGCCGAGCGCCGCTCTGATTCCGGTTTCGCGGGTTCGTCTCGTCGACCGCACGAGCATGAGGCTCGCGACGTTCGCGCAAGCCACGAGGAACGCCGCGCCGACGGCGCCGAGCATGAGCAGCAGGCCCGCTCGGCTCTCGCGCGTGACGAACTCCTGAAGCGGCACGAGCGTTGCGCCGAGCGTGCCCGAGCGCGAGCCCGTCTCGTAGCGCTCGTCGATCGAGGCCTGGATGGCGTTGAGCTCGGCGAGGGCGGCCTGCATGGACACGCCGTCGCGGAGCCGCGCGAGCGCCGCGTAGCTGTAGTTGTTGTCCCAGCGCTGCCACTGCGAGGGCTTCACGGCCCACGGCGAGTACACGTCGATGCCGCGTCCCGCCGCGACGCCGTACGCGCCGCTGTGATAGTTGCGGAAGTCGGGCGGCAGCACGCCGATGATGACGGCCTCCGCCCCGTCGAGGCCGAGCGTCTTGCCGATGACGGTCGGGTCGGCGTTGAATCGGCGGCGCCAAAGCGCGTCGCTGATGAGCACCACGCCGCGCTCGTTCTCCGCGTCCGAGGCCGCGAACGTGCGCCCGAGCTGGGCGCGGACGCCGAGCATCGAGAACAGATTGGGCGTGACGTCGACGTGCATCGCCCGCTCGGCCTCCGTGCCCGCGCCCGTGAGGTTCGCATAGCCGCCGAACGACAAGGCCAGCTGCTCGAAGCAACGGCATTCGCGCCATTCCACGTAGTGCAGCGGGTTGACGGCCTGCGCCGTCTCCGCGGGCGGCCGAATCTCTTGAACGACGACGAGCCGCTCCGGATCGCGATAGGGCAGGGGACGGAGCAGAACCGCGTCGACGATCCCGAAGAAGGAGGCGTTCGCGCCGATGCCGAGGGCCAGGATCAGCACGACGCCGATCGTGAACCCGAGGTCGCGGCGCAGCGCGCGAAGCGCATAGGCGGCATCGATCCGCAGCTTGTCCACGACGGCGCCCTCCCCGCGGGACTGACTCAAGCCTCGCTCAACTGAACCACATAGGAGATGGCCGCCGAGAGGCGGCTCCAATCGGCGGCTTCCTTGCGCAGCGCCTTTCGTCCGAGGCGCGTCAGCGAGTAGAACTTCGCGCGGCGGTTGTTCTCCGTCTGCTTCCACTCGGCGGCGATCCAGCCGCTCTGCTCGAGCTTGTGCAGCGTCGGGTACAGCGAACCGTCGCTCACGCGGAGCACGTTGCCCGAGACCTCTCTCAGTCGCTGCGTGATCATCCAGCCGTTCATGGGCCGGAGCGCGAGCATCTTGAGGATCAGAAGGTCCAGCGTGCCCTGGACCAGATCGCTGGGCTTGCTCATGGTGACCCCTCGGTTACCGAGTAGGAGAATAGGTCTGCTCCTCTCGGTCAGCAAGGGGAAGGGTTGCGTGAACCTGGGCCGTACTCCGGCGTCGCCGCAGAGATTCGCGGGAGTCGCCGCAGAGATCCGTGGGAAGCGTTGGTAGCGTGTTTCCGCGGAGGCGTGTGTTAGCCGCGTTTCCGCGGAAGTGATGAATTATCTGGATTAGAAGTATCTCGTAACCCGATGATGCAGAGGAAGTAAAGGTGGGCACTCCCTGTTACGCCGCTTCTTCCATCGCCGGCTCGACCGAGAACGACAATCCGATGCGAAGGTCGACCAGCATGGCGAGGAGGTTCGGCTGCAGGTCGAGACGGAAGCCTTCGGTCTGCTCGACGTTGATCAGCATCTCGACGCTGCCGCCTTCCTCGCCGAATTGCTTCCAGAACTTACGATCTCGGCGCATGTTGAGGAGCGGCACCCACATCAGAAACTCGGGTGATTGCAGTGCCGTTCGAACGGATTGCGGCCACGCCTCGAGCGGCGTGCGATACAGGGCGGCAAAGGTCTCGAAGACGTTAATCGGCGACGCGGGGAGCACTGCGACCCAATACGTCTCCGTGCGCGCGCTTTGCGTGCGCTCTCCCGATGGAGGGGTTCGCGGATCGCCGGCTCGCCAGCAGTGCAACGGAGGCAGACCCAGCCGGCGCGTGATCTCGTCCGGATCGATGCTCGGATGTCGAATGCGAAGCGCGGCCGTGAAGTCCTGCGTCGTCATCGCGCCACCTCCAGCTGGCGAAAAAAGCGATTATGCACCGTCCGCTTGCTTTCGCGCTCGAGAATGAATGCATAATGTGCGCTCGGGGAGGGAGGCGAGAGCCGATTTTTCGTTCCGCGCTGCCGCGCATCTTTAAGCTGGGGAAAATCGGCTCCGAGAAGAGAATCGCCTCCGGCTCCGATTCCTGGTTTGCTGCACGAGACATCATGACGTCCACCGGTTGAAAGGACGGAAGGCGACCGAATGCCCGCCGCTGCTCTGCCTGTCAACGAGGCCGAGCGCCTGTCGGATCTCAGGCGCTATGCCGTCCTCGACACGCCGCCCGATCCCGGCCTCGACGCCCTGACGCAGTTCGCGCGGCAGGTTGCGGACACGCCGATCGCGCTGATCAGCCTCACGGACGACACGCGTCAGTGGTTCAAGTCTCGGGTCGGGCTCGACGTCGTCGAGATTCCGCGTGACTGGGCGCCTTGCGCGCATGCGGTCGCGACCGGCGAGAACATCGTCTGCACCGACATGCGCCTCGATCCGCGTTTCGCGGACAACCCGCTCGTGCGGGGGCCTCCTCACCTGCGTTTCTATGCGGGCATGGCGCTCGTCACGCCGAGCAAGACGGTGCTCGGCACTCTTGCGGTGATCGACACGGTGCCGCGCACGCTTTCGGCCTCGCAGCAGGAAGCGCTCGCGCTGATCGCGCGCCAGATCGTCGACCAGCTCGAGCTCCGCACGGCCTATCGCGAGCTCGCGGCGCTGCGCGCGCAGGAGCACGAATTCGAGGCTCGCCTGCTGCGCGAGAAGGCCGAGGAGGCGCAGCGCCTCGCCGCGGAGCTGCACGACGGCGTGGGCCAAGAGCTCGTCGGTATCTCGATGCTCGTCGGAGCGGCGCTTCGCCACGCGCGTGCCGACTCGTCGCCGCTCGCCGGGCGGCTCACGGAGATCGACCGCTTGCTGCGCGCGACGATCGAGACCTGCCGCAGCACCGCGCAACAACAAGGCGGATTCTTGCTGCGCAAAGAGGGTCTTGGTGCGGCGCTCGGCCGCCTCGCGCGGCGGCTCGAGCTGCCGGGTGCGCCCACATTCGTCCTCGAGCAGGAGTCGGAGACGCCGATCGAATGCGTCGACGAGCTTACGCTCTACCACCTCTATCGCATCGCGGGTGAAGCCATCGCGAACGCGTTCCGGCACAGCGAGGCGCGCACCGTCCGGCTGAGGACTCATCACGCGAATGGTTGCATCGGCTTCGAAGTCGAGGATGACGGCATCGGCGAGAACGTCGGAGCGAGTCCCGGGGTCGGCAAATCGATCATGGCGTACCGAGCGCGCGCGATCGGCGCGCAGCTCGACTTCGCCGAGCGGGCTTCCGGAGGCGTTCAGGTGCGGTGTCGCCTCGCTTGCGGATGCACCGATGCCCGCGAGCTCGGCGGTGCGGGCCGCGAGCTCGGCGGCGCAACGCGCGAGGTCGGCGGCGCGACGCAGGAGCTCGGCGGCGCGGAACGAGCGTAACGCTCCGCGCCGCGCGCCGGCGTAAAACGTTCCGTGCCGCGCGCTTCTTCGCGCCTTACTTCGCGGGCTCGATCCGCAGCATCGCCCCTTCGCGCTCGTCCGTCAGCACGTAGAGGAGCCCGTCCGGACCCAAGCGCACGTCGCGGAGCCGCTGCCCGAGGTCCGTCAGCATGCGCTCCTGCGCGACGGGCTTGCCCGCGTCGTCGAAGGTCACTCGCAGCAGCGAGCGCGTCATCGTCGCCATGAGCATGTTGCCGCGCCACGCCGGGAAACGGTCGCCGTAGTAGAAGAGCAGGTTGCCGGGATTGATCGACGGCACCCAGAACAGCACGGGCTCCTCCATGCCTTCGACGGGACCCGTGCCGCGCGCCGTCGCCTCGCCGTTGTAGTGCGCGCCGTGCGTCACGAGGATCCAGCCGTAGTTCTTGCCCGCCTCGATGCGGTTCAGCTCGTCGCCGCCGCGCGGGCCGAACTCCGTCGACCAGAGCTCGTGCGTGACGGGATGCTCCGTGAGCCCGAGCGGATTGCGGTGCCCGAGCGTATAGATCTCGGGCTTGTAGCCGGCCTTGCCGACGAACGGATTGTCCTTCGGCACGCTGCCGTCGTCGCGGATGCGCAGGATCTTGCCGAAGTAGGACGAAGGGTCCTGCGCCTTCTCGCCGAAGTTGCGGTCTCCGCTCGTCACGTACAGCATGCCGTCCGGGCCGAAGAGGATGCGGCCTCCGAAGCTGCCGTCGGCCGGGCCTTGGCCGCAGCAGCGGTGGTTCGTCGTCGCCTGCGGCGGGCCGTAGAACTCATCCCCGACGAAGATGTCCTTGACGTCGGCGAGCGAGGCGCCGCCGTCCCAGCGGGCCCGCGCGACGGCCAGGCTCGACATGGTCGGGTCATCCGCCGCGGGCTTCGAATACGCGAAGTAGATGAGATGGTTCTCGCTGAACTTCGGATGCAGCGCGACGTCCATGAGCCCGCCGATCACGGCGGCGCGCACGGCCGGCATGCCGGCGATCGGCGTCGGATCGAGCGTGCCGTTGCGCACGACGCGGAGCCGGCCCGGCCGCTCCGTGACGAGAATGCTGCCGTCCGGCGTGAAGGCCATGCCCCACGGATGATCCAAACCCTTGGTTACGACCGTGACGTGGACGCGCGCCTTCTCGGTGTCGATGTCCCAGGGGCCGTCGCCGAGCGGCTGCGTGGCCGGGCGGCCTGCGCCCGCTCCGCCGTTTCCTCTGCCGTTCGCGCCGGCGCCGTTCTGCTGCGCCGCCGCGACCGACCCGAGGCCGAGGGCCGCGAAAGCGATCAGCATTGCCGGCAAACCCAATCGATGGCGAAAGCGCTTCATGACCGTTCCTCCCCCGTAGTTCTTATCGAGCGGCGCGCGCTGCTCCGGCCATTCTAGTCGAGAAGGTGCCGCGCATTGAAAGAGCGGGCGCGAGGCACGCACACGGGACGCGTCCCACCGCCGGCTCACGCCCGGCGAGCATCGCTTAATTTTTCTCAACGCACTCTGGGCGTGGGCGCTGTGCTTACCGCGGGCAGTCGCTCCGGCCCAAGGACCGTGCGGTTTTCGCGCGTGAGCCCGCGGCCTGCTCGATCGGGACCGCCCGGGTCCGGCCCGGCCATGCCGCTGTATACTCGGATTCGATAGGCGTCGCGCCTCAAAGCCGGAGAAAAATATGTCGAGACTCCTCGTCGCGGCCGTCGTTGCCCTCGTGTTCGCAGTGCCGGCATCGGCGCACCATGGCTTCGGTCGTTTCGATCCGACGAAGGACGTCACGCTCGAAGGCACGCTGACGGGTATCGACTTCGTGAATCCGCATTCGTATCTCTATTTCGATCAGACGACGCCGGACGGCAAGGTTCTCAAGATGCGCTGCGAGATGCGCGCCGCGACCGTGCTGCGCCGCTCGGGCTGGTCGGCGGAGATGTTCAAGCCTGGACTGCACGTCACGGTGTCCGGCCATCCGCACCGCGACGATCCGGCCTCGTGCTACATCGAGACGCTGACGCTCGGCGACGCGCCTGCGATCGAGCGCTACGCGCAGCTCGGCGCGGCGTCGGCGGCCCGGAAGAAGACGGACAGGCCGGCGCGCTTGCCGTCGGGCGAGCCGAACCTTGCGGGCGACTGGGCGCAGGAGCAGTACCTGATCGCGCGGCCGCCGAACGGGCGCGGCGGGCTCGTGCCGAAGAGCATGGTGGCGGGCGTGGAGTCGGGTCAGATTCCGATGTCCGAAGTGCCCGACGCCGGCTGGGGAGCGCGGCGCGTCACGTTCACGGAAGCCGGTCAGAAGGCGGCCGACGCCGTGCGCGCCGCGCCCGTGCAAGACAACCCGCGCATGCGCTGCGAGATCACGAGCATCTTGTTCGACTGGGTCTTCGACGGTCCGATCAACCGGATCACGCAGACCCAGGACGAGATCACCCTCGAGTACGGGCGCGGCTTGAAGCGCACGATCCACATGAACATGACGAGCCATCCCGCCGACATCGTGCCGAGCCGGGCGGGCCATTCGATCGGTCACTGGGACGGCGACACGCTCGTCGTCGACACGGTCGGCTTCTCGCCGGGCATGCTGGCCTCGCCCGTCATGAACAGCGACAAGCTGCACGTCGTCGAGCGCTTCACTCTCGATCCCGAGAGGATGGCCTTGAAGCGGGAATACGAGGCCGAGGACCCCGTCTACTACACGGACAAGTACATCGGGTCGGATACCGTGCTGCCCGCCGATGCGCCGTTCGAGGTGGACCAGTGCAAGGAGTTGACCTACCGGAACTACTCGCAGGAGAACAAGGAAGGTCAGGGACGTCAGTAAAGGAGAGCTTGCAGTGAGATTCCGAAAGCTAGTGCAACGCTGCGCGCTTGCCGCGTCGGCCGTGCTGATCGCCGGCCCGGCGCTCGCGCACCACGGCTTCGGCCAATTCGTCATGGAAAAGATGATGCAGTGGGAGGGCACGCTGACGAAGGTCGACCTCGTGAACCCGCATTCCTACATGCATTTCGACGTCGTCGGCCCGGACGGTAAACCGTTCTCGATGCGCTGCGAGATGCGCGCCGCGACGCTGATCAAGCGCTCGGGCTGGTCGACCGAGATGTTCAAGCCGGGCTCGCACGTGGTCGTGACCGGGCATCCGCATCGCGATGATCCGCATTCGTGCTATCTCGAGACCTTCACGCTCGGCGACTCGAAGACGATCGACCGCAACGATCAGTTCACGACGTCGGCGCCCGTCGAAACGACCAAGCGGCCGGCGCGGCTCGCGTCCGGCGAGCCCAATATCTCCGGCGACTGGGCCGTCGAGCAGGCCGTGCTGACCGTGCCGCCGAGCGGCGGCAACGGCGCGCTCGTGCCGAAGAGCCTCCGCGAGGCCTACGCGACGGGCAAGATCACGCTCGACGAGATCCGCGCCCGCAACCCGCAGCCGTCGCGGCCCGTGTACACGGACGCGGGCCAGGCGGCCGCGAAAGCGTTTCGCATGTGGTCGCCCGAGGACAATCCCCGGCTCGCCTGCAAGCCGACGAGCATCATCTTCGACTGGACGTTCGACTGGCCCGTCAACCGCATCACGCAGAAGACG
>DASTSM010000087.1:0-2004 GCA_035760685.1 Gammaproteobacteria bacterium | reverse complement strand
CCGGGCTCGTCGATCAGGCCGGTCGGATTCGAGCGCGAGGAGGCCCTCCTGCCCTACACACGGCGATCGTTCGACGGCTACCGCTTCCTCCAGGAGTACTTCGGGTTTCCGCAGCGATTCCTGTTCGTCGACTTCACGCAGCTCGCGCCGCACGTCGCGCGCGCGAACGGCACCGAGCTCGAGATCGTCGTGCTGCTCTCTCGGCGCGATCCCGAGCTCGAGGACGTGCTCGACGCGGCGCACTTCGCGCTGAACTGCGCCCCGATCGTGAATCTGTTCCCGAAGCAAGCCGACCGAATTCATTTGTCCGAGCGCGAGCACGAATACCACGTGGTTCCCGATCGCACGCGGCCGATGGACTTCGAGGTCTGGTCGGTAGAGGAAGTCCAGGGATTCGGCGCGAGCTCGAAGCCGGAGCAGACCTTTCTGCCGCTCTACGCGCAGCACGACTGGACGCGTTCGGACGAGCACGCCTATTACACGGTCGCGCGCGAGCCGCGCGTCGTCTCCTCGCAGCAGCGGCGGCGGGGCGCCCGATCGAGCTATGTCGGCAGCGAGGTGTATCTCGCGCTCGTCGACCCGAACGAGGCGCCGTATCGCAGCAGCCTCAAGCAGCTCGGAGTCGCCACGCTCTGCAGCAACCGCGACTTGCCGCTGCACGTCGCCCTCGGCCAGGGGCGCACTGACTTCACGCTCGACATCGGCGCCCCGGTCGATTCGATCCGCTGCGTCGCGGGCCCCACGCGCCCGAAGCCTTCCTATGCGCACGGCGACACGGCATGGAGGCTCGTGAGCCACCTGTCGCTGAACTACTTGTCGCTCGTCGACGCCGATGAGGGAGCGTCGGCGCTGCGCTCGCTGCTCATGCTCTATTGCGACCAGAACGATCAGGCGGCGCTGCGCCAGATCGACGGCGTCAAGTCGATCCGGTCCGGCCCCGTCATCGGACGAATCCCGACGCGGGGCCCGATCGCGTTCGGCCGCGGCGTCGAGGTCGAGCTGATTTGCGACGAGGCCGCATTCGAAGGCAGCGGGCTCTTCCTCTTCGGCCAGGTGCTCGAGCAATTCTTCGCGAAGTACACCTCGATCAATTCGTTTACGGAAACGGTGCTGACGTCCGTCGACCGTGGGGAGCTCATGCGATGGCGGCCGCGTCTCGGACGACTGCACACGCTGTAGAGCGGCTGCGTGCGCTCGAGGAGGAGCCGCATCGCTTCGGCTTCTTCGCGGCGCTGCGGCGGCTCGAGTGTCTTTATGCCGATCGGCCGCGCATCGGCGAGGCCGCCCGTCCCGCCGACGAGGCGCTGCGCTTCGGACAAGAGCCGTCGCTCGCGTTCGCGCCCTCGACCCTCGCGGCGTTTCGGCAGGGCGGGCCCGACGAGCCGAGCTACCTCGCGCAGTACTTCTTCGGCCTCTTCGGGCCGAACGGGCCGCTGCCGCTGCACCTGTCGGAGTACGCGCACAGCCGCGAGCTCAACTACAACGACCCGGCGTTCCGCCGTTTCGCCGACGTCTTTCATCATCGGCTGATCGCGCTCTTCTACCGCGCGTGGGCGGACGCTCAGCCGGTCGTGAGCCTCGATCGGCCGAAGCCTCGGCGCTTCGACGCGTACGTCGGCAGCCTCATCGGGTCGGCGGCGCCGGAGTTCAGGGAGCGCGATGCGGTGCCCGACGAGGCGCGGCTCGCCCTCGCAGGGCGCTTCGCGCTCGGCACGCGGCCTCCCGAAGGGCTCCTGGGTCTGCTCGACGAGTTCTTCGGCTTTACCTTCAAGCTGCGCGATTTCGCGGGCGAGTGGCTGCGGCTCGCGCGAGACGATCGCTTGGTCCTCGGCGGCGGCGAGGAGGCCTCGTCGCTCGGCGTCGGCGCCGTGCTCGGCCGCGCCGTATACGGTTGCCGGCACTCGTTCCAGCTCGTCTGCGGACCGCTGCAGTTCGACGAGTTCCTCGGCATGCTGCCGGGCCGGACGAGCTTGACGCGCCTCCGCGATCTCGTGCGCTCCTACG
>DASTSM010000086.1:0-8751 GCA_035760685.1 Gammaproteobacteria bacterium | reverse complement strand
CAACCGTATCTTGACGATCGGCGGGCCCGCGCCCGAAGTCGGCAAGTCGTTCGTGAGCGCGAATCTCGGCGCACTGATCGCGCAGCTCGGCCGCCGCGTCCTCGTCGTCGACGCGGATCTCCGGCGCGGGCATTTGCATCGAAGCTTCGGAGCGACACGCGAGCCCGGCCTCAGCGCCCTCATAGCCGGTGAGGCGAGGCTGGAGAATGCCGTTGTTCCCTCAACAGTAGAAGGGCTTTTCCTGCTTCCGACGGGGAAGCTGCCGCCGAATCCTGGCGAGCTCCTGGTGAGCCGGCGCTTCGAGGATCTGCTTGCGAATCTCGCGGCGAGCTACGACGTCGTCATCCTCGACGCCCCGCCCGTGCTCGCCGCCGCGGAGGCGGCCCACTTAGCGAAGCTCGCGGGAGTGAATTTCGTGGTGGTTCGAAGCGGGCGGCAGAATCGGCGGGAGGTCGAGCTCGCGGTCGACCGGCTCGCGCATGGCGGCGGGGCACCGCGCGGCTTTATCTTCAATGACCTCACGGCCGGATCGCGCCGGTATGCCTACGCCGGATACCGATACTATCGCTACGAAGCGAAGCCGAGCTGATGGACGACCTTTGGTCTGCTGAGAGACCGCGGCAACGCTAGCCGCCGGGCCGGTCCCTCAACCAGGAACGCGGCCAGGAATCCCGCTCGATGACGATCCTGCTCTGCCGCCCCACGCTGAGTCTGACGAGCGGCGCGGGCCAGCTCATGCGCGCCCAAGCCGTGGGCCTCAGGGCGGCAGGTCGGAAGGTCGAGCTTTGCTGCCGCCGAGGCGCATTCTCCTTCTTCCTGACGACGGGTCTGCGGGCGCGGGGCATCGATCCGGCCAAGCTCGAGAGTCTCGCAGCGCGCGCGGGAATCTTGCTCGTCGATCACGGAATGCATCTGCGCTTCGCCGATGTCGTCTTCGTTCACAATCTCCTTTCGGAAGCGGCCCGGCACGTCGCGCGCGACGACTGGCGCGCGGGCGCCGAGCAAGAGGCGGAGCTCTTCCGATCGATCGACCGAAGCGCGCTGGTCATCGCCAACTCCAACCTCGTGCGCGGCGCTCTTCTCGAGCACTTCGGCCTGGACCCCAAGCGCGTGCTCGTCGAGCGGCCGGGCTTTCGGTCCGATCGCTATAACCCGGCGACGAAGGCTCGGTATCGTAGCGCCGCTCGCCGCTCCCTGCGGCTTCACTCGCGCACTCCACTGGTCGGGTTCGTGACCTCAGGCGACTTCCGTAAGCGCGGGCTCGACCTCTTCCTCGCAGCCGCTGAAGCGATCGCCGAGGGAAGAGCGGACGCGCGGTTCCTCGTCGTGGGCTCGAAGCGCCTCCCCGACTGGGCCGCGCGACATCCGCTCGTCGAAGACGGTCGACTCCTGTACCGCCCGAAGAGCACGCATCCGATGCGCTGGTTCGCGGCGCTCGATGTCTTTCTCTATCCGGCCCGCTTCGAGGAGTTCGGTCTCGTCGTCAGCGAAGCCCTCGCATCCGGCTTACCCGTGCTGACGTCGCGCCGCGTCGGCGCGAGCGAATGCCTCCCGGCCGAGTACGGGCCGTGGCTTCTCGACGCGCCCGATGCCGCCGGCTTCGCAGAGCGGGCGCTGGCCCTGCTCGCCGACCCCGCGCTTCGCGCGCGCCTGGGAGAGGCGGGCGCATCCAGCGTCGCGCCGTTCGACGAGGCCCGCTACGTCCGCGCAACGGTCGGCCTCATGATCGAGCGGGCCCGGGCGAAAGCGGCGCGAAGAGGCTAGATTCGCGCATCGTGACGAGCGGCCCCATGAATATAATAGGTCATGGTCGCAACGGCCGATTTGTTGAACCGGGACGACGCCCCGCGCGAAGACCACTTCGTGCATCTCCGCGGCGCGACGTGGGCGGACTACGAGCGCGTGCTCGAGCTGCGCGGGGATCACTCCGCGCCGCGCATCACGTATCTCAAAGGGACCCTGGAGATCATGAGCCCGTCGCTCCCGCACGAAGGCATCAAGTCGACGATTGGACGCCTCGTCGAGGTCTGGTGCCTCGCGCGCGGGATCGAGTTCTCGACCTGCGGGTCTTGGACCCTCAAGGACCGGCTCAAGGAATGCGGCGCCGAGCCGGACGAATGCTACGTATTCGGCCCGAGCAAAGGTGTTGCCCGCCCCGAGCTGGCGATCGAGGTCGTATGGACGTCGGGCGGTCTCGACAAGCTCGAGATCTACCGCCGCCTCGGCGTTCGCGAAGTCTGGTATTGGCGCCGCGGACGCATCTCCGTCCACGTGCTGCGCGGCGGCGAGCGGTATGAGGCGGCGCCGGTCAGCGAAGTCCTGCCCGGCATCGATCTGGAGCAGCTCGCGAGCTTTCTCGACCGGCCGACGACGAGCGCCGCGATTGTCGAGTATCGGCGGGCGGTCGAAGCATCGCCGGCCCGCTAGCGATCTGCTCGTCGAGCGGGAGCTTGTATGACTCGCGCAGCGCGCGCTCCGCGCTCCGCCGTTCGACTCCGGGAGGTCTTATGCGCTTCGGTTCATTGCCTCGCATCACGCCGGTCCGGGGGAGCACAGTCCCGCCGCCGCTCACTTCGGTCGCGACACTCGCGGGCTTCGGCGCGGCGCTCGCGCTGGTCTCAGCCGTCGCGCTCTTCGCGGCGGGCCCTGCTTTCGCCCAAGGCAGCGAAGCGTCGCCCGGCAACCGCGGCGCTGCGCCGGCCGCCGCGCAAGGCCGCGCCGCCGATCGAGCCCCTCGCGGCGCATCCGCCGCACCCGCCGCCCCCGTCACGGCAGTCCGCCTCGCCGCCAACGTCTACCTCCTCGCGGGCGGCGGCGGCGCGAACAGCACGGCGCTCGTCGGCCCCGACGGCGCCCTGCTCGTCGACGCGAAGATCGACATGGCGTCGGGCGAGGGCGTCGCCGCGGCGCTGCGGGGTGTCGGCGCCGATCGCGTCCGCTTCCTCGTGAACACGCACGAGCATCCGGATCACACGGGTGCGAACGCGCTCTTCGGCGAGCAAGGCGCGGTCATCATCGCCCACGAGGGCGTGCGCGAAGTGCTCGCGGCCGGTCAGCGCGGCGGTCCGCCGGCGCCGGCGGAGGCGCTGCCCGTCGCGACGTTCGGCGACGGCGACGTCGTGACCTTGCATCTCGACGGCGAGACGGCCGAGATCCGCCACATGCCGCCGGCGCACACGGCCACGAACGCGCTCGTGCGCTACGTGAACGCGGACGTCTATCACCTCGGCGATCTTTACACGCGCGTGCGCTACCCCGTCATCGCGGGCGGCACGCTGCAAGGCTTCATCGATTCGACCGATCGAGTCCTCGCGATGTCCGATGCGAGCGCGAAATTCGTCCCCGGCGTCGGCGAGGTCGGGGATCGCGCGGACCTCATCGCCTATCGCAAGATGCTCGTGACGGTTCGCGACCGCGTCGCCGCGCTCGTGAAGCAGGGCAAGTCGCTCGACGAGGTCACGGCCGCGAAGCCGACCGCCGAGTTCGACGAGACCTACGGCCAGCCGGGCCCGCTGTTTCTGCCGGTGATATATAAGGAGTTGGGCGGCGGCAAGTAGCGGAGGGAGCCGGGCCCGCCGTTTTTTGGAGAGGAGCCATAGCCACACCGCGTTCGCTGGCGCGTGGTGGAGGGAAAATGGGGTCAGAGCCGATTTTCCAGCGCCGCTCGCACTCACTGACGCGCGTGAAACGCCCGGACGACGCTCATGACCTCGTCCACGTGAGCGTCGAACCGATATTCGCGCAGCACGTGCTCGCTCGCCGAGCGGCTCAAGCTCTCGTAGGCCTCCGCGCTCGACAAAATCTTCATGACCGCGGTCGCGAGCGCGCCAGGATCGACCGCCTTCGTTTCGCAGAGGGCATCGGCGACCGGGTCGTAGACTTGCTCTGGCACGTGCTCGAGCCGCGCCCCGAGCTCGACGTAGCTCGCCAACGAGAGCTCGGGACGCACGCAATACCCCGTGACTCCCTCTGCGACGGCCTCGGGCAAGCCGTCGACCGCCGTGGCGACGACGGGCACGCCTTGCGCTGCCGCCTCGATCGCGACGAGACCGAAAGCCTCGGTCAGCGGCGGATGCACGAGGCAATGGATGTCGGCGTAGAACGAGCGCATGTCGCGCACGTCGCCGCGAAAGTGCACGTGCGCGCCGACGCCGAGCTTGCTCGCGAGTGTCCGGAGCGGCTCGAGATCCGGGCCGCCGCCCGCGACGTGGAGCTCCGCGTCGACGGATTCCGCGCGGAGCGAGCGCAAGGCGTGCAGCGCGAGCGCGACGCCCTTGACGGGAAACAGCCGCGCCGCGACGCCGAGCCGAATCGCCGAATCGCGCGGATACTCCCGGCGCCGAGGCTCCTTCGGCACGAGGCTCGGCCGCACGGCGTTTCGGCATACGCTCACGGTTCCCGCATAGTCCCAGCGCAGCTCGAGCACGCGCGCGGATGCCTTCGAGTTCGCGATCGCGTGCGGCACACGCGCGAAGTAGCGCCGGCGCTCGCGCTCCCTGCCGGCGTGCCAGGCGTGGCCGTGCTCCCAATGGATGCAGCGCTCCTCGCCGACGGCATCGATCGCGACGGCGACCTTCGTGCTCCGATTCCAGATCGCGAGCACGGCCGGCCGCGGATCGCGCAGCGCTCGCCGGCAGTGCCAGCGGCGGATGAACACGGGCTTCGCGGGCAGCTTGACGCCCGCGCCGTACTTCAGGTGGACGGTGCGCGCCAACGATCGTTGCAGCGGCTCGCGAAAGAACGGATGCAGGAAGCGGCCCGGATCGAGCCAGCTCTGCGTCCAGTCGGGATGGCGCGCGGCGGCGCGGGCCGCGAGCTCGGCGAAGTGCCACTCGACCCCGGCGGGCCGCTGCATGCTCACGAGATGCATGAGCTCGGGCATGGCGCTCCTTCGATCCCGCGTTGCTGAGCTTTTTTCGGTCTCTCGGTCCTGCTTCGGCGCCCGCGTCTTCTCAGAAGCGGCGGCTCAAGTAGAGGCTCGCTCCGTAGACCGAATGAAAGTTGTCCGGGCTCCCGCCCTGTGGGTCCGTCGGCAGGATGTTGTCGCGCGCCAGCCTGTCGCCATAGCGCACGTCGATCCCTAGGTCCCAGCTCGGCATCACGCCTTTGAGCTGAAACCCGCCGCCGGCGTACCAGCCGTAAGCGGGCGTGCCGAGCGCGAGCCGCGCGACGCCGAAGAAACCCGTCCACGCGAGGCGCTCCGAGAGGTTGCGTCTGTAGTCGAGCGCGCGCACCGCGAGGAACGAATTCGAGTCGATCTCGTCGAGCTCGAGGCGAACGCCGAGGTCGCCGCGTCCGCCGCCGATGCCGCGGCGTACACCGGCGCCCAAGTGCAAGCTCGAATCCGTCTGCTCGACGTTGCCGGGCTGGTTGGCGATCTTCGAGCTCAACCGCGACGTTTGCACGCCGATGTCGACGAAGACGGCGATGCTCGGGCGGGACTCGGCGGCTGCGTCTACGGCGCCGGCCGCTGCGCGTTCGGTGCGGCCCGCTGTCTCTACGGCGCCGGCCGGTGCGCGTTCGGCGCGGCCCGCTGTCTCTACGGCGTCGGCCGCCGCGCCTTGGCCGCGAGGCGCGGGCGGCGCGCCGGCTGCCGTGTCCTGGGCGGCGGCACTGCAGGCAAGGCCGAGCCCGAGGCCCAGCGACGCCATGACCAGGAGACAGAACGCCAGACGCCTCATCGACTCGATCTCGCGGCCACGGCTAGAACCTCAAGAACAAGGAGAGTCGGGAATACGATCGATCGAGCGGGTCTCGACCGGCCTCGAGCTCGCCGCCGACGTGAAAGTCGCGTTTCCAGCTTCGGCTGTAGAGCAGGTCGAGCGAGTGCGCTCGCTCGTAGTCGGGCGCCGTGTAGGCGGCGTTGTGCAGCGTGCGATACGTCGCTTCGACGAATGCGCCGCCCTTGAGCTGCCAGCCGACCCGCGCCATCGCGCTCGATGCACCGACGCCGTCGCCCCGGACGCGCCAATCGGCGCCCCAATGGCCGATGACGTTGCCTTCGTTGACGAGGCCGTCGAGGTAGATGTGGTGCACATACCAGCCGTTCTGCCAGTCGCTGAGCTCGACGGTCAGGTCGAAGCGGTTCGCGAGCGACGGGAATCGGATCCCCGCGGAGAGCGCCGAGTTGCCGAGGCGGTAGTTCGTGCCGCGCGAGGTGTCCTCGCCCGCATATTCGAAGTAGACGGCGAAGGGAACCCGCGCGGGCACGAGGAAGGTCGAGGTTACGGAGGCCGCTTGATTGCCGAACTCCGTTTCGCCGGGATTCGCGTTGTCGTAGCCCGAGGGGTTGAAGAACGCATCGAAGAGATCGCTGAAGCCGTCGGGTCGCTCGCCGCCGCCGTACTGCAGGATGCGGTTCACGGCGATCGACCAGCCCGGGAACGGCTCGATCGAGAGGTGCAGCCCGGCGAGGCGGGGATTGCCGGTCGTCAGCGCGCCTTGAAAGAGAATGTTGCTCGACTCGCTCATCTCCGAGATGAAGAGCTCATATCGAAGGCCTAAGCGAGTGAGCGGCTTGTAGTTCGAGAGGGTGACGCCCGGCATCGTGCGCGCCTGCGTGCCGATCAGCATCGCGCTGTCGCTCATCGGCGAGAGCCAGTGATCGCGCCAGCCGATATCGACTTGCGCCTTCTCGACGCCGAAGCTCACGAGCGTGCCCGTCGGCGTCGCGTCGCCTTTGTACGCGACGACGCCGGCGTTGAGTAGCACGTGATCGCTCGGCTGCCAGAAGACGCGGCCCGCGACCTCGTAGCCGCTGTCCGCGCCCATGCCGTGCCGGTTCGGCAGCGGAACCGCGCCCTCCGACGTCTCCGGCGCCCCGGTCTCGTCCGAAGCGGCCGCGCCCGCCGAGAGGCTCATGTAGCCGACGCCATAGTTCTTCTGGAAGCCGGCGAGATAGTGGCGCACGCGCTCGCAGAGGGCGGCGTCGCGCTCGCAGGCTTTCGGCAGCGCGTCGAGCACGGTCGCAGCAGCGATCGGGCGCGCGAGCACGGGCTGGTCGGCGAGGATCAGCACGCGCTCGATCATGCGCTCGATCTCGGGCGACTCCTGGAGCGGCAGGTAGGGGGAGACGCCGCGCGCGGCGGCCGGGAAGGCGCAGGCGGCGAGAATCAGCGCGACGCCGGGAAGGACGGCTTCCGCTCGTTTGCGCGCCGCGCTCCGATGAGATCCGGGCCGGCAGGCGTGCCCGCTCGCTGGCTTGTGCTTCGGCATGTGTCGTGAGCGAACGTTTGCGCCCCCCGGGATTCCGGGCGCCATGTTACCGGAAAATGCGCCGCTTGCCCGACGCGATTTTTCCCGTCCGGAGCGCCGGTACGATCGGTTGAGGCCCGATCTGCTCGCGCACGCCTAGCGGCGGCCTTCACCGGCTGATGCACCGCGGATTATCGAAAAAATCGCAGCGACATCCTTTTTTTGGGGCAATCTTTCGCGCACGACAACGGCGAGGAATCCTCGACACAGAGACGAGAACGGCGGTTTGTTTAACGGGTCGCCGAGCTGAGGAACAGGAGGACTTTTTCACCGAGTCGCCGAGATGAGAACAGGGCCTTCGGAGGCGTTTCGATGCGCTTCGACGCGATGGCGCTCACCTCATGTCTCGCGCCCACGTGCCGTCGTGTCGATGTAGGTGAAGTGCAGTGTGCCGAGGCTCACGACGTCGCCGTGCTGGAGCGCGTGACGCAGCACCGGACGGCCATTGACCTCGATGCCGTTCTTGCTTCCTGCATCCTCGACCGTGACCGCACCCTCGCCAGTCAGAATGCGCGCGTGAACGCGGCTGATGAAATCGCCGTCGACTCTGATGTCCGCGAGCTCGGAGCGGCCGATCGTCGTGACTTCTTTGTAGAGCGGGTACTTGATGGGCGGGTCCGTTTCGAGGAAGACGAGCACGCTCGAGTTGCGTCGTCTCGGCGGGGCCGGGACGGTGGGAGGATCGTGCAGGCCGTCGCCGCTGTCGCTCTCGCGGGCTCCGCCGCCGCCGTCTTGGGCGCCGCCGCCGTCGGAGTCGTCGCGGCGTTCGCCCTCGAGCTCGAGCTCGACCTCGAGCTCGCCTTCGATCTCGCCCGCCTGGTCATCGCGGAAGTCGTCGGGCGTGAAGACCGCGTTCGCCGGAATCATTTCATCTTCCGGCTCGTCTTCGGTTTCGAGCGCGGGTGTGAAGCTCGCGCCCTGCTCGGCCGGCGCTTCTTCGATCGCGCTCCAGTTCGCCATGAGATCTTCGAGCGTCGGCAGGAGCTCGGTACCGTCTCGTCGGTCGTCGCGCTCCGCGTCGGTGAGCGCGAGCGTCTCCGTCTGCATTCTCGCTACGCCGATCAGCTCGCGCTGCAATCGATCTCGCTCCGATTTAACTCGCGCGAGCTCGGCCCGAGTTTCCTGGAGCTCGAGCATCGTCTGCTCGCGGCCGCGTCCGAGCGCGTTCAATCGCGCCGACTGCTCGGCTAGCTTCGACTCCGCTTGCTCGCGTCGAGCCGTCGCTTCGGCGAGCCGCTGCTGAAAGCTCGCCTCGATGCGCTCCACCTCCTCGCGTAGTTGGTCGAGATCGGCGCGCAGCGTTTCCGCCGCGACCGTCTCTTGCTCGAGAGTGCGTTGGAGGCGGGCGATTGTGTCGGTGGCGTCGCCGACGTTGTCGGCCTGCGTCTGACGGGGAGCGTCGCCGCCGGAGTGTTTATCTTTGCGTGATTGGAAGTCGAACATTGTAGTGATGGAGCGCGGATTCCCAGGTGCGAAACATATCCGAAGAGCCAACTG
>DASTSM010000085.1:0-9591 GCA_035760685.1 Gammaproteobacteria bacterium | reverse complement strand
CGCTCGTGCAGCGCGTCGACGTCGTCACGGGCGGGGCTTCCGCCGCCTACGGCGCCGATGCGCTCTCGGGCGTCGTCAATTTCATTTTGAACACGGACTACGAGGGCTTCGACGCGAAGGTCCAAGGCGGACAGACGCGCTACGGCGACGGCGACAACTGGAAGGCCGCGTTCACGGGCGGCGTGCCCTTGGGCGACAAGATTCACCTGACGTTCTCCGCGCAGGAGTTCCATCAGGACGAGATCAGAGGGCACGTCGCGGGTCTCGACGACCGCGACTGGTTCGGCCGTTGGGGCTACGTCACGAACCCCGCCTGGAGCGCGGCCGACCCTCCGGGCACGAACCCTCAGCGGCTCGTGCTGCCGAACGTGCATTCGACGCAGTTCACGCCGGGCGGCAAGATCAATCAGCCGGGCTTCGCGTACGATCAGTACGTCTTCATCGACGACGGCACGAAGTTGAAGCCGTTCGAGCCCGGGCCGATCGCGGCTATCAATACAGGCACGTTGTCGACGAGCGGCGGGCCGGACTTCGAGGTTGCCAACCTCGGGGAGCGCACGATCCTGAGCGCCGAGGTCCAGCAGACCAATCTGTTCGCGAACGTTTCCTACGACATCAACGACCGGACGTCGATGTTTTTTCGCGCGATGACGGGCGAGAACTACGCGTATCAGCACAAGGTGAACGGCGGTTTGGGCCCGAGCCTCATGGGCATCTGGCGCGCGACGATTTTCGACGACAACGCTTTTTTGCCCGAAGAGGTTCGGCAGGCCATGACGGACGAGGGCCTGTCGAGCTTCCGCATGGACAAGAACGGCGCCATCGAGGGGCGGCAAAATTACGGCGACGACTACACGGACGGCACCGAGATCATCCAACGCATCTATTCCTTCGGCGTCGACAGGCAGCTCTCGAACGACTGGACGCTTTCGAGCTTCGTGCAGTACGGCAAGAGCGACAAGGAGAACATGCTCGACAACCTGCTGCGCGTCGATCGGGAGTTCCTCGCCATGGACGCGGTCGAGGTCTATGCGGATCGCCGCGACGCGGACGGCGACGGAATCGTCGACGAGGTCTCGGCGGCCGATCGCGGCACCGGAGAGATCATCTGCAACGTGCAGCGCTACAACCCCACGGTCGAAGAGCTAGCGGACTCGGTCAAGGACGTGCTCGTGCCGTCTCCGACGGGGCCTCGCCATATCGCCTCGCCGGTCGGCCTCGACGACACGATTCAGGATTGCGTGCCGCTCGACATCTTCGGCTACGGCAACGTCTCTCCCGAGGCCGCGGCCTACGTCGTTTCGGACAAGTGGGCCAAGTCGCAGATCTCGCAAAAGTTCGCGGAAGTCGCGCTGAACGGCAGCGTGTTCGAGGGCTGGCGTCCCGGCGGCGTCTCGTTCTCCGTCGGCGGCAACTACCGGAAGGAGGACATGAATCAGGTCGGCTACCCGCTCGAGATCACGTCATTGGGCATGCCGAGAAATGCGCCGAACCTCGGCATTCGCGGCATTTCCCCGGGCTTTACGGGCGGCAGCCCGAACCTGCATCAATTCTCGGTGCTGTCGACCTTCGCAGGCGATTTCGAGGTCTGGGAGCTCTTCGGAGAAACGTTCGTTCCGCTCGCGAAACGGCTCAATCTGAGCCTCGCCGCGCGGTATTCGGACTACTCCGCGACGGGGCCGCTCGTAACCTGGAAGGCCGGGTTCGATTCGCAGCTCACGCAGAGCTTCCGGTTTCGCGCGACCTTGTCGCGCGACGCGCGGGAGCCGAGCTTCCAGGAGCTGTTCGATTTCAACGGCGGAGGCGGCACCGTCGACGATCCGCTCCGGGGCAACCAGAGCGTCTCCATCACGGTCAACTCGGGCGGCAACCCGAATCTCGAGGCCGAAGAAGCCGATACGTACACGTTCGGCTTCGTCTACCAGCCGCGAGCGCTCCCCGGGCTCGCCTTCTCCGCGGACTACTACAACATCGATCTCTCGGAGACCATCGGCAGCCTCGGCACGCAGCGCATCGTCGACGACTGCTACATCGAGCAGATCCAGTCGGAATGCGCGCTCATCGAGCGCGACCCGTCGACCAACACGATCACACGCGTGTCGAACGTCCTCGTGAACATCGACAACGCGAAGGTCAGCGGCACGGATATCGAGCTCACGTACCAGGCGGAGCCGGATTGGTTCGGGAATCAGCCCGAGTCGCTGTCGCTGCGCTTCCTCGCCGGATATCTCGGGGAAAACTCGACGACGCCGCTCGGCGGCACCAAGCTCGATCGGGCGGGGTCGGGCGAGTTTCCGGAGTGGACGACGACGGCGACACTGAGCTACCGAGTCGGGCCCTGGGGCTTCAACCTGCAGAACCGGTGGATCGACAGCACGCTGCTCAACGTGCTCTGGGTCGAAGGCGTCGACATCGACGACAACACCATCGACTCGGTCGATTACACCAACCTCGTCGTTCAGTACACGGGAGGTGCGCGGCAGGGTAGGAGCTGGAACGCATTCCTGAACGTCACGAACCTGTTCGACGAGAACCCGCCGATCATCCCGACGGACGTGGGCCGCAGCATTCCGAGCTCGACGGGGCTGACGCTGCACAACGCGATCCATCTCGGCCGGCGCTACGTCGTCGGAGCGGAGTTCCGGTTCTAGCGGCGTCGCGCACGGGCTTTGCAGTCGGGCAGGCGGCGGGCTACTTCCGAGGTGGCCCGTCGCCTGACGGCGCTGCGCTACATCGTCCCCGTCACGTTCAGGAACACGCCGCGGTGATCGAAGCTGAGATCCGTGAGGTCGTCGGAGAAGTCCGTGAAGTTATAGCCGGCGCCGACCTTGACGTGATCGGTGAGGTAGCGGGAGACGACGATGAGCGACCCGCTGCGGCGGTCCGTTATGTCGGGCAGATCGAGCAGACGCCCTTCGACGAGCCCTTCCCAGTCCTTCCTGAAGCGGAAGTCGGCGCGCAGCACGAAGAGGTTCGCGGCATTGTCGAAGAACTCGGGGTCCACGCGGTCGAGGCTGAGCTCGCCGCGGCGGTGCGCGTACTTGCCGCCCAATGACCAGCGCGGCGTGATGTCGTAGGTCGCATCGACGGCGGCAACACGGCTCTTCTGGACGAACTCCGCGGCGGTATTCCGCAGCGTGAGCTGGTCGGTCGTCGGCACGTTGTAGAAGTAGGTGTACTTGAGCAGCGTGTTGAGTCGGTCGTTGCGGACGGGGCGATAGGCGTAGCCGAGCACCGCTTCGGTGTAGCCGCCGTCGTAGAACTGCCCGAGCGAGCTCTCGCTCTCGCTGTGGTTGATCTTGCCGAGCAGGCGCGATGCCGGCGTGAGCTGATACTTGAAGTTGTTCCTGAAGAGCCAGGTCTTTCGCGTGCTGAAAGAGGTATCGAGCTGCTGGGCCTCGTCGTAGCGGTATTCGACGCCGCTCGCGAGCTGAAGGCCCGTGAGGCCCCAGCCGACGCGGAAGCCCGCGGCGCGGCGGTGCGTCTCGGCGCCCGTGAGCGCATCCTGCAGCGTGCCGATGTCCGTGCTTGCGCTGAAGTTGAGCCGATCGGTCGGCGCGAGGCTGATGCCCGTCGCGTGCGTGAGCCCCGACGTCGACCCCGCCGTCTGATAACGTTCCTCGAGGTAAACGCTCGTGCTGTCGGACAGCCGCGTCTTGACGCCCGCGACGGTGTTCGCTGCGTCGCCGCCGCCGCCCGCAGGGCGCAAGCCGTTGTCGGCCGACTCGTTCTCGAGCGAGTAGTTGAGGTAAAGGGTCGTCCGGTCGGAAGGCATGTACGTGGTGCCGAGCTTGCCGCCCGTGCCGAGCTCGCCGTCCGAGGCCTCGGCGCTGATGCGGAGGCGTTCCGAGAGGCGGTACGAGCCGCCCGTGCCGAAGCGATCGTTCTGATCGCGGTCGCCCGTGACCGAGAGCGTCTCCTGCACGAAGCTGTACGCGCTCCAGCGGCCCTTCGAGTCGTACTCGACCTGCATGACGCCGTCCGTGCGCTCGCCTTGCTCTTGCGTCAGCGGCACGAGAGGCGAGCGGTCGATGCGCTCGTCCTTCCTGACGCCGGTGCTGACGCCCCAGTGCTCCGTGAGCCGGTAGGCGACGTCCATTTCCTGCGCATTCGTCTCGAGTCCTTGATCCTGAATGCGGCGGTCGGCCTTGGCCCGCAGCGATACCTTCGTCGTGACGGGCATGCGGAACGTGCCGCCGTAGTTCTCGGTGTCCGTCAGGGTCTGCAGACCCGGCGCGGAATAGCCGCCGTCGAGGCTCTGCTTGTAGAGCGTGAGCCGGCCGCGGTCGCGCTTTAGGAAGTCGCTCGTGGCGACGCTCACGTCGGCTCGGT
This sequence comes from Gammaproteobacteria bacterium, assembly GCA_035760685.1. Taxonomy (GTDB): domain Bacteria; phylum Pseudomonadota; class Gammaproteobacteria; order Steroidobacterales; family Rariloculaceae; genus ZC4RG20. Next base: position 5,259 of record DASTSM010000085.1, on the reverse strand, counting down.
AGCCGCGTGCGTCGGCGTTCGCGAACGCGACGTCGTCGTAGCCGAAGAAGCCGAAGCCGCCGTCGTTCGATTGAACGGTGCTGCCGATCAGGCCCTCGGTGCTTGAGCCTTGCAGCTTGAGCCACGAGTCCGAGCTGATCCGCACCGTGACGTCGGCCGCCTCGAGCGCGCTGTCCGCGTCTCCGTCGTCGTTCGTGTTCGTCGTGAGCCCGACCTTGACGCGCTCCTTGAACCAATAGTGCGCCTGACCGCCGACCGAGAGCGCATCGAGATCCTCGAAGCCCGGCGTGTACTCGTATCGCACGACGAGATAGGCCTCGTCTCCGGTCAAGGCGCCGTTGCTGCGGACGAGAAGATCGTCTTCGGCCGTCGAGGCGAGCGGCTCGGAGAGCAGGATGCGGCCCTGAAGGTAGTCGATGTCGTAGTCGATCGCGGGCGTCAGGTTGCGCACCGCCGTCACGAGCCCGGACGCGCGGTCGCGGTACTCGATGCGCACGCGCTCGGAGCCCGTCAGGATGTCCTGTCGGCGCAGATAGTAGAGAGAGCCGCCCGTGCCGCGGAACTCTTCGCGGCTCGCGATCGTCCCCGGCTCCGCCGTGAAGCCGTCGACGGCGAAGCGCCGCTCCCCGAAGCTCGTCGTCCGATCGGATTCGTAATGCAGGTTCGCGCCGTAGAGCCCGCGGTCCACCTGGGCGAGCTCGTTATCCATGTAGCCGACCTTGAAGTCGCCCCAGAGGCCGTAGCTCTCGTGCCGCCCGACCTTGACGTAGAACTTGCCGAGGGTCGGCGCCGTCTCCTCGACCGTCGCGTCGTCGCCGAAGGTGGGGAAGTGATAGTCGGAATCGATGCGCCTGAAGAGCGAATCGGGCGACTTGTCGAGAAAGTTGCTGAAGAGATCGCCGAGCGGCTCGTCGCGCGTATCGGCGCTCGCCGTGAGCTTCCAGGCGTCGCCGAACTTGCCGTTCACGTAGAAGGCGAGCCGCGCGTCCGCCGAGGAATCGAGATCGGCGGCCGGATTTTCTCCCTGCAGCACGTCGATCGGGCCGTGCGTATCGTTCTTCGACAGCGTGAGATCGGCCATGCCGACGTAGAACCAATCCTTGCGCTCGAGCTCGAGGTCGCGCAGGAACAGGTCGCCGTTGCCCGCGTCGTCGAGCACGGCGACCTCGACGGTGTGGACGCCCGTCGGGAGGATCTCCTCGGCAACGAAGTTGCCCGATGGGTCGACGGGCACTCGGCGGCCCGCGACCCAGACGCTGTGGCCGGAAGGAATCGCGCTGCCGCGCACGGTCACCGTGCCGCTGCCGAGCGTGATGTTGCGAAGGCCGAGGTTGTTCTCGCCATAGGCCATGAGCAACGCGGACGCGGGCTCGGCGCGGGGCTCGGGGGCGGGCTCGCCCTCGGATTCGGTCTCCGCATTCGAAACGGCCGCGGCGTCGGGCCCGTCCTGCGGAGCGGCTTCGGGGGCCAGCTCGAGCGCGGATTCGGGGGGCGCATGCGCCGCGGCCGCGAGCGCGCGCGCCGCGCCGTCTCCGTACACGAGCCAGAGCGGCTGCGGCACGGTCTCGTCGAAGGCGCCTTCCTTGCCGTACGCCCGGAGCACGTACTTGAGCTCGCGCTCGACGCCCGTGAACGCGCGCGGCGCCGGCTGCCATTCGGCGAAGCCGTCGGGTCCGATCGGGATCACGGCGAGCGGTGCCGCCTCGAGAGACTGGTCGGCTCCGAAGATGCGGACCTCTGCACGGTCGATGAAGGCGGAGTAGTTCGCGTACATCGAGAAGCGCGCGGTCTCGGCGGCCGGGCGGCCGTCCTCGTCGCCGCGGAGCGCGATCGTCGCGGGGCGCGCCGCGACCGAGAGCCGCCGGTTCGCAACGAGAGGATCGAACCCGAAGCGAATGTCCGCCTTGTCGAGCGCGACGTCCGTGCAGCGCTGGATGTCCTCCGAGCTCCGATTCTTGTCGTCGATCGGCTCGCCGTCGACGGTGATGTGCATCGGGTTCAGGCCGAACGCGTTCGTCGGTCTGAGCTCGCGCGTGAGCGGCGTGACGTCGACTCCGTCGTAGTCGTCTCGCTGCGCGACCTCGTCGTACACGACCTTCACGATGACGTAGGAATCTGCGCCCTGAGTGAAGCCGGCGTTGACGACGTCGTCGGATTGCACGTAGCCGCGCCCCTCGAACTCGGCCTGGCTCGGCTCGAGCCCGAGCTCTTTGCCGAGCACCTCCATCGCTCGTCGCGCGCGCGCGGCCGAAAGCCCGATGTCGTCGCCGTAGACGAGCGCCGTGCGCCGCTCGAGACGCTCGTTGCCCGTGTAGCCGATGAAGCGCAGGCGCGCATTCGTCTTGCCCGCGACGTCGCCGAGCGCGCGGCGCAGGGTGTCGGCGTAGCCGCCCGGGATGATCGGTTGGCCGTCGGCGATCTCGATCGGCTGGATCTTGCCCCACGGCGGGTCGTAGACGCGGGTCACGGTCTCGACTCCCGGGGCCGGACACATCTGCGGCTCGTCGGGGAGCTCCTGAAGCGGGTCGTCGTACCAGAACTCGACCTCGACGCGGCGGTTCAGGGCGCGGCCCTCCGCCGTCTCGTTCGAGCCGAGGGGGCGCACGGCGCCGCGGCCGTCGCTGTCGATCGCCGCCGTCGGCAGCTTCAGGGCTTCCTGCACGGCGAGCGCCACACGCCGCGCGCGGGCCTTCGAAAGTCCGACGGCGTCGCCATAGATGCGCTCGTTGCGATCGCCGAGGGGCTGGTCGTCGGTGTAGCCGACGAATTTCACGAGCACGTGGCTGCGGTCGCCCATATTGCCGAGCGCGCTGCGGATCCGCTCGATGAACTCCGGCGTCACGTCGATCGACTCGTCGCTGAAGTGCAGGGGCGGGACGAGGTTCTGCACGCGCGTGCGCCGCTCTTGGCCCTCGACGTAGCGCAGCCGGCATACCGTCTCCATGCGGCAGACCTTGATGCGCTTGAAGTCCTCCTTGACGAGAACCTCGTCGAGCGCGACGCCGGGCTTGACCTCGTCGTACCACACCTCGACCTCGACGCGGCGATTCAGCGCGCGGCCTTCGGCCGTCGCGTTCGTGGCGATCGGCTTCGTGTCGCCGGCCCATTCGTAAGCGATGGCCTCGGGCGGGAGCTCGAGCGTGCGCTTCAGAAACTCGGCCGCTTCGCCCGCCCGCTCGCGCGACAGGCCCTCGTTGTCGCCGAAGACGGCGGCGAGCGCGGGCGAGAGCGGCTGCGAGTCCGCGTGTCCCACGAGATGCAGGCGCACGTTGCGCTTGCCGCGCAGGCCGTCGAGGATCTTGCGGAGCTCCGCGACGGTGCTGTCGGGAATGTCCGCGACGCCGGATTCATAGTGGATCGGCGGCACGAGGTTCGTGAGCTTCACGGTCTCGAGGTCCTCGGAAGGGACCTCGCGCGTCTCGAGGCGATCGCCGGCGTCGCTCCCGAGCAGGCTCGGATCGTGCGCCCACTGCGTGAAGGTCCGGTCGCCCGGCAAGTGCCGCTCGACCGCTTCGCCGCGCGGCGTCTCGAGGAGGCTCTGCGCGTGCACCGATGCCGCAGTGCCGGCGGCGCCGAGGGCCGCGCCGATCAGCAGCGTGGAGGTCAGCTGGCTCATGCGCTTCACTGGCGAGCTCCTCTCCGCGGCGCGTTCCGGTCCGCGGCCGGCGGCTGCGTCTTCTCCGCAGCCGCGCGCCGCCGGTCCGCGCGCTCCGGCGGAGCGCCGCGCCGCCAGAAAACCTCGGACTCGATCTCGAGCTCGTAGGCGCAGCAATCGGGCAGCGCGCGCCACGCGTCCAGAATTTCCTTCTTGACGGCGGCGACGCGGCGATCGACGAGCTGGGGCTCCTCGAGGTCCGCGAGATAGGAGAGCCGCAGGACGGCCGGCGACTTGCGGAGCTCCCCGATCAGGAGATCGATTCGCGGCCGCCACATGCGGCGCATGTCGGCCGCGCCGGTCTCGAACACGGGATCCGAGATGTCGAGACCGACGACGCGATGGATCGAGGCGCCGAAGCTGAACTCGAGGGCTTTGCCGCGCGTCGCGCGCTTGACCTGGACGAGCTGCGTCGAAGGCCGGTAGCCGCTCGGCAGCGTGCGGTCGTCGAGCTTCAAAACGAAGTTCGTGCCGCGGCCTTCGTGCGGCGTGATGGCGCAGGTGATATGGAAGCGGCCGTAGCGGTCCGTCGTCGCGACGAGCCCGCGCGCCGTCGCGACGCGCACCCGTGCGATGCCGGGCTCGTCGCGGTCCTGAAGCCCGTTGCGGTTCACGTCGTCGAAGACCTTGCCGAGGACATCGGTGCAGTCGAACGAGGGGTCCGGCACGACGCGCACGGTCGCCGAGGCCTCGCCGGACAGCGCCTTGCCCGTCAGCGCCTGCACGGCCTGCGCGCGGTTCACGAACTCGCCCTCGCCGACGCCCGCGCCGACCGCGGCGACGAGCCGAAGCTCGTGCCGGCCGTCGGCCGTGACCGTGAGACCCGTCCATACGAGCTCGTTGCCGTTCACGGCCGGCTCGATCGGCGCGCCGTCGAGCCGCGCCGAGCCCGCGACGTAGCGGAAATCGGGCGGCAGCCGATCGACGACGGCGACGTCGGCGAGGTTCACGCCGATCCCGTTCGTCACCGTGATGACGTACGGCACGAGCTGGCCGCGCGTGACGTTGACGAGCGGCGTCGTCTTCGTGATCGTCACCGAATCGTCGAGATCGAGATCGAGCGGGATGTGGTTGTTGAAGAGCTGCGCCGAGCCGGGCACGAAGCTGTCGTCGAGCAGCACGTGCAGGTAATAGCTCGTGCCCGCCGTGCGGGCCGCGACGGACGCGGGCGGCTGGAATTCCGAGGGCGCGGCTTCGCAGTAAGTGGCGGTGCCGGGCACCGCGTCGTCCGCGCTGCCGGGGCAGCTCGGCACCGAGAACGCCGCCGTATCCGCGCTCGTGACGGGCGGGATCATCTCGGACACGGCATCGACGTAGGCCGAGGAGGGCGGCGTCACGCGGATCACGTAGCTTCCGCCGCTCGGGCAGGCGGCGTCGGCGAAGCTCACGTCGAACTTGTAGTAGCCGTCGGCGAGCGTGATTTGATCCTGCTGCGCCGGGTCGTAGAAGCAGGACGAGGGTAGGGCGGTTCGCGTGCTCGCTTGCAGCAGCGTCAGCGTCGCGCCCGCGATCGGCGCGCGCGAGAGCGAGTCGTAGACGATGCCGTTCGGATCGATCGGGAGGTCGAGGTTCTGGAGATTCGCGCCCGACATTACGACGATGTC
>DASTSM010000084.1:0-8727 GCA_035760685.1 Gammaproteobacteria bacterium | reverse complement strand
AAGCTCTATGTGCGGGCGCAGCGCGACCGCTTCTCGATCGAGTACGAGCTCGCCGAGATCCCGCTCGCCGAGTACCGCGAGCTCGGCCAGATCGGCATGAGCGTAGGGGCGCTTCCGCGGTTTCAGTTTCAGCTACGCGGTCGCACGAGGTAAAAAGAGGCCCCCTTTCGGGGGCCCCTATCGCCGGCGCGGGGTAGAGGAGCTCTGAATCGGCATGAGGAAGATAGCGATGCAGAAACAGCCCCGCCGGGCGATTCCTTACCGGCAGTTCGCCGGGACGTGCTTCGGCGCGGGCCGTTAGGGCGCGCCGCCGCCGGCCGGACGACAATTCGACGGACGGTATCTCGGGAGTAGCGAGCCGAAGCCGGCATCGATCACGTCTACGAGGAGTTCGACGGCACCCACTCGAACATCGACGACCGCATGGATCGCAGCTTGCCGTTCCTCGCGAAGGCGTTGAGCTGAAATATCTGTAGTGCGGCCGGCGGCCCCAGCGCCGCAGCCGCGTCGCCTTGCGGCGTCTCTACCCGTGCCGCAGCGCCTCCATCGGCGCCAACCGCGACGCGGTCCGCGCCGGCACGAAGCCCGCGGCGAGCACGACGGCGGCGAGCACGCACACCGCAGCCGCGAGCGCAGCCGGATCGCGTGCCGAGATTCGGAAGAGCAGCGTTTCCGCCGCGCGGCCGAGCAGCAGGCCGCCCGCGAGCCCGGCGGGCAGGCCGATCAGCGCGAGGAGCGCGACGTCCCGGAGCACCCTGGTGCGAAGCCGCGCGGGCGTCGCGCCGAGCGCGAGCCTTAAGCCCAGCTCGCGCACGCGCTGACGCACGCCGTACGCGAGGACCGCGTACAGCCCGATCGCGGCGAGCAGCGTCGCGAGCGCCGCGAACGCCGCCGCGAGCAGCGTGACCAGACGATCCAGATAGACGTTGTCGTCGATGTGCGCGCGCATCGTCATGAGCCGGGCCACGGGCAAATTCGGATCGACGGCGGCGACGGCACGCGGAACCGTCTCGAGCAGCGTGCCGAGCGCGACGGCGCCGCGCACATAGAAGGACGCGGCGTCGAGGTTCCTGAATTGCGCGCGCGGAATGAAGAGCTGCGGCGCGACCTCGTCCTTCACGCTCCTATATCTTGTGTCGGCGACTATGCCGACGATCTCGAACGCGCGATCCCCGGCCGCAAGGACGCGCTTGCCGATCGCGTTCGGGCCGAGACCGAATCGGCGCACGAAGGTTTCGTTCACGACCGCGACCGGAGGCGACGCCGGCGTATCGGAGTCGGCCAGCTCGCGGCCGCCCAGGAGCGGAATCGAGAGCGTCCGGAAGAAGCTCGGGCTCACGGCGTTCACGAGCGTATCCGTCACGGGCTCGCGATCGATGCCCTCGACCGTGAGCGGTCCCGCGCTCCAGCGCCGACCGTCGAAGAGCAGGATGCGGGAAGACGCGACGCTCGAGACGCCGGGCTGCGCAGCGAGCTCCGCCTCGACTCGATCGAAGACCACGGTCGCACGCTCGACGTCGTAGCCGTCTCTCCGCGGCGAGAGCGTGAACGTGACGAGGGCATCCGTGTCGACGCCGGGATCCGCCGCGAAGATATTCGCGAGGCTTCGCGCGAATAGACCCGCGAGCACGAGCAGCACGAGCGAGAACGCGATCTGCGCCGTCGCGAGAGCGCTCCGGAAGCGGGCGACGCCTCTGCCTCCGACGCCCTGCGGCGCTTGGCCTTTGATCAGCGTCGCCGGATCGGTCCTCGCAGCTTGCAGCGCCGGCGCGACGCCGAAGACGACCAGCGTGAGCATCGAGGCGGCGGCCGTCACGAGGACGGCGCCGCGGTCGAGCTCGATCGCGAAGCCTTGGGCGAGCGTCTCGGGAAGAAGGGCCGTGATGCCGCGGAGAACGCCGAAGGCGACCGGCACGCTCGCGATGCCGCCCGCCGCCGCGAGCACCGCCGCTTCGGTCAACAGCTGCGCCGCGAGCCTCCGCCCGCCCGCTCCGATCGAGGCTCTAACCGCCAGCTCTCCCGCCCGCCCGGCGCCTTGCACGAGCAGGAGGTTCGCGATGTTGACGCAGACGATGAGCAGCACGAGCCCCATGACGCCGAGGAGCAGCGTGAGGGGCTGCGCCGCGCTCGCGGCGATCGCGCTTTGGCCTCGCGCGCCGGGCGCGAGCGAGAGCCGGCTCCGCCGAAACTCCGCGAGCATCTCGTCGGACATGCCCGTCTGGAGGGGCGCCTCGACCTCGTTGACGATGCCCGAGTAGAGCGTGTTTATTCCCTCTCGGGCCTGCGCGGGCGAGACGTTCGGTGCGAGGCGCGCGAAGAGATAGACCCAATACGAGCGGCGGTTCTGCTCGTCTCGCGCGCGCGTCGGCTCCATGAGCCAGCGCAACGTGATCGGCACGAACACTTGGGCACGACGGCCGACCGTGGTCCCCGCGAACCCCTCGGGCGCGACGCCGACGACCGTGAGCGAGCGGCCGTTCACGCGGATCGTCCGGCCCACAATGCCGGGATCGGCGCCGAAGCGGGTTCGCCAATGCTCGAAGCCGAGCACCGCCACCGCCGCCTCGCCGATCGCGGGCTCGTCCTCCGGACCGATCAGGCGGCCGAGGGCCGCGCGCAAGCCGAGCACCGAGAAGTAGCTGCCGGATACGAGCGCGCCGCTGCCGGCGAGCGTTCGGCCGCCGTAGGCGAAATCGGCGTCGAAGTCGCGGTGAGCGGCGATGCCCGCAAATACCGTTTGCCGCGCTTCGAGGTCGCGGAACATCGGATAGCTGAAGATCTCATCGCACCCGCCCGCATCGCTGCAGCTCGTCGCGCCGCGCTTCGGGCCGGGCGCCGCGAGGTTCACGAGGCGATCGGGCTCGGGTACGGGCAGGGGACGGAGGAGCACCTGGTCGAAGAGCGTGTAGATCGCGGTGGTCGCGCCGATGCCGACGGCGAGCATGAGGATCACGGCCGCGGCGAAGCCGGGACGCCGGCCGAGTTGGCGAAGCGCAGCGCGCACGTCGAACGTCATCTTGGATTTCCTCCCCCGAGCGGCTTTCGGCGGCCTCGCCGCGGCCGCATCGCCTAAGCAGCGGCATCGGCGTGCCGCTGCGCACCCGCGAGACCGCGGACTCGTCTTCGCAACACTCGTGCCAAAGCGCAGGGACGGCGCAAGCCTCTGTTCCGCCGAACTTGCGCGCAGAAGGCTTGACGATCCGGCGAAGCAGAATGTCGCGTAACCGAGTCTGTGCGTCCCGATTTCGACACTACCGGGGCGCTAGGCGCTCTCATCTCGCAAGGCGCTTTATCTCGCGACGTGCGTCGCGAAGAAGTAGGCGAGCCCGAGTAGCACCACCAGCTGCCCGAGCAGAGCCGCGTACATTTGGCGCGTGACGTTGCTCGCGCTTGCGTGGATCTCGGCCCTGAGCTCGCCCCGCAGGTCCGACAGTTTGCCGTTCATCTCGCCGCGCTGGTCGGACAGTCGGCTGTTCATCTCGCCGCGCAGGTCCGATATGGCGGCAATGACCTGCGTACGCAGCTCGGCTATCCTGCCGTTGACGTCTACGCGCAGGTCCGCGATCTCTTTGTATAGGTCCTGACGCAAGAGAACGAGATCGTGTTTCGTTGCAAGCGTTTCCTTGGCGCCTGCGATCTCGATCTCGATCGCGCGGACGATGGCGCGAGCCTGGGCCGGCGGCACCGCGGCATTCTCCAGCACCTCCAAGGACTCGGCTTGCATCGTCATCGATGATACTCGGCACTAAAGCGGCGATGTCAAACGCGAGGGCCGCAGCCTTCCGAGACGATAGCGGGAGGCGGCTCCGGAGGCGAAGCGCGTAATCGGCGGGAACGCCGAGTTAGTCGTTCTTCGCGAACGCCGACGCGACGGGCTCGATGCGGATGTCGTCGCGCTCGATGCCGAGCGGATACGAGGCGATCTCCTTGTCCTCGTCGAGCACCTCTTGCGGCTTCGGATTCGAGTACTCGATCGGGCTCGGCGCGTCGGACGCGAGCGCGTTCGCGAGCTCTTCCGCTTTGCCCGTCACGATCGCGATCTTCACGTTGCGGTACTGGAGGTGCTTCTTGAGCGCCGCGTTGACGTCGTCGACCGTGAGCTCGTCGAGCATGCGCTGGAAGCGCGCGAGATGGCCGTCGCCGTCGATGCCGTAGAAGCGGTCGTCGACGGCGTAGCCGAGGCGCTCCTCCGTCGATTCCGCGAAGTGCAGGATGTACTTCTTCAAGAACGAGCGCTGGAGCTCGAACTGCTCCTTCGTCATGCCGCGATCGACGAGCCGCTCGAGCTCGCGCATGGCCGCGCGCAGCGCGAAGAGCGCGTGCTCGTTCGGCAGCGTCCTGATCCAGACCGAGAAGATCTGATGATGCCGCGGCACGTTGACGGGCGGCATCGAGCGCTCGCCGCCCTCGGGGAACGCTTCGATATAGGAGTAGTCCCCGTAGTTGAGGCCGCGAATCTCGCGGATCACCTGGAACAGATGGCTCGCCTGGTTGCGATGCTCGCCGAGCCAGGAGTTCGCGATCCAGAGCGCATAGAAGTCGCGCTCGCCGCGCAGCACGTCGATCGGGAAACCGAAGCTGATCGAGGCGTCCGCGCCGGGCTTGTCGATGAGCAGCACCTTGCGCCCGTCGATCGGCGGCGGCTCGATCGAGGGCGCCGCGCCCGAGGCCCCCGCGCCTGCCGCGGCCCCCGCGCCTCCGGAGGCCGCCCCGCGCGCCGATGCTCCGGACTCCGAGCTTGCCCCGCCATTCTGCGCGGACCCGCCGGGCAGCTCACGCAGCGACTTCTCGAGCCGCGCGACGAGCGCGTCGTCGAAGCCGCCGCCGAGGCCGACGACCGCGTTGGCCTGCGTGTAGTGCGAGCGGTAGAAGTTGCGCACGTCGTCGAGCGTCACCGACTCAAGGCCCGCGACCGTGCCTTCCGGCGGGTGCGCGTACGGCGTCCCCTCGAAGATGAAGCGCTCGAGCTCGGCCTTGCCGAGCTCCTCGTCCGACGAGTAGCGCAGCGTGTTCTCGAGATAGTTGATCGCGTCGTTCTTGATGCGCTCGAAGTCCTGCGCCTTGAACGCGGGGCGCAGGTACGCATCCATGAAGAGCGGCAGATACGCGTCGAGGTTGTCGCGATGCGTGCGGCCCGTCAGCGTCGTCGCCTCTCGGTCGACGCGCATGTCGTAACGCGACGCGAGCGGATAGAGCTTCTCGAGGATCGCCTCGTAGGAGTTCGCTTCGGTCGCCGCTTGGGCGAGCATCTGCCCCGTCAGGAAGGCCAAGCCCTCCTTGCCGGGCGGATCCTCCTCGGAGCCGACGCGAAACTGCACGGAGAACGACACCGTCGGATCCTCGGGAACCCGCAACAGCACGGGCGGGGAGAGAGCCGTCTGCGCTTGATCCTGCACGCCTTGCTCCTTCGGTTGCGCGCTCGCGCCGTCGACCGCGCCGAGCAGTGCGAGCGCCGCCCCGACGCCGGCCCATTTCGCCAGCGCGCGCATTCGTTTCATTGCGCTCACATCGATCATTGCGCCGACCGCAGCACGCCCACGGTGCGCCGCTCCTTGTCGAGATAGCGCTCGGCGGCCGCCTGCACGTCGGCGGGCGTCACCTTGTCGTAAGCCTCGTACAAGGCTTCGGCGCCCTCGACGCCGCCGCTGATCGCGATGAACCGCGCGAGGCGCTGGGCGACGTCCTCCGGCGTGTCGAGCCCCATGACGAAGCCGTACTTCTCGCGGGACTTGAGGTCCGCGAGCCGCTTCGCGTCGGGCGGCGATCGCCGGTAGCGGTCGACCGTCTCGTCGATGACGCCGAGCACGTAGTCGACCTTGGCCGGGTCTTTGATACGCGTATAAATGTCGAACAGGGTCGGATCCCGATTCTGATTCGCGCCCGCCTCGAGGAACTCGACGACCTGCTCGTCGAGCACGAGGCGCTTGTACGCGTCGCTCGTCGGCCCGAACGCGAGGTCGGCAAGGAGGTCGGCCGCGACGCGCGTGCCGTTCTGCGGGTCGAAGCGGTCGAGCTTGTACGACACCCAGAGGATCGGCAGCGTCTGGCCGTCGTACGTAACGTCGACGTGCCGCTCGCCATGCTGCGGCGGCTCGGCGGGGATCGTCGGCGGCACGTAGCCCGGCTTCCAGTCGCCGTAGTGCGCCTTGATGGACTCGAGCACCTTGCTCTCGTCGATGTCCCCCGCGATGAAGAGGACCGTGTTCTCGGGGCGGTAGTAGCGCGCGAAGAACTCGCGCGAGTAGTCGTACAGGGTCGGCATCGCGGCGATGTCGGCCTCGTAGCCGAGCGTCGTGTGGCCGTACGGATGGCGCTCGAAGGCCGTCGCGAGGAGCTTCTCGTAGAGCGTGAAGAGCGGATCGGTGCGGCTCTTGCGGTACTCGCCGTAGACGGCGCCGGCTTCGGTCTTGAACGCCGGCTCTGTGTAGGCGAGGTTCTTGAAGCGGTCGCTCTCGATATCGACGACCTTGTCGAGATCCTCGGCCGCGACGGAGATGTGGTAGGCCGTGAGATCGTCCGTTGTGAAGGCATTCGCGTTCGCGCCGATCTCCGTGATGATGCGCTGATAGACGTCGGCGGGATAGCGCTCGGTGCCGCGGAACATCATGTGCTCGAAGAAATGCGCAAAGCCCGAGCGGCCCCGCTCGTACTCGTCCCTCGAGCCCGTCCGCACGATGGTCCAGTAGGCGACGAGCCCGTTGCTCGGCATCGGCATCAAGATGACCTTGAGCCCGTTGTCGAGGACGGTCACGTCGGCGGGGTACGGGATGATGCGCTTCACGGTGTCCCCTTTGGCGTTGGCCTCGGCGGCGTTGGCATCGGCCCGCTCCTGGCTCGACGCAGGACCCGCCGCGACGCCGGCGAGCAAGGCGAGCGCGCAGGCGGCGATCGCCGGCCCGCGCCGCGAGGCGACTATGCGCTTAAACTGTCGCATGGCTTTGTGCATGGGCTCCGCGAGCGGCCGCGAGCGTTTTCGCGCCCTCGCGCGGCCTTTCGACCGATTAAATCACAGTCGCCGAGCGCGCGCGCACCGGGGGATTGCCGATGCGCCGCGGGCGCGCGGCCGTGCGGGCGCGGGCTCGGGCGGGCGCACCGAGGGCCGGCCGGGTGCCTGCGCGGCAAAGTCGTCCAGCGTCGCGGCCCGGCCGCACGTCGCGAAGCGCTCGCGGGCTGTGCCATGAGCGCGGAGGTCCCGTACTCGCGCCTCGGTCCCGACGCCGTGCTCGCCGCGGTCGAGAGTCTCGGGCTCGAGTGCGACGGGCGCATCCTCGCGCTCGCGAGCTACGAAAACCGCGTCTATCAGGTCGGCACGGCCGAGGGTTTCGTCGTCGCGAAGTTCTATCGGCCGGCGCGCTGGACGGACGACGCGATCCTCGAAGAGCATGCGTTCTCGCTCGAGCTCGCGGCCGAGGGCATTCCCGTCGTGCCGCCGCTCGTTCGGCACGGCCGTACGCTGCACGAGCACGGCGGCTATCGCTTCGCGCTGTTCGAGCGCCGCGGCGGCCGCTGGCCCGAGCTCGGCACGGGCGACGAGCGCACCTTCATGGGCCGCGTCCTCGGCCGCATGCACGCGTTCGGCGCGCGCACGCGCTTCCGGCATCGGCCCACGCTCTCGATCGAGGCGCTCGGCCGGCAGTCGGTCGCGACGCTCGCGTCGGGCGGCTTCATACCCGCGCATCTCGCCGCGAGCTACGAGAGCGTCGCGGCCGACGTGCTCGACGCGGTCGAGCGCAAGTTCGCCGACGCGGGCGACTACGCGCTGCTTCGCATCCACGGCGACTGTCATCCGGGCAACGTGCTTTGGACCGACGACGGGCCGCACTTCGTCGACCTCGACGATTGCATGAACGGCCCGGCCGTGCAGGACCTGTGGCTGTTCCTCTCCGGCACTCGCGAGGAGATGGCCGTGCAGCTCGCGGACTTGCTCGAGGGCTACCAGCAGTTCCGCGATTTCGATTATCGGGAGCTGCATCTCGTCGAGGCCCTGCGCACGCTGCGGATCATCCACTATGCGGCATGGCTCGCGCGGCGATGGCGGGATCCGGCTTTCCCGCGCGCGTTTCCGTGGTTCGCGGAGCCGAAGTACTGGGAAGAGCACGTGCTTGCGCTCCGGGAGCAGCAGGCCGCGCTCGAGGAGCCGCCGCTCGAGGTCCTCGGCGGCTGAGACGCACGCTATCATTCGCAATCGCGCGAGAGCGGATGGGGTTCAGAATAGCGCGAGGGCGCGAGGGCGCCGAGGGCGCGGGGACGCGAGGGCGCGAGGGCGCGAGAGCGAACGGGCGAGGAGGCGATGGAGCTGTTTCGCGTGAGCCGGGACGTATACGGTCGGGAGGTGCTCCAGGGCGTTTCCTGGGACCTGCTCTGGGTCTTCTTCGCCGCGGGCGTCGTCTTCATCGTCGCGCACGCGCTCTATCGATGGCTGCTCGCGCCGAAGGACGCGGCGCGCTCGGTCGGGCCCGGACGGCGATGAGCGTCGACGCGCGCACCACCGCCGCAGAGACCCCTCGCAGCGGCCTCATCGAGCGCCATGCGTGGCCCGACCGCGCGTTTCATTGGATCACGGCCGCGGCCGTGCTCACCTTGCTCGCGACGGCGTTCCTGCCGATCCTCGGCGTGGAGTTCGGATGGGTCACGATTCACTGGGCGGCAGGCTGGGCGCTCATCGCGGCCCTGCTCTTCCACATCGTCCGCGCGCTCGGGTGGCAGCGGCTCGGCAGGATCTGGATC
>DASTSM010000083.1:0-16312 GCA_035760685.1 Gammaproteobacteria bacterium | reverse complement strand
GCTTTGCTGCAAGCGTGGCGCTGGCTGGCCGATAGCCGCGACGAGGGCGCCGGCGAGCGCCTCGATCGGCTCGAGGATCCGTTCCGGCTGTACCGCTGCCACACGATCCTGAACTGCACGCGCACGTGCCCGAAGGGCCTGAATCCGGGCAAGGCGATCGCGGAAATCAAGAAGCTGCTCGTCGAGCGGAGCACGTGATGCCGCGGCCGCTCTCTCCGCACATCCAGATCTACAGGCCGCAGCTCACGTCCGTTCTTTCGATCCTGCATCGGATCACGGGCGCGCTGCTGGTGCTCGCGGGACTCGGGCTCGTCGCCTTCCTCTGGGCCGCGGCGTCGGGACCGGATGCATACGCGGCGGCCCGGGGTACGGCGGGCTCTTGGCCCGGGCGCGTCGTGCTCTTCGTCGCGACGTTCGCGTTCTTTCTGCACCTCTGCGGCGGGATTCGGCACCTCGTCTGGGATTCCACGCGCTGGCTGCGGCTCGAGGACATCTACGTGTCCGGCTGGACGGTCGTGCTCGCGAGCGCCGTGCTCACGGTCGTCGCCTGGGTCGTCGGGGTCGCGGCCCTTGCGTAGCCGGACTCGCACGCCGATTGCGGAGGCGGCCGGACTCGGGGCCGCCAGGCGCGGCCTGCATGCCTGGATGGCCGAACGGCTCTCCGCCATCGCACTCGTGCCGCTCACGCTTTGGTTCGTCGCGTCGCTCATCGCGCACGCGGGAGCGAGCCACGCGGGCTTCGTCGCCTGGCTCGCATCGCCGGCGCCGACGATCGCGGTCGTCCTGCTGCTCATCGCACTCTTCTACCACGCGGCGCTCGGCCTCGAGGTCATCGTCGAGGACTACGTGCACGGCGGGTGGAAGCTCGCGGCGCTGGTTTTCGTGCGTCTCGGATGCTTCGCCGCCGCGGTGGCCGGAATCCTCGCCGTGTTGCGCATCGCCTTTACCGCGTAGCGGACGCCGAGAGCGGCGGCGTCATCGCTCTTTTTCCTTCATGAGCCGCTACCCGAATCTTCGTGTCGAGCGCCGGGAGCGGAGCGAGCGCGCTCGGCGTTCGCCCTGACCGCGGCCGCGAGAAACGCGGTGAGGCCCGCGCCGTGCTTGTCGATGTTTTTCCGGAAGCGGTCGTCCGCTTCCCAGAGATCGGCGAGACCGGCGTGCATCTTGGGGCTGCACGGATAGAACCACCGGTCGATCGACAGCCGATGCCTCTCGGCGACGTCCATGGCCTCGGGCGAGTCCGGGCGATCGCCGGCGGCGAGCGCGGCGAGCGCGGCGGAGTAGATTGCGCCTTGCTCCTCGCGAAACCGCTTCCAATCCTCTTCGGTGTAGGACGCGGCGCGCCGCCTCGAGACCTCGTAGGCTTCCGTCCCGCCCCAGCGCTCTTTGACCTCGTCCTCGTACTCGGCCGGGTCGAAGCCGTCGAAAATCTTCTTCATGTCCACGTTCGCGTTCCGCTTCTCGTTCATCGTCGCCGCCTCCGTCGTAGCCTCCGCCGTCGTGTCCGCCGTCCGTGCCGCCGCGATCTCGTCGAGGACGCCGAGGGCGGCATCGATCGCCTCGATCATGCGCGTCGCCCGTGCCGCGCGGCGCTCGAGCGCCGCGCGCTGCTCGAGCAGCGCAGTCCGCCGATCGAACGCGGGATCGTCGAGAGAGCGGCGGATCTGCTCGAGCGAGAGCCCGAGCTCGCGGCCGATGAGGATCTGCTGCAGGCGCAGGAGATCCGCGTCGTCGTAGAGCCTGTAGCCGGAAGCCGAGCGCGCGCTCGGGCGGAGCAGACCGATCTCGTCGTAATGATGCAGCGTGCGGATCGACACGCCGCTCTGCTCGGCTACGTCTCCGACTCGATGAGCGCGTCTCCTCGGCATAGCGGCACTCTACGGCCTCACGCCGCGTGAGGGTCAAGGGCGTTGTTCACCGGACGGCACCGGTCTAGCCTGCGCGCATGCCTTCGAAGCTCGGGAGAGCCGGACGCCTTCGGCCTGCCGCAGTACGCCGCGGAAAGAACGACCTGCTGTTCGTCTACGGCACTTTGCGCCCGTTCATGCACGGTGCTATGGCTCGGCGGCTCCGAGCGGCCGGCGAGCATTTGGGCGCGGGCGCGGTGCGGGGTCGCCTCTACGATCTCGGACCTTACCCCGGACTCGTCGATCCGCGGGCGCCGCGAGAGTGGGTCATCGGCGATCTCTATCGGCTCGCGACGCCGGCCGCGACGCTGCGCCTCCTGGACCGCTACGAGGGCGCGCACGCGCGAGCCCGGACCCCGAAGTTCATGCGAGTCGAGCGGATCGTTCGTCTGTCCGGGCGCAACGTCGCGGCCTGGATTTATCTCTATCGTAGGAGCGTCGCGAAACTCGTACGGATACGGGGCGGAGATTATCTGTGTTACGTGACTCTTGGCGGGCTGCAAATAGAAT
Source organism: Gammaproteobacteria bacterium (assembly GCA_035760685.1). Lineage (GTDB taxonomy): Bacteria > Pseudomonadota > Gammaproteobacteria > Steroidobacterales > Rariloculaceae > ZC4RG20. Next base: position 13,895 of record DASTSM010000083.1, on the reverse strand, counting down.
TTCGAGGTGCTAATCTAGAAACGTAGGGGGTGCACGGAGAGCGGCGCTCCCTCCCTCGCGAGAGCCGGCGGATATCCACGAAAGAACGCCCACAACGACAGCGAGCATCGTACAAAGCGCGCGTCGTGCCTAGAGACGAGCGCTCGCAAACGAAGAAGCATTCTCGAGAAGAACGAGCAGGGGGAGCAGATCAATGAAGCCGAGCCGCGTATCGTCTTTCACCGCCCTAGGTTCTATCGTCGCTGTCGTCTCCTTTGTCTCCATCGCTTCGCGGCCCCAGCCCGCGGCGGCGCAAGTCGCGGGCGCGGCGTTCGAGTCGCCCGTGACCGTGGTCGAAAGCCGCGTCGTCTACGAGGTACGAGGCGACGGCACTTACACGCGAGAAGAGACGGCCAAGGTCCGAATCAACACCGCCCAGGCGCTCCAGTCGCAGAGCCAGACGTATCTCCCATACAGCGAGTCGTTGCAGCGTTTGGAGGTCCTCGACGCCTATACCGAGACGGCCGACGGTCAGCGCGTCGACGTCGCACCGGAGCAGATCGTCACGCAGCAGGGCCCGATCAGCACGAACGCTCCGGCGTTCGCCGATATCAAGATCGAGGCGATCGTGTTCCCGCGCATGGAGCCGGGCGCGACGAAGGTGTACCACTTCCGTCTGACGCAGATGCGTCCGCTCTTCGCGAACGAGTTCTCGATGCTCGAGCAGTTTCCTTCGGTCCTCGACATCGATTCGGCGACCGTTACGCTGATCGCGCCCTCCGATCTCAAGATGCACGTGCAGGCCATCGGCGTGCAGGGCGGAGCCGCCAAGCCGGAGAAGCGGGGGCAAGCCAAGTGGATCTGGACGCTCGAGAAAGGCAAGGCCGTGCCGCCCGAGCCCGGCGCCGTGAATCCGCTCGACGTAAGCCCCCGCATCGCCGCGACCACGTTCGCGGACTTCGGCGCGGCCGCGAAGGCCTATCTCGCGGGCGCCGCCGACAAGGCGGCCGTCACGCCGGCCGTGAAGAAGCGCGCGGACGAGATCACGGCCGGCATCACGAATCCCAGGAAGCAGGCCGAAGCGCTCTACAACTGGGTCGCGAGCAACATCCGCTACGTCGCGTTGACCTTCGGCCTCGGCGGCGTCGTGCCGCGGACGGCCGACGCGATTCTCGAGACCGGCTACGGCGACTGCAAGGACAACGTCGTGCTGCTCGGCGCGCTGCTCGCCGCGAAGGGCATCGAGAGCAGCCCCGTGCTCGTCAATGCGCAGAACGCGTATTGGCAGCCGGAAGTCGCGATCGTGCCCGGCGTTTACAACCACGCGATCGCCTATCTGCCCGACTTCGATATGTTCCTCGACCCGACGGCGAGCGTCGCGCCGTTCGGCGTGCTGCCGGTCCGCGAGCTCGGCAAGTCCGCGCTCGTGACTGCGGGGCTCGACAAGGGCGCGGGCCTCGCGACGCTGCCGTTCGGCGCCGCGACCGCGGAGACCGTCACGAAGATCGAGGTCGCGAAGGACGGCTCTGCCAACGGCGAGACGACGATGAGCGCGACCGGCGCGCTCGAGTTCGTGATTCGCGCATCGATGGCCGGAATTCCGCCGGGCCAGCAGGATCAGCTCGCCGCGCGGCTTCTCGCGTCGTCGGGTCAACTGGGGCAAGGCACGCTCGCCTCGAGCGACGCGCGCAATCTCGCCGAGCCTTTCAGTATTCGAGCGAGTTTCTCGCTCCAGAATGCCATGAACGCGCCCGGGCCCGGGGCCATGCCGATCCCGCTCGGCATCCCCGGCCCCGTGGCGCTGGCCGCGTTCCCGCGCGAAACGGCGCTGCCCGCGCGCCGGCAGCCGTCCACGTGCATGCCGTACGACAAGACCGAGACGACGACCGTGGCGTTTCCCGAGGGCGTCGAGCCGAAGCAGCTGCCGTCCGCCGTCGAGGTCGAGAACCGCGCCGGCCGCTACGAAGCGAAGTACACGCGGGACGGCCGCTCGGTCACGGTCACGCGCAGGCTCGTGCTGCACCCGGCGAGCGCCGTCTGCACCCCCGAGGATTACCAGGAGATCCGCGCGCTCGGCCAAGCCGTCGGCCGCGATCTGCGCGCGCAGATCTTTTACTGAGCGAACACCGCTGCGGGGTTTAAGCACGCCGTGATGCGCCGATGGTCATGCGGCGGCGGGCTTCCGTGGACCGGTCGCCCGAGGAAGCGGGGTGGCACACGATCGCGAGTCGGGCGATCATAGCCGCGGCATGCGGCGAAGCGGTGCACGGAGAAGGAAGCGGGAAAAGAGCGCGTGAGGAACGCGTGAGGAACGCGCGAGAAGAGCGCGCGCGAGGAAGCACGCCGGACACGCCAGGGAAGTCCGAGGAGGAAAGGATGCAGATCTTCAAGCTTGCCGCCGTGTCGGCACTCGTCATCGTCTCGGCGGCCGCAGAGGCGCAGCCGGGGCAAGGCCGCGGGTCGCGCGCCGAGGAGCCGCGTCCCACGATCAGCGTCTCGGCGACGGCGCAGGTCTCGGCGGATCCCGATCGAGCCGTCGTCCGCCTCGGGGCCGTCGCCGAGGCCGCCGTGGCGGCGGACGCGCAGAGCCAGCTCAACGCGGTCATGCAGAAGGTCATCGCGGCCGTGACGGCCGCCGGCGTCGAGAGCCGCGCGCTGCGCACGGATTCGCTGTCGCTCTCGCCGATTTATCGCCAGCCGCCTCCGGATCAGCGGCAGCCCGTGGAGCCGCGCATCAGCGGCTATCAGGCCTCGAACGTCGTCACCGTCGAGCTCGACGACATCGCCAAAGTCGGGCCCGTCATCGACGCCGGCGTCCAAGCCGGCGCGAATCGGCTGCAGGGCGTGACGTTCGGCCTTCGCGACGCCTCGAAGGCCCAGTCCCAGGCGCTCGCGAAAGCCGTGACGGATGCGCGCGCGCAGGCCGAGGCCGTCGCGAGCGCGGCGGGCCTGCGCATCGAAGGCGTGCAGTCCATCATGGCGAGCGGGAGCTATGCGCCGCCGCCCGTGCCGTACCAGGCGCGTGCGTTCGAAGCGTCCGTGGCGACGCCGATCCAGCCCGGCCAGGTCGACGTCTCGGCCTCGGTCACCGCGACCTACTTCGTCGAGCCGAAGTAAGCGCGCTCGCGCCGCCTCGCACGGCCCCGCCGCCCGCGAAGGTGCTCGCGCACGGAACGCGGGGCCTGTTGCCGCGCCGCTATCGGCCTTCCGTGAGCCGAAGCGCGACGATGCCGGCCACGATGAGCGCGATCGCGATGAGCCGCGCCGGCGTCGCGGACTCGCCGAACATCACGATGCCGAAGACGACGGTGCCGATCGCGCCGATGCCGGTCCACACGGTGTAGGCCGTGCCGAGCGGCAGCGTGCGCAGCGACAACCCGAGCAGCACCATGCTCGCGATCATGGCGGCAATCGTGAGCGCCGCGGGCACGGGACGGGTCAGGCCCTCGCTGGCCTTGAGCCCGACGGCCCACGCGATCTCGAGCAAGCCCGCGGCCACGAGAATCAGCCAAGCCAAGCGCTTTTCCTTCCCGCTCTCGCTCAGTTGTTGAGCGCTTGCAGCGGGGCCGGGATCCGGCCGCCGCGCCGCACGAACGCCGCGCTCGAGAGCGGGTTCAGCGCCATGACGGGCGCGCGGCCGAGCAGGCCGCCGAACTCGACGAAGTCGCCGACAGACTTGCCGGGCGCCGGGATGATGCGGACGGCCGTCGTCTTGCGGTTGATCATGCCGATGGCCGCTTCGTCCGCGATGATCGCGGCGATCGTCTCGGCGCTCGTGTCGCCGGGCACGGCGATCATGTCGAGGCCCACGGAGCAGACCGAGGTCATGGCCTCGAGCTTGTCGAACGTGACGGCGCCGAGCGCGGCGGCCTCGATCATGCCTTCGTCCTCCGAGACCGGGATGAACGCGCCCGAGAGCCCGCCGACGTAGCCGGACGCCATCGCGCCGCCTTTCTTGACGGCGTCGTTGAGCAGCGCGAGCGCGGCCGTCGAGCCGTGCGCGCCGATGCGCTCGAGCCCCATGGCCTCGAGGATGCGCGCGACGCTGTCGCCGAGCGCGGGCGTCGGCGCGAGGGATAGATCCACGATGCCGAACGGCACGCCGAGCTTGGCCGACGCCGCGCGCCCGACGAGCTCGCCCATTCGAGTGACCTTGAAGGCCGTGCGCTTGATCGCCGACGCGATCTCGCCGAAGTCGAGGCCGCCGACCTCCTTGACCGCGTTCAGGATCACGCCCGGGCCGCTGACGCCGACGTTGACGGCGCAGTCGGGCTCGCCGATGCCGTGGAAAGCGCCGGCCATGAACGGGTTGTCGTCGACCGCGTTGCAGAACGCGACGAGCTTCGCGCAGCCGATACCGTCGCGGTCGCGCGTGCGCTCGGCCGTCGCGCGCACGACGCGGCCCATCTCGGCGACGGCGTCCATGTTGATGCCGGCGCGCGTCGAGCCGACGTTGACGGAGGCGCAGACGCGCTCCGTCGCCGCGAGCGCCTCGGGGATCGACGCGATGAGCGCGCGGTCGCCCGGCGTCATGCCCTTCTGCACGAGCGCCGAGAAGCCGCCGAGGAAGTTCACGCCGACCTCGGCGGCCGCGCGGTCGAGGGCCAGCGCGAGCTCGACGTAGTCGTCGCCGGCCGAGCTTTCGGCGACGAGCGAGATCGGCGTGACCGAGATGCGCTTGTTGACGATCGGAATGCCGTACTCGTGCTCGATCTCGCGTCCGACGGCGACGAGCCGGCCCGCGACGCGGCAGATCTTGTCGTACGCCTTGCGCGCGGCGGTCGGCAGATCCGGGTGCGCGCAGTCGCGCAGGCTCACGCCGAGCGTGATCGTGCGGATGTCGAGGCTCTCCATCTGCACCATGCGGATGGTCTCGACGATTTCCTGCGGAGAGAAGGGCACGGCCATGGCGGTTCAGGGACTCTCGTGTTTACGCGGGGCGGGCGTTTTCGTCTCGAGCGGACGGCTTGCCGAAGCCGTGCGCGCTTCAGACGCGATGCATGTACTTGAACACATCCTCGTGCTGGGCGTCGACCTTGACGCCCATCTGCTCGCCCTTCGCGACGAGCCGGCGCTTGAGCTCGTCGAACGGCATCGTGGCCTGCGCGAGGTCGGCCATGAGGATCATCGTGAAGAACTCGCGAAGCGTCGTTTGCGAGATGTCGACGATGTTCGCGTTCGCGTCCGCGAGCACGGCCGTGACGCCGGCGATGATGCCGACGCGGTCCGCGCCGATGACGGTCACGATGATTCTGTTCGATGGGCTCGCCATGTCGCCTCTTCGTCGGCGCGCCGGTTGCGCGGCGCGCGCGAGTGTCGTTCGATCTATCGATCCGTGAAGACGGGTGCGGCACGATTCTACCGTCTCCTCGAACGGCCCGCTCGTCGCGCGCCTCGCGCATGCGCTCCGCCGAAAAATGGGGGTCAGAGCCGATTTTCGGGAGATGTCCGATCATCGCTGCGGTCCTCGCATGGCCCGCGGGCCGCTGCAACGTGGGACTCGGGCGCGGGCGAGGCGGCTTCGATGCGGCCGCCGATGTGCAGCCTCCTCGGCGCGCGCCCGTAGATCAGATCGACGAGCACGCGCGTGCCGACGACGGCCGTGAACATGGACGTCACGATCCCGAGGCTCAGCGTGACGGCGAAGCCCTTGATCGGCCCGGTGCCGAAGGCGAACAGCACGGCGCCCGCAATGAGCGTCGTGAGGTTCGAGTCGATGATCGTCGCCCACGCCTTCGCGTAGCCGTCCTCGATGCTCGCGCTCGGCGATCGTCCCTTGCGAAGCTCCTCGCGGATGCGCTCGAAGATCAGGACGTTCGCGTCGACGGCCATGCCGGCCGTGAGGACGAGGCCCGCCATGCCGGGCAGCGTCAGCGCGGAGGGCAACAGCGACAGCACGCCGATGACGAGCACGAGGTTCGCGAGCACGGCGAGATCGGCGATGAGGCCGAACACGCGATAGTAGGCGGCCATGAAGACGACGACCGCGCCGAGGCCGGCGGCGATCGCGAGGCGGCCCTTCGCGATGTTCCCTTCACCGAGCGTCGGGCTGACCGCGCCGCTCTCGACTTTGTAGATCGGCGCCGCCAGCGAGCCCGAGCGCAGCAAGAGAGCGAGGTTCTGCGCTTCGAGCGGCGGGAGTCCTCTGAGCTCGAAGCGATCGGACAAGACGTTGTCGATTCGGCCGTTGAAGATCACGGTTTCGGCGCGCTCGGTGCGGTAGCGGTGCTCGCCGCCCTGCGCGTCGGCCTGCTCGGCCTCGGAATTGGAGGACGGCGCGGGAACGCGCTTCTCCTCCACGTAGACGACGGCGAGGAGCTTCCCAACGTTGTGCAGAGTGGCTTCGCGCATGCGCTCGGCGCCGGCCGCGTCGAGCCGTACGAGCACCGCCGGCCGCCCCTCCACGTAGCTGAAGGTCGCGTCCGTGAGCTGCTCGCCCGAGGCGATCACGTCGCGCTGCAGCAGCAACGGCGTTCCGGCGCGATCGTAGCGAAGCACGCTGCCGGCCGGCGGCGAGTGGCGCCGTGCGGCGTCGGCCGCGCCGTGCTGCATGTCGTCGAGGCGCCATTCGAGCGTCGCGGTCGAGCCCAAGATCCGCTCGAGCTGCGCCGGGTCCTGCACGCCCGGCACTTCGACGAGGATGCGGTCGGCGCCTTGGCTCTGGACGACGACTTCCGACACGCCGAGCTGATTCACGCGGTTGCGCAGCGTCGCGACGTTCTGCTGGAGGCTCGCCCGGCGCTTCGCTTCGAGGAGCGCGTCGCTCGGCGTGAGCGTGAAGGCGTGCCGCGGCGGCTGCGTCTCGCGCACGAGCCAGGCCGCGGCCCCCAAGTCCGCGCCGCGGCCGAGCGCAGCGCGGGCGGCGTCGCCATCGCGTGCGTCGCGCAGCTCGACCTGGACAGAGCCTGCGGAGATGCGGCTTTGCTCGCGGACTCCGGCTTCCCTGAGCGCGGAGCGCGCCGCTCCGAGCTCCGCCTCGAGTAGGCGGCGCACGACCGATTCGAGGTCCATCTCGTAGACGAAGCGGACGCCGCCCCGGAGGTCGAGACCGAGCGTCACGGGCTTGAGCCCGAGGGCCTCGAGCCAGCGCGGCAACCGCGGGCGCAGATTGAACGCGACGACGCGATCCGGCAACGCGGCGGCGATCCGATCCTTGGCGCGCAGCTGCGTGTCGATGCTGTCGAAGCGCAAGCGCACGACCCCGTCCTCGAGCTCGGGCACGATTCGCGCGTCGAGCGCGGCCGCGACGGCCGCGCCGTCGGCTGCGGCGAGCGGCGAGCCGTCCTCGCTCGCCACCTGAAGCATCGGATCGACCGGGAAGAACGTCGGCAGCGCGAGCAGCGTGCCGAGCAAGACGACGAGCAGCACCGTGAGGTTCCGGAGGAACCGTTTCGATTTGCGATTCATTGTTTGCGCCCCGAAATAGATGCGGGATCCGCCATGCGACGAAAGCGCGCGGCCGCGGATCCCGCAGGGTCCGCGCGCGAAGCATCACGACCGGCCGCGGCCGGTCAGCGGGGGGTGCGCATCAAATTCGAAGACGCAGCGTGAGCAGATAGACGGGCGCGGCACCCTCGGGCGGGGCGCGCGGCGGGCAATGCGCCCGAAGCTCGCGGGGCAGCGCAGGCGGGAAAACTTCCGGGATCGCGGGGCCGGTGCAGCGCGGCGGATCGCCGTCCGCGAGGGTCTGCGGTACGAGGGCGGCGGCCGGCTCGAGAGCGGAAGACTTCGGCTCCTTCGTGCCGCGCGAGGTCGTCGCCGGCGCCTCCGGGCACAGGAGCCCGGCCGCTCGGGCGACGCCGGCCGCCCCGGGAACCGCATGCAGCATGACGGCGCCGAGCACCGCGAGCAGGACGGCGCGCCAACGGGCGGCGGCCGGCGGCCGGCGGCGCCGCCGAGCATGCAGCCGGCATCCGAGAGAAGCCATGGCCGGAGCATACCACCGCGGCGCGACCTTCTCGGAATTCGACGCTTTCGCCGAGGATCGCTCTTCGCGAGCCGGCTGCGCAGCCGCCGGTCTCCGCGCCGGGCTACACGGGCGCGTGCGGCTTGAAGCGCGCGCCGATCGCGCGGCACACGACGTAGAACACGGGCGTGAATACGAGCCCGAAGAACGTCACGCCGAGCATGCCGAAGAAGACCGCGGTGCCGAGCGCCTGGCGCATCTCGCGGCCCGGTCCCGCCGCGATCGCGAGCGGCAGCACGCCGAGGATGAACGCGAAGCTCGTCATGAGGATCGGGCGGAGCCGCGTGCGCGCGGCCGCGACGGCCGCATCGAACCGGCTCATGCCGTCGCGCTCCTCGTACTGCCGGGCGAACTCGACGATGAGGATCGCGTTCTTCGCGGCGAGCGCGATGAGCACGACGAGGCCGACCTGCGTCAGGATGTTGTTGTCCATGCCGCGGAGGTTCACGCCGAGGATCGCCGCGAGGAGGCACATCGGCACGATGAGGATCACGGAGAGCGGCAGCGTGAACGCCTCGTACTGCGCCGCGAGCACGAGGAAGACGAACACGACGGCGAGGCCGAACACGAGCCCGCCGGTGTTGCCCGCGAGCTTCTGCTGGAACGCGATGTCCGTCCACTCGAAGCTCATGCCTTGGGGCAGCCGCGCGGCCGCGAGCTTCTCCATGGCGGCGAGCGCCTGCGCGGACGAGTAGCCGGGCGCGGGCTGGCCGCGGATGTCCGCGGTCGGGAACAGGTTGTATCGCACGACGCGCGCCGGCCCCGAGTCCTCGCGCAGAGAGACGACCGAGCCGAGCGGCACCATGGCGCCCGTCGACGACGCGACCTTGAGGTTCAGGATGTCCGCTCGGTCGTTGCGGAACTTCGGCTCGGCCTGCGCGATGACCTGATACGTCCTGCCGAACAGGTTCAGGTCGTTGACGTAGAGCGAGCCGAGATAGACGTTCAGCGCGCTGTAGACGTCGGACGGCCGGACGCCGAGCTTCTCGGCCTTGTCGCGGTCGAGCACGGCGTGGAGGCGCGGCGCGCCCGTCGTGAACTGGCTGAAGACGCCCGACACCTCGGGCACGTTCGCGGCGGCGGCGACGAGGTCGTTCGCGGCGGCCTCGAGCCGCCGGTAGTCCGATCCCGATCGATCCTCGATCATCATGCGCCAGCCGCCGCCGTTGCCCATGCCGCGCACCGTGGGCGGCGGGATCACGATGATCGAGGCGCCCTGGATGGCCGCGAGCCGCTTCGTGAGCTCGCGGCTCAAGTCCGCGTCCGTGACGCCCTCGCGCTCGCGCTCCTCGAAGCTCGCGAGCTTCAGGAACAGCGCGCCCGAGTTCGACTCCTGCGAGGAGCTTGCAGCGTTGAAGCCCGAGAAGGCCACGGTCTCGACGACGCCCGGCATCGCCTCGGCGATCTTCATCGCGTCCTGCATGACGCGGTCCGTGCGCTCGGCCGAGGCCCCGGGCGGCAGCGTGATGACGCCGATCAACGCGCCCTGGTCCTGATCCGGTATGAAGCCGCCGGGCGTCGCGATGAAGCGCCAGCCCGTGAGGAGCAGCAGGCCCGCGTAGAGCACGAGCATGAGCGCCGTGTGCCGCACCGTGCGCGACGTGAGCCTGCCGTACGCCTCGCTGAGCCGATCGAAGCCGCGGTTGAAGCCGCCGCCGAGGCGGTGCAGGACGCGGAGCGGCACGGGACCCGAGTGCTCGCGGTCCTCCGCGTGGGGCCGCAGCAGCAGAGCCGCGAGCGCGGGCGTCAACGTCAGCGACATGAGCAGCGAGATCACGGCCGTCGCCGAGATCGTCACGGCGAACTGGCGATAGAAGAGGCCCGGGATGCCGGACACGAACGCCGTCGGCACGAACACTGAGAGCAGCACGAGCCCGATCGCGATGAGGGCCGTCGAGACCTCGTCCATCGTGCGGCGCGACGCCTCGGCCGGCGAGAGCCCCGCGCGGATGTTGCGCTCGACGTTCTCGACGATGACGATCGCGTCGTCGACGACGATGCCGACCGAGAGCACGAGCGCGAAGAGCGCGAGCGAGTTCAGCGAGTAGCCGAGCGCGAGCAGCACGGCCATCGAGCCGATCAGGGCGACGGGAATCACGACGATCGGGATGATCGCGGCGCGCCACGTCTGCAGGAACACGGCGATGACGACGACGACGAGCAGCATGGCCTCGAAGAGCGTGTGGCGCACGGCGTCGACCGAGGCCGAGACGAACTCGGTCGGGTTGTACGGCACGCTGTAGTCGACGCCGGGCGGGAAGTCGGGCCGCAGGGACTCGAGCGTCTCGAGCACCTTCTGGGCCGCCGCGAGCTCGTTCGTGCCGGGCTGCGGAATCACGGCCATGCCGACGGTCGGCAGCTTCCCGGAATACGCCTTGACGAAATAGTCCTGGCGCGCGAGCTCCGCGTGCCCGACGTCGCGGAGCCGCGTGATGCCGCCGTCGGCGGCGACCTTGATGACGACGTCGTCGAACTGCTCGGGCTCGGTCAGCCGGCCCTCCATCTCGATCGGCAGCAGGAACGCGGCCTTCTCTTTGCCGAACGGCGCCTGGCCGATCGAGCCCGCGGCGACCTGCGCGTTCTGATCGCGCAGCGCCGCGACGATGTCGCCGGCCGTGAGGCCGAGCGCCGCCGCGCGGTCGGGATCGATCCAGATCCGCATCGCGTAGTTGCCGCCGCCGAAGACGCGCACGTCGCCGATGCCGGAGATACGCAGCAGCCGGTCGCGCACGACCGTGTTGACCCAGTTGCCGACGTAGTCGGGCGTCACGGTCGGGTCGGACGACTTCATCGTGACGAGCATGAGGAAGCCGGACGACTGCTTCGCGACCGTGATGCCGAGCGCGCGGACCTCGGCCGGCAGCCGCGGCTCCGCCGTCGCGACGCGGTTCTGCACTTGCACCTGCGCCGTGTCGAGGTTCGTGCCCGGCTCGAACGCGACGCTGATCTGCGACTGGCCCGACGTCACGGCCGTCGAGGTCATGTAGAGCATGTGCTCGACGCCGTTGATCTGCTGCTCGAGCGGCGCAAGGACGGTTTCCGAGATGACCTCTGCCGACGCGCCGGGATACTGCACCGCGACGTTGATCGACGGCGGCGCGATCTCGGGAAACTGCGCGATCGGAAGCTGCGGATAGGCAAACGCGCCGACGATGACGATCACGATCGCGATGACGCTCGCGAAGATCGGGCGGCGAACGAAGAAGTGCGTGACGCGCATGCGAAGCGCTCGGTCAGCGAGCGGCGCCGGAAGTATCGACCGCGGACGGAGCGCCGCGAGGCCCGCCGCCGGCCGAGCCGACGCGCGCCGTCTCGCTCTCGGCGTCGTCCGCGCTTTCCGCGCCATCCGCGCGCTCGTCGGCGCGCGCCTCGATCGTCGTCACGCGCGCCGCGACCTTCTGGCCCGGCCGGGCGCGGAGCTGACCGTCGACGACGATCCGATCGTCGGCCGTCACGCCGGATCGTATGACCCTGAGGCCGTCGTGCAGCGGACCGAGCTCGACCGTGCGCGCCGCGACGAGATTCTCGCCGTCGACGACGTAGAGGATGCGGTCCGCGCCGCGCGTCGCGACGGCCGTATCCGGGACGAGCAGCGCCGTGTGAAGCGGCGAGGCCTGGAGCTGCATGTGGCCGAACATGCCGGGCGTCAGAAAGCCGTCCGCATTGTCGACGAGCGCGCGGCCACGGATCGTGCCCGCGTCGATCGCGTTGTCCATGAAGACGAGGCGGCCGGTCCAGCGCGGCGCCGCCTCGTCCTGCAAGCGAATGCGCACCGTGCGCGCCTCGGGAGCCGCTTGGTCGGCGCGCTTGTATTTGAGGTAGAGCGCCTCGGAGCCTTGAAACTCGAAATAGATGGGGTCGACCGAGACGATCGTCGTCAGCACGGTCTCGTCGGCCTTGACCGAGTTGCCGGGATCGACGCGCCGGTACGAGACGCGGCCGTCGATGGGCGCCGAGATCTCTGTGAAATCGAGGTTGAGCTTCTGCGCTTGGACCGCCGCCTTTGCGGCCTCGAGCGCGGCCTCCGCCGTGCGCGCGGCCGCTTCGCGCGCGTCGAGGTCTTCCTTGCTCGCGAGGTGCTTCTCGGCGAGACCCCGGATGCGCTCGAGCTCCGCGCGGGCGTTGTCGAGGCGCGCCGAGGCCCCGGCGGCGTCGGCCTCCGCCTGCGCGAGCGCGGCTTGCACCGGGCGCGGGTCGATCGTGAAGAGCCGCTGTCCCTTCTTGACGAGGTCGCCGTCCTCGAAGTGCACGGCGACGACGTATCCCGACACGCGCGGACGCACTTCGACGCGTTGGACCGGCTGGAACTCGCCGACGTAGTCGTCCCACTCGATGATCTGCTCCGCGAGCGGCTTCGCGACGGTGACCTCCGGGGCCTCTGCCGAGGACGGGGCCGGCGGCCGTGCGCAGGCCGAGAGAAGCAGGCCGGCGGCGATCGCCGGCAGTGACGAGGAAACCGTGAGTCGCATGCGAAGCCCCGCGGAAAACCGAAAACGCGACCTCGGCTCAAGTCGCCGGGCCGCGTATGCGAAATGAACGATTTAAGCGGGCGCGAGAGTCCAGTGTCAATTCGCGCGCGGACGAACGTATTTGCCGTTACGCGATTCGCACGGAAAGCAGCGGGGACCGCGGCGCGGTCCCCGCTGCGAAGCCGGCTAGGCGAGCGCCTTGAAGGTCGCCATCATGCGGCTCCAGGCCTTCTCGGCCTGATCGTGGTCGTAGACCTGCGAGTCGGGCGGGCACCAGCCGTGGGCGGCCGGATACACCTCGACCTCGGCCGGCAGCTTCGCCGCCTCGAACGCCTGCTTCAGCACGTTCTTCGCTTCGGGATCGCGCATGTCGTCGTTCTCGGCGATCGCGCAGAGGTACTGGCCCTTCATCTTGGGTATCAGCAGATGCGGGCTGTCCGCGTTCTTCGTGACGAGCGCGGCGCCGTGGAACGTGCAGCCCGCGCCGACGCGGTCCGACATCGCGGCCGCCGTGCGGAACACGAACGGACCGCCCATGCAGTAGCCGATCGTGCCCATCTTCTTGTTCTTGTCGACCTCGGGCCGCGTGTCGAGCCACGGAATGAAGGCCTTCGCGTCCGTCGTCTGCGCCGTCGCCGTCAACGACTGCATGAGCGGCATGAGCTCCTGAATCGCGGTCTTCGCGCCGTTCGACGCCGTCGGCGCCTTCTTCGTGCGATAGAACGGATTCACGACGAGCACGCTGTAGCCCGACTCGGCGAGCCGCTTGCCCATTTCGCGGAACGCGGGCCGGAGGCCGAAGATGTCGGGCCACACGAGCACGCCCGGGTGCGCGCCGCTCGACGGCGCCACGAAGTAGGCGTCGCATTCGCCGTCCGGGGTCTTGATCGTGACGTCGCTCTCCTTGACGTCGAGGGCGTTGGCCGCGCGCGGCAGCATGACCGCCACGCCGACCGCGGCCGCGAGCACGCCCACGTCTCGCCGCGAGTATTTCTTCAGGTCTTCTTCAAAGTGATCTTGGTCGCACATGCCGTGGTTCCCTCTGCTTGTTGTTGCTTGTCAGCGCCCTTCGTCGTGGCCGCCTGGCCCGAATATACCGGTTCGGCCCGGTCATTTGATATCCCGCCCGACATCCCGCGGCTCCGCCGTCCGACATCCCGGCGCCCCGCCGTCCGATATCCCGGCGGATCAGCCCTGCTTCCCGACCGCGCGCCAGACGTCCGCCTTGGTCTGCGGCGCCGCCGGGGCGTGGACGTTGATGTAGCGGTCGAAGTCGACGAGCTTGAGCTTCTCGAGCGCGGGCACGAGCGCGCGCACGTGGTCGTTCGCGGGCTGGCCCGGGTTGACCGAGAAGTCGCCCTGGAACAGCACCTTCTCCTTCGGGATGTACGCGACGAGCAGGCCGTTCGAATGCGGCGCCGGATAGATGTGGTACATCTCGACGGTTCGCGTGCCGTCCGTGTAGACCTTCTTCTCCTCGA
>DASTSM010000082.1:0-6853 GCA_035760685.1 Gammaproteobacteria bacterium | reverse complement strand
CGGGTCCCCCGTTCTTATTCAGCTCGGCAATGCGCGTGATTGCCTTGTCTGCGAGCTCCTTCCCGATTTGCTCGGCGAGCTCTGCGTCGTCCATCCTGGCGAATCGGCGCGTCTTCCCGTCCTTGAATCTGATCTCGGTCTGATAGAGGCCATAGCTATGACTGTCTGGTTCGACCGTGACGCGCGCGATGTGCTTGCGTAGATCGTATCGCTCCGCCTGCTGCTCGCCCGTGGTCCACGCGACCGCGTCGTAACCGCCATCGACGGCCATGCGCAGCACCCGCTTGAACGCGAGCGACGCCCACGCTTCGGTCTTGCCGACGAACGGGCCGCGCGGGATATTGTGGTAGCGTCGCAGGAAGTGCTCATCGAAGTCGTTTTGCAGAGGCGTCCGCGCCTGGCCTTCTGCATCCTCCAGGTCACGCAGCGAGACGTCTTCCATCGGCTTCGTGATGCCGAGCGCCCGCACGCGCCTCTCGACATCGGCCTGCTTCTCGGGATCGGCAAATCCCTGCCTTCTGCCTTGCTGCGCCCAGTCGCTCTGGAACTCCTCGACGAACAGCACGCGCGAGCCGTCGGTCGCCGTGCGGTCCTTGAGGCGGACGTGAGCGAGGATATTCAGCGGAGAGAAGTGCGAACTGTGGAACGCGGCTCGCTCGCGATCAACGGCCCAGTCAGCGAGACGCTTGTTATTCACGAGCGTCAGTGCCTCCGCGATGGCCTCTTCGCGCGTCGCGTGCCGACCGCCCATGGGGCGCGCGTGAATCTGGCCCGGCGGCGTTACGCCATAGCGGCGGTGCGGGGGCTCTCTCGGGTCGATGATGACGTCGTAGCCAGGCGGCAGCTTCGCCAACGGCTCTGGGCGACCCTTCTCGCTCAGCGGCAGCGTGAGCAGCACCTCGCGGTAGTTCGTCCCGCCGGGGAGCGTGAACCGCTCGTAGACGGTGCCTCCGGCGCCAGGGTTGCCCTCGGCCTCCATGCGCTCGTTGACCGCGTCGGCGAGTTCTTTCGCGAGGCCACCCGCGGAAAATGGCGCCTCTTTGTCCTCATCGCTCACGAACCGGCCGTCGTCGTACGTGTAGTACGTTTCGGCGGCCCGGTCGATGATGCCAAGGACAGCCCCGTCGTAGTCGGTATCGACCGTGTAGCCGATCTGATCGAGGCTGACTTTCAGGTCGCCGATGCGCCGCTCGATCTCCTGCGCTGCCTCGCCCAGCGTGACCTGCTCGACCTGCACGCCATTCTGGTCGAGGAACGAGAGAATCTCGTCCTTCGTGACCTGGCCGCCCTTGGCCTTCAAGTAGTCATCGAGCCCGGTCCAGGCGATTTCCTCCTCCTTCACGCCCGGCGTCTTGCGCAGCATCGAGAGCATTTGCTCGGCCGTGCCGCGCTCCTGCTTCAGGTTCTCGGCTGCGGCGCGGAGCTCGGAATAGAAGCCGAGCGAGAAAGACTCGCCGCCCTCTGTCGCGGCCTCGCCCTCGGCTGGCGCCGACGCTGGCGCGGCGGCCGCAATGAAGGCATCGCGCGCCTCGGCCGTCTTGAACTGGAAACCCGGGATCGCGCCGGCGCCCTTGAAGCTCGAGTAGTAGCCGCCATGCTGTTTGGCGAGGCTCTTGGCCGCCTGGTACTCCTCGTTCGAGAGGCGGCGCGTGATCTTCGCGACGAAGAGGTCCGCGCCCGTCTTCGTGTGCTTCGTCTGCGCGGCTGCGAACGTGCCGGCCGGTGCTGGCGTGGCCGCTTTCTCGGCCTCGGGCTTCACGAGCGGCGCCGGCCGCGCGGGCATCTCCATGTCGCGGATCCGCTCGAAGAGCGCCCGAATGTCCTCGATGTCGTCGAGTTCGCGGGTAATTCCGGCGGGCAGGCCTGGGCTGCCGACGAGCTCGTTGATGTCGTCGACCTTGTCGAGAATCACGATCCGCGCCGCGACGCGCGTGGCCGCGCGCTCGAACGTCACGTTCGGCAAGACGATGTTCGCGGTCTGGTAGACGCCCTTGCGCTCCTCGTACCACTTCTCGAACTTCGCGTCGGCCGCGGGACCGCGCGGCAGCAGCGCCACGATGCGGCCGCGGTCGCGGAGGTGCTTGACCGCTTTGTCGAGGTGCTCGATCGCCGTGCTGCCGCTGCGGCCGAACGGCGGATTCATGACGATCGTGTCGTACTTGTTGACGACGTTCAGGTCTTCAAAGCGCTGCTGCTTGATGTCGCCGTCGAAGACCATCGCAAGGCGCGCGGCGAGCTCGTTGCTCGGCTCGATCGCCGTCGCGGCCGCGGTGCTCGGCGCCCAGCGCGCAATCGCGCCGTGGCCGGCGCTCGGCTCGAGCAGCTTCTCGCCGGGCCGCACGCCCGCCCACTCCATCATCTTGAGCCCGACCGGCTCGGGGGTCGCGAAGTAGTCGGTGCCCTCGCGAGCCTTGGTGCGCGACGATTTCTTCTCGGTGCCCCAGTAGAACGCGACGGCACGGTCGAACTCGGAAAGCGCTTCGTTCGCAGCGCGGTCCCGCTCCTTGCCGCCCTTGCCCTCGCCGTCCATGCCGGGCGGGTACTCGTCGGCCTCCTGGAACGCGGCGATGAAGGCGTCCTTGAGCGCGCGCGCCTGCTCGCCCTGCGCTAGGTTCTCGGCCGCGCTCGCGCGCTGCGCGATCGTCGTCGCGAAGGCCCACTTCTCCCAGCTCGTGCCGGTGTTGAAGTAGCGGAACGCGGCGTCGGAGCGCTGCCCGACCCGGTAGATACGCCCCTCCTGCTGAATCGCCGTCGTCGGCTGCGTCGGCAGCCCAAGGTTCAGGAGCACGCGTTGGTGCTTGCCGGTCGTGTCGTGGAGGCTGATGCCCTCCTTCCCGGCCGCCGACTGCACGAGGATCACGCGCGGCCCGGCCGCGTCGTCGTTGAACTCGGCGACGTTCGCCCGGCGCTGCTTCGCCGGCACGTCGCCGTTGAAGATCAGGACGTCTGGGAACTCGGCGCGGTAGGTGTCGAGCGGGCTCCGCATCGAGCCGATGTCGGACTGGATGACGTCGTCGAACAGCCGGTTGTACTCGCTGACGATCCTCTCTGCGGCCTCGCGGCTGAATTTCTGGGTCCCGCCCTGGATCGTCACGAACGGCTTGAGCTCGCCGGTTGAGTCTCGGTCATGGAGACGCACCGAGGTGTCGGAGCCAGCTAGTTGCTCAGCCGTGATGACGAAAGGATTGAAACCGCCGCCCTTCTTGAAGTCGTGGAAGACGACGACTTTGCGGCCAAGCGCGAGCGCCTTGCGCACGTAGGGGACCGAGGCCTCGGCCTTGATCGCCTCCAGCAGATACCTCCGGCTCAGGTGATCGAACTTGTCGCGCAGCACGCCGGCCATGTGGTACTTCACGTCGCGTTCGGCCTCGTCGAGACCGTCCGTGTCGCGGAGCCAGTCGAGTAGGGCGTCAATGCGATTGCCGATCCGGGACTCGATCAGCACGAAGCGCCGGTCGTAGTCGGCGTCGACCTCGAGCACGCGGCCCGAGAGCACGCCGCGCTTCTTGAGCCAGCCGTTGAACTGGCGCTGCATGAGCCCGCGGTCGACCTTCTCGTCGGGCTCGGTGAGCCGGTTGTAGCGGAGCCGGTAGCCGAAGTGCAGGACGAAAAATTGGTCGCGGTTCGAGCCGACGTTGTAGCCGCGCGATCCGTCGGACTCCTTCCCCTCGTCGTAGTCGAACAGGTAGCCGTTCGCCCAGTCGATCGTCTTCTCGTAGGCGAAGGGCGTCGCGGTCAGGAACAGCGCGCGGGGGCGCTGCTCGCCCTGCCGCGCCTTGACGTCGGCCTCGACGGCCTTCCGCTTCTCCGTGAGCTCGCGGTAGAGCGGCTCCAGCGCGGGGTTTCGCGTGCGCGCGCCGCTTTTGCGGTCCTGCTCCTCGATCTCGTCTATCTTCCGCGCGAGCTCGGGGTTGAGCATGCGCGTGCGCTCGTAGATGCCATCCGGGTGCAGCGTCAAGGCGCGCAAGGCGTCGAGTGCGTCCGTCGCGGCGCCGTCCTTGCCCTGCGTCAGGTAGTGCGCCTCGTCCGCGACGACGAGATCCCATTCACGGCTGCCGAGCGCGAGGTTCTGCCCGAGGTTCGCATACGTCGTGATGACGATGTCCTTGCCCGCGCTCCGGGTGTCCGGGAGCTGCGTGAGTTCGAGCCCGAGCGCCTTACCCGAGTCGACCCAGTCGCCGATGATCTTGTCGCTCGGTGCGACGATGAGGATGTTCGTCTTGCCACGGCTGACGAAACGGCGGACGACGCCGAGGCCGGTGAAGGTCTTGCCCGTCCCGGTGCCGTTCGTGAACAGCATCCCGTAGCCGTCGGGCTTTGCGAAGCGGTCCTCGGCTTTCTTGACGTCAGCGCGCTGGCCGTCGAGCAGGTAGGGGAGCGTGCTGTCGATGTTGCCCGCGTCGCCCGGGACGACGGGCAGGCGATTCGCCTCGGCTTGAGCGGCTAGCTTGTCTCGTTGTCGAGTGCTGCGATCAAGAGCTTCCGCAGACTCGCTTGCTCCTTGCCGTTCAGGCGGTACTCCTCGGTCGCCAATGCTAGCGCCTCGTCCACCGTCGTCACTTCCGGCAGGGATGCCCTCAAGGAGTCGTTGTCCTTCATCTGCACGTAGCGACTGATCGCCTTGTTCTCCAGCAGCAGGGGCGCCACCGTTGAGAACGCGAGCGTCGCCCTCGGCAAGGCCCCCGCGGATTCCTGCTCCCTCGCCTGGCTGTCCAGCGCCGCTGGCAGCTTCTCCTGCGACAGCGACATCAGCCGCTTCATTGCCGGGTGCTGTAGCGGCTGCGTTTCCGCGATCTCGTTCCAGATTACCGGGCTGACCGAGAGCATTGCCGTTCCTCAGATCGGCCGCGAAGCGGCGCAAGTACGGTTTTATACCAGAACCGAACGCGTTGACCAGGGAGCGAATGAAGTCGGCGAGGTCCTTCCCGGCCGCCTGAGCGTCGCGGAGCATGGCCTCGAAATGCGGCTTCGCGCGGGCGTAGGTGTCCTCGTCGAAGGTCAGGCCGCTGTTCAGCTTGCCCGGGCCGCCGAATAGCTCGGTGAGTCCCTTGAGCGCGTTCTCGCCGGCGCTCGTGAGGTTGTAGCCGAGGCTCTTGGCGATCTCCTTCGTCGTGCGCTCGACGGCTTCGGGTTGCGTGACGTCGGTGCGCTCGGCGCGGGTCGCCGTTTTGCGGATGCGCGGCTTCTTCTCGCCCGGGGCCTTCGGCGCGCGCGTGCGCTTCGCGCGCTGCTTCGCCGGCTTCTCCGTCTCGGCGGCACCGGTCTGCTCGACGGCCGCGTCCACCATCGCATCGAGGGCGTCGTCGGACAGGGAGGCGAGTTGCGCACCGAGGTCGTTCTTTCCCGGCTTTGCGGCCAGTCGCGCATCCGTCCAGATTTTTTCGGCGTCCGCTGGAGGGAACCCGTTGACTCGCACAATAAGGTCGAAGTCATTGCGACTGCTGCCGTTGGACGCGGCTTCGCGAAGTTTCTTGGCGACCGAGCGATAGACAGGCTGCGGGAGCTTGCCGTTCTTCGTAAATGGAACGAACGGCGCGCTGAGGTCCTCCGCACCGCTCGTCGACTCAGGGGTCGGCGCCGGCGGCTTGGACGTCTCCCGCTTCGCCTGTTGCACGAGGTCGAGCTGCTTGCTGGCCTGCGAGAACATATCGGACGCGTCGCCCGTCTCGAGCGGCACGTCGGCGTTCGGGGAGCGGCGCTCGTCGCGCCGACGGGTTTCGTCGGCTAGGGCTTGGGCTTGGCGGGTGTCGTCGCCGAGGAGGTCCCTTTCTTCGAGGCGAGTACGGCCTTGGCCGCTTTCAGCAGCCTTTGCGTGCGCGTCAACGATTGCTTTGGCGGCTCGGAGGAAGCCGGCGTCGTCGTCGACATATTGGATTGCGGCTCTTTCAACGGCGGCCTCATCGATCTCAGCAGCCCGCGCCACCAATCCTACATCGAATTCGGTGTCTACGCTCTGCTCGAGACCGGCGTCCTGTAGGTGCTCGCTCGTCGGCTCGTAGCTCTCGCCCGAGAGCATTTCGTCGGCGAGCCCGCGCAGGAAATCGAAGTAGACCCGCTGCGTCTTGCCGAGGTATCGGCCGTTCAGGCCCTTCTCGATGATCTCGGCGGTCTGCTTCTCGTTGAAGCGCCCGGGCCGTCCCGGCCACCAGTCGGCGCGCGGGAGCCAGTGCGTGCGCCCGACCACCTCGCCTTGCGGGTTCCTGATGATCTTCCCGCCTACTTCGGACCAGCCGGCCTCCTCGGCGAGGCGGCGGAGCGCGGCGGTCTGCTCGGGCGTGAACTTGGCGGGAGGCTCGGTCGGCGCCTCCTCGCGAGTTGCCTGCTCGGCGAGCAGGACCTTCGGCCGCCCCTCCTGCTCTCGGGCGTACTCCGTGTTCTCGATCACGCCGCGACCGGCGCCGCTCGAGACGTGGAAGTAGCGCTCGCCGACCTTGATGAACGTGTCGTAGCGGTCGAGGTCGATGTTGCTCTGCTCAAGCATCCGCTCGACGGCTTCCTCGGCCTCGCCGCGGTCGGCCGGCAGTTCGCCCCGCATCTCGTAGAGCAGGTCCGTATCGCGCGCGTCGGCACGCTGGGTCCCCGAACCGACCATCCACACGCGCTCGACGGCGCCGGTGCCGACGACGCCGCCGGCGTACTTCTGTCCTTCGGCGATCCGCTGCTTCGCGCTCTTCGCTCGAACGCCGGCAGGTTGGCGCAGCGGCGGCTCCGCGGCCGCTTCCGGAGCGTTCGGCGCCGGTTGGGGAAGCTCGTGCGCCGGCTCCGTCGGCCGCTCGGCCACCGCTGCGTTTTCTGCGCGCTCGCGCCACCCCGGCGCGAAGCGGTCCATCTCCTGCACGCCGAACCCGCCGCG
>DASTSM010000081.1:0-3473 GCA_035760685.1 Gammaproteobacteria bacterium | reverse complement strand
CGGCTCACGATCCGCGTGAAGGAGGCCGAGCCGCTGCGCGCGATCTTCGCGACGCTGCATGAGGGCGGGCACGCGCTCTACGATCAGGGCTTTCCGCCGGAGCTTCGCGGCACGCTGCTCGCCGACGGCCCGAGCGTGGGCTTGCACGAGGCGCAGGCGAGGCTCTGGGAGAACCAGGTCGGCCGGAGCCTCGAGTTCTGGGCGCATTACTATCCGCTGCTTCGCGACGCCTTTCCGAGCCGGCTCGCCGATCTCGACGTCCCGGCGTTCCACCGCGCGATCAACGTCGTGACGCCCGGCACGAGCCGAATGACAGCGGACGAGGCCACGTACAGCCTGCACATCCTGCTGCGCTACGAGCTCGAGATCGCCTTGCTCGAGGGCGGGCTGACGGTCCCGGACCTGCCGGCCGCATGGGCCGAGCTGTCGCGAAAGTACCTCGGCGTCGTGCCCTCGAGCATGCGGGCAGGCTGTCTCCAGGACGTGCATTGGGCGCTCGGCGAGTTCGGCTATTTCCCGACCTACACGATCGGCAACTGGTACGGCGCGCAGCTCTTCGAGGCTTATCTCAAGACCGCCACGCGTCCGGCCCGCTCGGGGGCCGAGGGGCTCGCGGAGCTCAGACAGTGGCTTTCCGAGAAGGTGTATCGCCGCGGCGCCG
Organism: Gammaproteobacteria bacterium; assembly: GCA_035760685.1. Classification (GTDB taxonomy): domain Bacteria; phylum Pseudomonadota; class Gammaproteobacteria; order Steroidobacterales; family Rariloculaceae; genus ZC4RG20. Next base: position 2,812 of record DASTSM010000081.1, on the reverse strand, counting down.
AGCTCGACGCCGAGGATCTGATCCTCGAGGCGACGGGCGAGCGGCTCGCGGTCGATGCGTTTTTCCGTCTACTCGAGCGGCGCTTCGAAGAGATGCGGTAACGGGCCGCCGCGCACTCGCAGGCGATCGTCGGCGTCGCGCTAAGCGAAGAGCAGCCAGCACAGCGCCGCGCCGAAGACGCTCATCGAGAGTCCCCATGCGAGGAGCTGGTTGAAGAGGCGGCGCGCGTTGCCGGGCGCCGCGCCCGCGATGTAGAGCGCGCCCACCGTCGAGAGCGACGAGAGATCGACGAGGCTCGCGCTGACGTTCATCGACCACGCGACGTCGAGCGGGGCCACGCCGACGCGCTCGGCGAGCACGGGCGCCATCGGCAGGAAAGCCGGCAGCACGACGCCCGACGTGCTGCTGTAGACCGAGACGAGGCCCGTGCCGAACGCGACGACGGGATCGATCGTCGCGGGCGTCGAGACTTTCGCGATGCCGTCCGCGATCAGCGTGATGCCTTCGTTCTCCTGGAGCAGGGCGACGAGCACCGAGACGCCGGAGACCATGAGGATCACGCTCCACGGCATGCGCTGCACGGCCTGCGCTTCGTCGACGGCGCGAAAGAGAATCAGGACCGTCGCGATCGTGAGCGCCGCCATGCCGACGTCGAGGCCGAGGCCGACGACGGCCGCGACGAGCGCCGCGATGCCCGCGGCCGTGAGCCAGTGCCGCGGCTCGAGGCGGGCGGCGTCGGCCTCCGCGTAGTCATCGACGCGGGCCGCGCCGACGGAGCCGCCGCCCGTGTCCGCGCGCCCGAACAGCTTCCAGCCGCCGAACAGCAGAAACCCGCCGAAGCCGACGAGCGCATGCGCGAACGCGTTGAACGCGAACGTCTGCCACTCGACCCCGCCGAGGCCGATGCGCGCCATGACGCCGTGCGCGACGACGCCGGTCGGCGCGAACGGGGAGAGCGTGCCCGCGAGCACGCCGTTGCCGGTCATGACGGCCATGAGGAACGGCGGTACGCGCGCTCGGTTTGCGACGGCCATCGCGGGCGGAGCGAGCAGGGCGCTCGCGGGCGTCGCACCGGCGCCGATCGTCGAGACGGCGAAGCCGAGCACGAAGAACATGATCGGCAGCACGCCGGCGTGTCCCCGGCACAGCCGTACCGCGCCCGCGGTCAAGCGGGCGAGCGTGCCGTTGCAGTCGGCGATCGAGAAGAGCAGCGTGATGCCGACGAGCGTCACGAAGAGGTCGACGGGAAAGCCCGCGAGCACCGTGGCGGCGGATACGCCGCCGAAAAACACGCCGACGACGAGCGCGAGCGTCAGCGAGAGCACGCCCACGTTGATCGCCGTCGTGCAGCTCAGTGCGACCGCGAGCACGAGCGCCGCGACCGAGAGCCACGCGATGCTCATGCGACCGAAGCTACGGCAGGGACGAGCAGCCCGACGAGCGCGCGGATGTCGGGGAGCCGCTCGAGCGACTCGACGGTCTCGAACACGCGCGGGATGCACTCGGGCGGCAGCACCAGCGAGGCCGTGTCGGTCAGCTTCTCGAGCAGCTCGGCGCGCGTGAACGGGAGCTCGGGACCGCCGCGATAGCGCTCGTCCGCGTGCTCGACGAGCGTTCTGCCGTCGACGAGGTCGACCTCGACGGTGCTCCGGATCTTCTCGAAGCCGAGCGCCTCTATGTCGGGATCGAGCACGCGCTCGACCTTGCGCATGAGCGCCTGCACGGGCCCGCGCGCGACGAACTCGTCGTTGAACTCGCGGATCCCGGCCTTCCGCCGCAGCGCGATCGCGCTGACCATGAAGGCCGGGCAGAACTTGGCCTCGAGCTCGTTGCGCGCGATAGCGTAGCGGAGCGGATTCAGGATGTTCGAGCCCGCCCGAATCCGAATCGCCGTGATCTGCTCGGGCGCGACGTCGTGCTTCACGACGAGCCGGCGCATCGCGTCCATCGTCGGATGGCCGAGCACGCCGCAGGGGTAGGGCTTGATCGACACGCCGGGCGACACGATCGAATGCGGTCGGCCGAGCTTGCCGACGATGCGTTCCTCGTCGAACCCGCCGCCGTGGCTGAACGCGCCGAAGAAGCCCCAGGGCGGATCGAGTGCGCCGGCGCCGCCCGTGAAGCCCTGCGCGGCGAGCTCTGCCGCGACGACGCCGTTTTGGGCCGCGCGGCCGACGTGAAGCGGCTTCGTCATGCTGCCGAAATTGACTCTGATTCCAGAAGCCGAGCTCGCGGCGATCGCGAGCGCGTGCGCGATGCGGTCCGCATCGAGCTCGAGGAGCTTCGCCGCCGCGACGGCCGCGCCGAACGTGCCGATCGTCCCGGAGGAATGGAAGCCGAGCTTGTAGTGATTCGGATGGATCGCCTCGGCGATCTTGCACTCGACCTCGAAGCCCGTGAGGAACGCCTCGACGAAGCGCTCGCCCGATACGCCTAGACGCTCGCCGATCGCGAGCGCCGCGGCGAGCGGCGGCACGGTCGGATGCGTGAGGAGGCCGAAGATGCGGTCGGCGCTCGTCGCGAGCTGCGTGTCGTCCCAGTCGAGCGCGTGCCCGCTCGTGCCGTTGACGAGGGCCGCGAGCGCCGCGGTCGTCTTGAGCGGGGCCGGGCCGAAGGCCGTCGCTTCGGCGCGGGCTCCCGCGGCCCCGGCGTGCGCCGCGACGATGCGGCCGGCCGGCTGAGCGGAGCCCGCGAGCATGACGCCGAGCCCATCGATGATGCAGCGTTTTGCGAGAGCGACCGCCTCCGCGGGAAAGTCGGCGAGCCGCGCGGTCGCGACGAACTCGACGACGGCGCGCGTGGCGGAGAGAGG
>DASTSM010000080.1:0-14967 GCA_035760685.1 Gammaproteobacteria bacterium | reverse complement strand
GTGCGAGCCCGTGTGCGGATCGCCCGGCGGGCAGTGCGGGCAATGCGACGACGAGCGGCTCGGCGGCGAGCCGTGCCCGTCGGTCGCGCCCGGCGTCGCCGCGCTCACCACGGCGTGCATCGCGGCGCTCGCCGCGCCGGCGTCGGTCGACGCCGAGTGATGCGCCGACGGCGCCGCGATCGCCGAGGTCGACACTCCGTCGTGCGGATCTGCGGCCGCGCCCATCGCTCCGATACATGGAGACGCCGCAGCGCCGATCCAAACGAACGCGACCACGGGGAGCAGAGCGCCCGCGACGGCGCGCCGATATTTGCGCAGGCGTTTGAGCGGATTCACGGCGCCGACTCTAGAACCGATACCGTATCTTGACAAGCGTACGCCGCGGCAGTTCATCCGCCTTCCCTCGCTCGCGGATCTTGGCGGCAGCCCATTGCAGCAGCGCTCGCTCCGCGGCAGAAAACGCTCGGCCGTCGCAATTTCGCGCCGCGTGCGGGAATCGGCATGCATTCCGCTCCGCGCGAGGCTAGCATTGCCGTCGGCACCGGCAACGTCGTTCCTTCATGGAAGCAGTCCTGCAAATTCCGAGCATCACGGGCGTCGACGTCGAGCTCAAAGTCGCGGGCCCCGGCGCGCGGAGCTACGCGTTCGTCATCGACTGGCACATCCGCGTGCTCGCCGCGATCGCGTGGTTCCTCGCGGCCATGTTCGCGGTCGCCGGCGGCGTCGCCTTCGTCCCGTCGACCGATTCGGCGTATGTGCCTTTCCTGTATGTCGCCGTGTTGCCGAGCATCGCCATCTACGTGCTTTACCACCCCGTGCTCGAGGTGGTCCTGCACGGCCAGACGCCCGGGAAGCGCATGGCCGGCGTCAGACTCGTCACCGCGGCGGGCGGCACACCGGGCGTCGGCGCGCTCTTGATCCGAAATATCTTCAGGCTCATCGACTGCCTGCCGTCCGTCTACGCCGTCGGTCTCCTAACGACGTTCCTCACGAAGCACGCTCAACGGGTCGGCGACATCGCCGCGGGCACGATCCTCGTCTACGACGAGAAGCCGAGCGCGGCAGTGCTCGAGGAGCTCTCGGGCAGCGCCGTCGCGGCGCTCGGTCTCGAGCAAGCCCAAGTCGTGCGCGACCTTTTGAGCCGCTGGAAGGAGCTCGCGCCGAACGCGCGGGATCGGCTCGCTCGAAAGCTGCTCGCGAAGCTCCGCGTGGACTGCGAGGGCGCGACCGACGCCGAGCTCCAGCAACGCCTGCGCGAGGTCCTCTCGTGAGCGATCGGCTCGGTCGGAGCGGCGGCCCCGACCGCGCGAAATGGCTCGAGGAGCGGCGCACCTTTTGGCGCGAGACGAGCGATCGGCTCGCCTCGCTCGAACGCGGACCTTCCGCGCGGCCGGAAGCCGTGCTCGCGACGGTGCGCGCATATCCGGAAATCGCTCGCGACCTCGCCCTCGCCCGCCGCGCGGCGCCCGCGGGCGGCATCACGCGATTTCTCGAGACCGTCCATCGCGATCTGCACCGCTCGCTGTTCCGCTCGCCGGAGCGTCTCGGCACGACGATCCAGGCTCTTCTCGAGCGCGATGCGCCGGCGGCTGCGCGCGCGCTTTCGAAGCACATCGCGGCGGTGACGGTCCTCTTCTTCCTGTGCGCGGCGGCGGGCTTCGCGCTCGTGCACCGCTATCCCGAGCTCGCGGGGCTCTTCGCCTCCGAGCGCATGATCGAGCAGGTTTCGCAAGGGCAGCTCTGGACCGACAACCTGCTGAACGTCTTTCCTTCCTCGCTGCTCGCCGTGCAGATCTTCAGCAACAACATCATGGTGTCGCTCTTCGCCGTCTGTCTCGGCGTCATGTACGGCCTCGGCACGCTCTACATCGTCGGCATGAACGGCCTCATGCTGGGCGCGATCTTCGCCTTCACGGGTCAGCACGGCTTGGCGGGGCGGCTCTTCGAGTTTGTCTGCGCGCACGGCTTCGTCGAGCTCAGCGTGATCTTCGTCGCGGGCGCGGTCGGCGCCTCGCTGGGCGAGGCGCTCGCGCGCCCGGGGCAGCTCACGCGCGGCGCGGCGTTCCGAAACGCCGTCCAGCGCGGCATGGGCTTGATGGCCGTGTGCCTCGCGTTCCTCGTCGGCGCCGGCGTCATCGAAGGCTACGTCTCGCCGGACCGCAGCATTCCGCTCGCCGCGCGCCTCGCGATCGGCCTCGGCTACTTCACGCTGTTCGTGCTCGTGCTGAGCGGCGCGCTCGGGCGCCGGCGGCTCGCCCGCTCCGGCGCTTGAACGCGCCGCTGAGCGCGCACCGTTAAACGCGCCGCTGAGCGCGCAGCAGCCGGTAAATCTCGAGCACGCGGGAGTCGGCCTCGCCCGGCCGCGCCGTGAGTGCATACGCCCCGAGCCGGCCGAGCCGATCGACGTTGGCCGCAATCGCGCTCCGATACTCGCGGGCGGCCAGGCCGCGATAGGGATCCAGCCAATCCCGCGCGCGGCGCCGCGCGAGCTCCCCGATCTCCTCGCTCGAGATGCCGACGATGAGCGGCAGATGCTTGGGAACGAGCAGGCGCACACTTTGCGCGAGGTCGCTCGTGGCGGACGTCTGATAGAGATCCGTCAGGAGCAGCACGAGGGACCGTCGGCGCACGAGCTTTCGCACATGGAGCGCCGCGGCGACGACGTCGGATTCGACGCCGAGCGGCTCGAGCTCGCCGAGGGCACCGCGAATGCGGGCGACCGCAGCCATGCCTCGCGCGGGCGCGAGCGAAGCGAGCGGCCGGTCCGCGAACGCGACGAGACCGACATGATCTTCGCCGCCGGCGCAGCGCTCGGCAAAGCGCGCCGCGATGTTCGCGTAGTGGCCGAGCAGCGGCATTCCGTCGATCTCGGTCCGGCTCGTGCGTCCCGCGTCGACGAGCAGCACGATCTCCAGGTGCTGCTGCTCCGCGAAGACGCGCGTGATCAGCCGCGACGACCGCGCCGTCGCCTTCCAGTCGATCGAGCGTAGGGGATCGTGCGGCAGATAGTCGCGCAAGGCGTGGAGCTCTTCGCCGCCGCCGGCCACGGCGCGCGCGACGCCGCCGATCTCGGCCGAGCCCGGCCGAGCGTCGCTCCGGCCCAGCGTATCCGGCAGCACCGAGACCTGCCCGTCGACGGGCACCGCTCGCGACCACCAGGCGAGCTTGAGCGGGCCCTTGATCCTCATCGGCAATCGAGGCCAGCTCCGGGTGCCGAGGGCGACGGGCCGAGCATCGACGCGAGTGCGCGCCCCCGCGCCCGCGCGAAGCTCCAGCGTGCATGCGCGGCTTTCGCACCTCAGCGCCGGCGGCAGCGCGGGCAGGAGCTCGACGGCGAGATCCCGGCGCGCACGATTCACGACCTCGAGGTCGAGGTGCTCGATTCGCCCGAGCCGCAGCACGGGCCGGTGCAGCCATCGGACTCCGACCGCGAAGCGCCGCGTCGACCAAAGCTCATAGGTCAGGCCGACCGCGACGAGCGCGACGCATGTGCGCCAAACGACCGCGGCGAGCACCGAATCGCTCCACTCGGCGACGATGCCGACGAGCGCCGCGAGCGCGAGGACGAGCAGCGCGGCCGGGGTCAGGCTCACGCGGTCTCGCGCGGTACGCGCACGGCGTTGAGAAACCGCTCGACCTCGGCGGACGCGGTCGAGCCTTCGAGCGCGGCGTCCGGCGTCAGCACGATCCGATGCGGAATCACCCACGGCGCGACGCGCTTCACGTCGTCGGGAACGACGAAGTCGCCGCCGCGCAGCGCCGCCTCGATGCGAGCGCAGCGGGCGAGCGCAACGGCGGCACGGCTCGAGAGCGCGAGCCCGACGCTCGTGCTCTGGCGGCTCGCGGCGACGATATCGAGCACGTAGCCGACGAGCGCCTCCGACAGATGCACGCTCCGCAGCTCCTCGCGGGCGCCGGCCAGGGCGCCGGACGGCACGGTCTCGACCGCCTCGGCCGGGACCGGACCGAGCGGCGGCAGCCCGTACTCGGCGATGACGCGCGCCTCGTTCTCGCGGCTCGGATAGCCCATGCGCACGCTCAGCATGAAACGGTCGAGCTGCGATTCCGGTAAGGGATAGGTGCCTTCGAACTCGCGCGGATTCTGGGTCGCCACGATGAGAAAATCCGCCGGCAGCGCGAAGCGCTTGCCGTCGACGGTCACGTAGCGCTCCTCCATCGCCTCGAGCAGCGCGGACTGCGTCTTCGGCCCCGCGCGGTTCACCTCGTCGACGAGCACGACGTCGGCGAAGAGCGGCCCCGGACGAAAGACGAACTCGCCGCGCTGCGCGTCGAAGACGTGGACGCCCGTGAGATCGCTCGGCATGAGATCGGCCGTGCCCTGAATGCGCCGGAACTCCCCGCCGAGCGCCCGCGCGAACGTATTGCTCAAGAGAGTCTTGCCGAGACCGGGCGGTCCCTCGAGCAGCACGTGACCGCCGCCGATCAGCGCGATCGTCAACGCGTGGATCACGTCCTCGACCCCGTACACGACGGCGCCGACTTGCCGTTGAAGGAACGCTTCGAGCTCGCGTGCTTGCTGCGTCATCCGATCGCTTCCCTCGCATGCTGGAGAATGTTGTGCAGGCGCACCAAGCCCACGGATCGGCCGGCCGAGAGCCGCTCGTGCGCTTCGCGCAGCTCTTCGAACGAGCGGCGGTCGAGGGCCGGGGTCGCGGCCAGCTCTTCCCAGGGCGGCTCGTCACGCCGCGGCAGGCCGCGGGCGCGGCGCACCTCGTCGAACCACTGATCGCACAGCAGAAGGCCCGCCTCGCGCGGATCGAGGCGGCGCGCCATGAAGCCGGCCGCCGCGCCGACGAAATCGGCTTGCCGGGGATGGTCGGCAGGAGGCTCGGGCACGCGCAGCCGGTTCGTCGAGCCGAGCACCCAGACGAGCCACGCCGCGAAAATAAACACCAGCGTCGCGCGAGTGCGCGGATCGCGCGCGAGAGCCGCCGCGTCGTACAAACGCGAGAGCCCTTGATGCATGTCGTCGAAGATCACGGCTCCGCCTGAGCCCAAGTGATAGGCGAGCAGATTCGCGACGAAGCGGCGCGCGTCGGTGCGTGCGATGTTCTCGTTCGTCAGCAGCGTGCCGCTCGCGGCCACGAGCACTTGCCCGCGACCGAAGGGTATTTGCCACATCGCGTCCAAGCCGCTGCGCTCCTCGACGCCGAGCCGGGTGTAGAACACTCGCCCGGTAGGATCGCGGGCCGACCAGAGCTCGCTCGACAGATCGGAGAAGCCGACCAGCGACTTCACCCCGCGCATGAGCGGATGAGCCTCCAGCGGGGCGATCCTGAGGGCCGACTGCCCGGGAACCGGCGCACGCGTGCGGCCCGCCGCCGTCGGCGTCGCGGATGCGAACGAAAGGCCGCTGATCGCGGACAGGTCGCGCAGAAATCCCGTGACGTCCGCGACCACCGTCCAATCCGGCGTGTCGTCGAGCGCCGCGAGCACAAGGGCCGTATTGCCCTGCGTGATCCACGTCCGCAATTCGGCGGGCTCCCGGAAACGGAGCGGATTCTTGTGGGGCAGCGTGATGACGAGCACGTTGCCTCCGGCGGGCAACCCGAGCTCGGGATCGCGGAGCCGATCGAAGCGCTCCTGTAGGCTCACGACGCGTACACCCTCGCGCTCGAGCCACGTGCGCAAGCCGAGGTAGCCGTTGCGGCCGGCCTCGGTGCTGATCGGCCGCGTGACCACGCGATCGGACGGACGCTGAAAGAACAACCCGTAGACGAGCGCGAGCACGCCGAGCAGACCGAGCGCCGTGACGAGCCGATCCTTCATTGCGCCGCCCGCTCGTCACCTGCCGCACGCTCGAATCGCTCGTCCTCTGCCGGACGCTCGAATCGCTCGTCCTCTTCCGCGAGCGCATCGAGCACGGCCGCGCCGCTCGCGAGCACCGTGTCGAGATCGCGCGCCTCGGGCTGCCACGCGCCGAACGTTGCGCGCTCGGCGGCGCCCACGACCGCGGCGAAAGCTGTGCGCCTCGAAGCGCCGAGCAGCGGTGCGGCCGCGGCGGCAAGCTCGCGATGAGTCAGGCTGTCGGGCAGCGGCGCACGCTTGCGGAGCCGCCCGACCACGAGCGCGAGCAGCAGTCCGGGCTGACGGGCCAGCGGCGCGCGCCGCACGTCGTCGAGGCTCGAGACGCGCGGCACTTCGGGATCGGCGCCGCCGCCCTCCTCGGCAAATCGAGGCCGCGCGGGGCGGCGGCCGAGGACGCCGAGCGCGGCGATCTCGTTGGCTACGACCGCGACCGCGGCGATTACGAGCAGCACGCCGAGGGTGATGACGAGCGCCCTCACCCATCGTTCCGGCAGCGAAAGGTTCTTGAGCCACTCCTCGAGCCAGCCGTGTCCGCCGCGCCGGTCGTCCAGCCACTCGTCGAGCCAACGCCGGAGCCGTTCCCAGAGCGACAACTGCGGCGGCGGCGTCTTCGAGGCGACTTCCGCGATGACGGCGTCGAGCGACTCGAGCGCGAGGCCCGGCCTCGCCGTGGGCCGCTCGTACGCGGCCATGAGGCCGACGAGTGCCGAGAACTGTTCGAGGGGCAGATCGCTTGCGTCCGTCGGCACCGTTTCCGCCCACGCGCTCGCGTCGAGCGCGGCCGCGACATCCGGACACAGCTCTCCGAGCGTCGCGGTCTCGTTCCGGGCGGTGGGAGGCCCGGTGTCCTCCCGGCCCGAAGCGCGCGCCTGCTCGATGCGCTCGACGCAGGCGTCCGCGCCGGGCAGCGGTTCCGCGAGCGCTGCTGCCGCCGCGCAGAGCGACGCGCAGGCGAAAACGAGACGTAGCCGAATAAGAAGCCGAATCAAGTGGTCGCCGCGGCGATCCGCTCAGCGATGTCGCCGCCTTCGCGCCGATTCTTGAGATCGTAGAACGTCGCGATGATCATCGAGTAAGCGAGCGGCCCCGTCACGGCCGCCATCAGCGGCGTCAACACGAAGTCGATGTACCACGGCAAGCGCCCGGTCGCGGCGATCTCCTGGGCGTTGAGCCCCGCGACGATCGCGACCACGAAAGTCAGGATCGTATAGATGACCGCGACGATGATGCCGATGACGGTCAGGAGCGCGGCGGTTCGCCACCAGTGCCCGCGCACGAGCTGCGCGCTGTACTTCAAGCTCGCCACGGGGCCCAGGCGCTCGGTCACCGCGATCTGTACCCCGAAGACGAGCATGACCATCAAGATGATTCCGGGCACGACGAGCAGGATCAGGCCGACGAGGATCGCGCAGCCGAAGAGTAAGCCCGCCACGAACATCGGCGCGCCCCTCCGCGCGCCATAGCGGATCGCGCCGCCGAGCGAGAGCTCGCGTCCGTTCCCGATCGCATCGATGCGCGCGATGATCGCGGCGTACAGCGTGAGCGAAATCGGCAAGATCACGAGGAAAGCGATGACGAGGAACGCAGCCTCGGACGGACGCGGGCCCTGGGGCGAAAGCCCCGGCCCGAGCAGCGCGAGGGGCGCGGACAGGAGCGCCGCGACGAAGGCCAAGGCCCACGTCTCCTTGAAGGCCGCCTGGAACAACTTGAAGCCGCTGTCTAGAACGCCGCCGATGGATTGCGGCGCGGTGGAAAATCGGTACATCGTCCCCCCCTTTATGGCCCGTGCCTCGCCTCTAATCGATTACGTTTTAGCCGCCTCGATTGCATTTAGCCGCCGCAATCTTGCAGGTTTCCGCGCGGATGGCAAACCGCTCCGTCACATTCCTCCCGACGGCTCGTCGCACCGCTCGCCTGCCGTTGATCGCATCGGCCGACGCAAACCGGAACCCCGCCGTCGTACGAGCAAAGTGCGCCAGATACTAGCACCGGGCATATCTGGCTGCGCGGGCTCGCTCGGCTAGTATCTCGAGCCTCCGAGCCCATGTCGGCCTACAGTTACCTCGGCCTTCCGGCCCCGGGATGCAACATGAAGCGAAGCGACACAAGAATCCTCACGACTCACGTAGGCAGTCTCGTGCGCCCTCCGGAGCTCCAATCCCAGCAGGGAGCGCCGCGGCCGAGCGAGCACGGACTCCGCAAGGCCGTCGAGGACGTCGTGCGCCGCCAAGTCGAGATCGGGCTCGACGTCGTCAACGACGGCGAGTTCGGCAAGTCGAGCTGGTCGAACTATATCCTCGGGCGGATCACCGGTTTCGAGGTCCGGCCCGACCGGCCGACGCCGGCCTATTGGCTCGGCCGCGACCGAGAGCGCTTCCCGGAGGCCATCGCGCGCGAGATGCCGTTCGCGGCGACCGGGCTGCCGGCCGAGGTCTGCGCGGGCCCCATCGAGTATCGCGGCGCAGCGGCCGTCGGTCGCGCCGTCGAGAACCTGCGCTGCGCCGCGGAGACGGCACGACCGGCCGAGGTCTTCATGACGTCGGTGGCCCCGGCGAGCACCGCGTTCAACGGGGTCAACGAGCACTACGCGAGCGACAGGGACTACGTGTTCGCGATCGCCGATGCCCTGCGCGAGGAGTATCGCGCGATCCATGCAGCGGGCTTCGTCCTGCAGGTCGACGACGCGGTGCTCGCGAACATGTACGACCACCTCACGCAGCAGAGCCCGAAGAAGTATCGAGAGTGGGCCGAGGTCCGGATCGAGGCACTGAATCACGCCCTCGACGGCATTCCTCCGGACCGTGTGAGGTATCACGTGTGTTTCGGCAGCTGGCACCTGCCGCACACGGCGGACGCGCCGCTCGAGGACATCGTCGACCTGATCCTCGCCGTCGACGCGGGCGCGTACTCGATCGAAGCCGCGAATCCGCGGCACGAGCACGAATGGAGGGTCTGGGAGCGCGTGCGTCTGCCGGAGGGCAAGATCCTGATCCCAGGCGTCGTGACTCACCACACGACGACGGTCGAGCACCCTCGCCTCGTCGCCGATCGCATCGTCCGCTACGCGCGGATCGTCGGCCGCGAGAACGTCATCGCGGGGGCGGATTGCGGCTTCGCCCAGGTCGAGACCATCGCGCGCGTCCATCCGAGCGTCGCCTGGGCGAAGCTCGAGGCGCTCGTCGAAGGCGCGCGCATCGCGAGCCGCGAGCTCTGGGGCCGGTAGCGCCGCGCCTCCGAGAAGACGGCCGGCCCGCGGGCAGACTGATTGTAATTAGTACCAGTATTGTTTGAACTGGCACAAAAGGCTTCTAGCTCGACTCGTGTAGAGACACTAGTCTTTGCGCACGCTAGGCCCGCCGCCGGCGACGAAGCGGCTGCGCGACGAAGCGGCTGCACGACGAAGCGGCTGCACGACGAAGCGGCTTCAATACGTTATGTCGCCGAAACCGATGCTCGGGTCCGAAAATCGGCCGCGAGTTTGAGTGAGCAGCGAGCCGGAAGAATTTGGGTCTGCGGTCGCCGCGTCGCGCGACCGTCACTCGAGCGCGACGAGCTGGACGCTACCCCGATTCCCCATCCAGCTTAGACCGCAGGCCCAAACCCCAAGGGCTGCCCGAGACGCCGAAAGCGCGCCGGCCTATCGATCGGCGGGAACGCCGGTTCGGGGAACAACGAGTGCACCGAGTACAATGTGATCCACCGTTTGAGAGGATGCTCGAACAATGACCAGCAAGAGCCTAGAGGACGCGTTGAAAGCCGCCGGCAATGCCGTCGACATGCTGCGCAACGCGCAGAGCGGTCCGAACGTCTACCCCGTCGTTCCCGCCGAGTTCACGAACTGGCGCGACGAGCAGCGCGCGTGGCAGGAAACGTGCGTGCTGTTCAACCAGTCCTTCCATATGACGGACATGTACGTCAAGGGTCCGGATGCGCTCAAGCTCCTGTCCCGCCTCGGCGTCAACAGCTTCAAGAACTTCGGCGCCAACAAGGCCAAGCAGTTCGTGGCCTGCAACTATGACGGCTTCGTGATCGGCGACGTGATCTGCTTCGGGCTCGAGGACGACCTGTTCAACCTCGTGGGCCGGCCGTCGGTGCACAACTGGGTCCAGTTCCATTGCGAGACGGGCGGATACAACGCGACTGTCGAGCGCGACGAGAGATCCATCGACCGCAAGGGCCCGGTCGCGCGCAAGACCTATCGGTTCCAGGTGCAAGGGCCGAACGCGCCGATGGTCATGGAAAAGGTGCTCGGGCGGCCCGTGCCCGAGGTCAAGTTCTTCCACATGGACACGTTCTCGATCGCGAGTCGCAGCGTCCGTGTGCTGCGGCACGGCATGGTCGGGCAGCCGGGCTGGGAATTGTTCGGGCCGTGGCAGGACTACGACGCCGTGCTCTCGGCGATCCTCGAGGCCGGCGAGGGATTCGGGCTCCGTCAGGCCGGCGCGCGCCTACTCGAGCAACACGCTGGAGTCGGGCTGGATCCCGTCGCCGCTGCCCGCCATTTACACGGGCGAGAAGATGAAGCCTTACCGCGAGTGGCTCGGCGCGAACGCCTACGAGGCGAAGGCCTCGCTCGGCGGCAGCTTCGTCTCCAAGAACATCGAGGACTACTACCTCTCGCCCTACGAGCTCGGCTACGGCTCCGTCGTGAAGTTCGATCACGATTTCATCGGCCGCGAGGCGCTCGAGAAGCTGTCGAAGACGAAGCGGCGCAAGAAGGTTACGCTCGCGTGGAACGGCGACGACGTCGCGCGACTGTTCCGCACGCTGTTCGTCGGCGGCCACGGCCCCTCCGCGAAATATATGGACATGCCGTCCGCGGTCTACTCGACGCTGCCGTACGACAAGGTCACCGTCGGCGGGAAGACCGTCGGCATCTCGACGTGGACCGGCTACAGCTTCAACGAGCGCTCGATGCTGTCCCTCGCGATGATCGACGAGGACCATGCCGCGATCGGCAACGAAGTCACGGTCGTCTGGGGCGAAGAGAACGGCGGCACGTCGAAGCCGACGGTCGAGCGCCACGTCCAGACGGAGGTGCGGGCGACCGTCGGCCCCGTGCCCTACAACGAGGTCGCGCGAACGGCGTACCGCGCCACGTAGCTAAACGCCAGTCTAGACGCCGGTCCGAGAAGACGTACGAAGCTCAGGCGGCCTCGCGCCGCCTCTGCCTTTGCCCTGCGAGCGCAGCGCGGCCGCCTCGATCTTCGCGCTGCTCTCCTCGTCGTACGGCACATAGACGACCACTCGCAGCGCGTGGCTGCCCTCCGGCACGTACGAGGTATGCTCGAGCGTAATCCCGCCGAGCTGCGGGTGACGCACGATCGCCTCCGAGCGTCCGACCACCTCGGGGCTGTTCCAGACGTCCCGGAAGGCCTCGGAGCTCTCGTTGAGCTCGGCGATGAGGCACTCGAAGTCGGGGTCGCCCGCATACGTGCTGTAGTCGATGCGGAATTTCGCGACGACGCGATGCGCCATCGCGTCGAAGAGCGCCGGCTCCTTCGGATACAGCGCGTCGTCGACGAGCAGGATCCGCAGCAGGTTGCGCCGCTCCTTCGGGATCTTTTCGTAGTCGCGGAGGACAACGCACGCGATGCGATTCCACGCGAGCACGTCCCATCTCGCCGTCATGACGATGGCCGGCACCGCGAGCCGATCGAGCATGCGCTGCAGCGACGGGCTGACCTCCGACTCGCGCCATTCGAGCGGCGGCGCGGCGCGGTGCTGCACGAGCGCGAACAGATACTCCCGCTCGTCGTGCGAGAGCTTCAGCGTCGAGGAGATGCGCTCGAGGACCGCCGCCGAGACCTGAATGTCGCGGCCCTGCTCGAGCCAGGTGTACCAGGTCACGCTGACGCCCGCGAGCGCTGCGACGTCCTCGCGGCGCAGCCCGGGAGTCCTGCGCCTGTCCGCCGCCGGCAGGCCGAGCCGGCTCGGCTCGATGCGCGCGCGGCAGCTCTTCAGGAACTCGCCCAACTGGGCCTTGCGTGAATCCATTGCATCTTCTAACAGGTCGTGGAAGACCGTCATTATAGGCCGTTCGCCGGTTCGCCCCGTCCGTGCGCACCGCGGCCGCATGCATGCCTTTGCACTATAGCAGGTGTTGCACCAACTACCAGTAGCACTGCCACTAGCATACTCACCCGCATTGTTAACCCCTCTCGGCATCGGCTACGGTGCGGCGAACTCGTCGGGACGGAGCAGTCGGGCTCGCTGCTGGAGCGCGGAAAAATGGGGTCAGACCCCATTTTCCGAAAATGGGGTCAGACCCCATTTTTCACGTCGCCCCAGGATAGAGGTCAGAGCCGATTTCTTGCGATGACAGGCGGGTCGGTCGAAGGTCCTTCTCGGAGAGACAACGCGTCGGAACCTTTTTACCGTCGACGGGAACAGACGGGACGGCCGCCGGTCAAGAGCGCCCCGCGCGCGGGCTCGAGCGATCGACGAAACGCATACTCCCCAGGAGAAAACTGCATGACGACTGTAAAGGGCGCGGACAGCCGCGGTTTCGGCGGCGGACTCATGCTTCTCGGCGCGGCGATCGCGAGCCTCTGCGCTGCGCGGCCCGCCGAGGCGCAAGCGCAGGCGCAGGCGCAGACGGGGGCGCAAGCCGGAGGCCAGCTCGAGGAGATCGTCGTCTCGGCCCGCCGGCGCGCGGAATCCTTCCATGACGCGCCGGTCACGATCACCGCCTTCGGCCAGCAGGAGATCGAGAATGCGGGCATCGAGCGGCCGCGCGACTTCATTGCGCTGACCCCGAACGTGACCCTCGTCGAGACGCAAAACCAGGGCAACGCCTTCGTCACCGTGCGCGGAATCTCTCAGGCGCGCAACAGCGAGCCGTCGGTCGCCGTGCTCGTCGACGGCGTGCAGATGACGAATCCCGCCCAGTTCAATCAGGAGCTCTTCGACGTTCAGCAGATCGAGGTCTATAAGGGCCCGCAGGGCGCGCTGTACGGACGCAACGCCATCGGCGGCGCGATCGTCATCACGACTCGGCCGCCGACCGATGAGTTCGAGGGGCACGTGCAAGTCGGATACGACTCGGGGCCCGGCTACCGTGCCGTCGTGAGCGGCAGCGGTCCGCTCGGAGATTCCGACACGCTCAAGTACCACGCGGCGCTGGGCTATATCGACACGGACGGCTACATCGACAACCCGTATCTCGGCGAGAAGGCCGACCCGTACAAGGACGTCTCCGGCCGCCTGCGGCTGCTCTGGGAGCCGAGCGACCGTTTGCGCACCGATTCACGGCTCTTCATCTCTCGGCTCGACACGCAGGCCCTCTACTTCAACATCGTCACGGACGTCAACGACACGCACCTGCCGGTCCGGGTCAACAACGCCGGCGAGAACGGACGGGACCTCTCTCAGCTCGCCTTCAAGCTCGACTACGACACCGATCTCGGCACGCTGACTTCGATCACGTCGGCCGACCGCACGGAGGAGATCCTGACCGGCGACGCGTTCGACTTTCTGCCGATCACGGAGTCGTTCTTCTACAACCTGTTCACGGGCATCTTCGGTCCAGGCAACGGCTTCGACCTGAACCAGAGCCAGTACCTCAAGGTCGACAACGTCAGCGAGGATCTGCGCTTCACCTCCAAGCAGCAGGGCCGGTTCAACTGGATCGCGGGACTCTACGCGATCACGACCGACCGCTTCATCTCGACGGGCAACATGATCGACACGGGCAACGGCGTCTTTCCGGTCTTCCGCACGCCGAGCACGAATCCGCTGAATCCCCAGTTCTCGTTCCTGGCCGACAGCCAGGACAACTTCGCCTGGGCGGTGTACGCGGACGCCACTATCGACCTGACGGACGAGCTCCAGCTCGAGCTCGGGCTCCGATACGACAACGACCACCGCGAGCAGACCACCTTGACGCCGCCGAACTTCCTCGCGCAAGTCAACGTGCCGGGCTTCCCGCAAGGCGTCACCGGAGAGGTCCGCAAGCACACCTGGAAAGAGACGCAGCCGAAAGTTACGTTGCGCTATCAGCCCTCGGATACGGTCACGATCTACGGCGACTACGGCAAAGGCTTCCGCAGCGGCGGCTTCAACCAGACCGGCGTCGGCGCCGTCGCTTTCGCGAACGGCTTCCTCGGCGTCCACGACCTCTTCGACGCCGAGGTGGCCTGGACGCTCGAATTCGGAGTCAAGGCGGCGCTGCTCGACCGGCGCCTCAACGCGAACTTCAGCATTTACGACACGGACGCCGAGGGCTCGTACTTCTTCGTCTTCCTGCCGGTCAACTCGACTCAGAATCTCGGCAACCTCGACAAGGTGAATTACCGGGGTTACGAGTTCGACGTGACGGCTCAGATCGCCGACAACCTGAATCTCACGGTCGGCTACGGCGCGACGGACAGCGACATCCGCGAAGCCGAAGACCCGACCTGGATCGGGAACCAGGCGCCGCTCGTCTCGAAGAGCACGACGAACGCCGGGATCCAGTACACGCCGCCGATCGGGGGCGCCGGCCTCAAGCTCCTCGTCCGCGCCGACTATCAGCGCATCGGGGACACGTACTGGGACCCTCAGAACTCGACCGTCCGCAACCCCGTGAACCTGCTCGACCTGCGCCTCGGCGTGAACAGCGATACCTGGTCGGTCGCAGGCTGGGCCCGCAACGTCAACGACGTGAAGTACAACGCGGAGTTCTCGCCCGGCGGATTCGTGTTCAAGGCGAAGCCCCGGCGCTGGGGCGTCGACTTCACGAAGAACTTCTAGCCGTCCTCACTTCAGCGCCAGCTTGTGCTCTCGTCCGAGGTTGCCGCGCGCGAAGACGTTGAAGGCCAGCGACCATCGCTCCTCGTCGGAGTAGTTCGGCTCGACGGAATGCGAGACAACCGACGGGAACAAGCAGATGTCGTTCGTCTTCGGCTTGTGGCCCCAGCTCTTGCAGTTGTAGATGTTGAAGGAATCCATGTCGAGATCGAGCGCGGGCGGGAACGGCACGAGGCTCAACACGTCGCGGTAGAACACTAGGTCTCCGCTCTCGGGCGTAGCCTTCAGATAGAGCACGCCCGAGATCAGCGAGTTGTGATGCATGTGCGCCCCGGCCTGCTCGCCGCGCCGATAGACGTTGATCCACGAGTTCGTGATGTAGAACTCGATGCCCTTGTTCACGACGAG
>DASTSM010000079.1:0-4239 GCA_035760685.1 Gammaproteobacteria bacterium | reverse complement strand
CATGCCGAGCCCCTCCGCGAGCCGCGGGGGCAAGATCGGCGCCACGGCGGAGAGCGTCGATCTCGCGACCAGCAGCGCGAGCGCGCCGCCGATCGCGGCCGGAAGGGCCGTTTCGGCCAGGAGCTCGGCGACGAGCCGGCCCCGTGTCGCGCCGATCGACTCGCGTACCGCGATCTCGCCCGCGCGCGAAGCGCCGCGCACGAGCAGCAGATTCGCGACGTTGACGCAGACGATGACGAGCACGAGCAGCGTGACGCCGAGCAGCAGCGTCAGCGAGCGCGAGGCGCCAACACCGAGCTGAAGTTCCGGCCGTCGGGCGTGTCGACCGCCGACGGCGTGAGCCGCCAACGCATCGTGATCGGCACGAAGACTTGCGTCCGCTCGCCGAGCTGCGTCCCGGAGAACCCGGCCGGAGCCACGCCGACGACCGTGAGCGGCTGGCCGGCGATCGTGAGCTCGCGGCCGACGATGCCGGGATCGCCGCCGAAGCGGCCTCGCCAGAGATCGTAGCTCAGCACCGCGACGGCCGACTCCCCGACGCGCGGCTCGTCCTGCGGTCCGATGAGGCGCCCGAGCGCCGGCCGCAGCCCGAGCACGTCGAAGTAGGCGCCGGACACGAAGACTCCGGGAACGTTGAACGCGCCGCCCTCGTACGCGACGTTCGCGCCGAAGGGAATATGCCCGGCGATGCGGAACGCGCCTCCCTGCGCCCCTTCGAGGTCGCGGAACATCGGATAGCTGAACGATTCGCGCGGCGCGTCGGGCGCGGAGCCCAAGTGAACGATGTTGACGAGCCGCTCCGGCTCCGGCACCGGCAGGGGCTGCACGAGGACCTGATAGAACAGCGAGAAGATCGCTGTCGCCGCGCCGACGCCGAGCGCGAGCATCGCGATGACGGTTCCCGAGAGAGCGGGCCGCAGGACGAGTTGACGAAACGCGTGCTTGAGCAGAGTCACGGTCTCGTTCTCGCGAAGCGGGGCCGCTCCGACCTCCTACTCCGGATACTCCTGAAACTCCGCGAGCCCCGGCTGGCGCTTGTGCCACGGCGGGTTGGATTTTAAGAACATGTGCGCCGACTCGACAAGCGACTCGTCGGTGTCGAGCGTGCCGGGCTGGATGAAGTAGATGCCCATCGCAGGGTGAGCCGTCGGCATGTGCGTGCCGCACACCGAGCAGAAATTGCGGAAGTTGCCGGGTGAGCTTTCGTATTTCGTGAGCAGCGACTCGCCGCTCGTCCATTTGAAGCTATCGATCGGCGCGACCGTGTAGTCGCCGTAGGCGGAGCCGCTCGTCTTCTGACACAGCTTGCAGTGGCATTTCGTCACGTTCGGGCCCACGGACGCGGCTTCGTACGTGATCTTTCCGCACATGCAGCTTCCCTTGGCCATCGTCTCCTCCGTTTCTTCGGGCCATTGAAAAGAGTTTCACGTTTCCGCGGAAGCGTTTGCTAAACGAGAATCGTTCAACAAACGCCTCCGCGGAGGTCCTTGCCGGCGATGCGGGTCGTGTCGGACGGGCCCGAATGAGGCCGGTCACGCCCTCCTCGCCGGCCGCTCAGCGCGCGGGTTTGCGGAACTTGTACGCGAACTGATCCGTGCGGCCGCGGATCGACGGGTCGAACACGTTCTTCGTGTGATCGTCCGTGGGGTTGTGCAGCACGTCGCTTTCGCCGACGAACTCGAAGCCGGCCGCGAGCACCTGCTGCTTGACGGTCGCGGGATCGATGCGATGCAGCGTCTCGGTGTCGCGCAAGCCCGAGCCGGCGGCCGCCGTGTGGTCGACCACGATGTACGTGCCGCCGGGCTTCAGCGCCGCGAACACGGCCTTGTTGAGGATCGCAGGATCCGTCGGGCCCATGAACTTGTCGGGATAGTCGTGGTAGTTCTGCGAGGTGAACACGACGTCGACGGGCGCGGGCGCCTCGAGCTTCGCCGCCGGCTGCACGAGCACGTCGACGTTGCCGTACTCGGCCGCGACCGCCTTCATCTTGTCGGTGCTTTCGTCGTACTCCTTCGGCCATACCGCGTAGATGCGGCCTTCGGGCCCGACGACCTTGCTGAACACCTTCGTGAAGTAGCCGCTGCCCGGAATCAGCTCGAGCACCTTGTCGCCGGGCTTCGCCTCGGAGAATGCGACGAGCTCCGGCGCCTTGCGGCGGTCGTCGATTCCGCGGTCCTCGGCGCGGGCAGGGTCGGCAGCGGCTTTCGCGACGTATTCCGGCACGGATGGAGTTTGCGCGGACGCCGCGGGCGCGCCGGCAATCGAGATCGAGAGCGCGAATGCGGCGGCGAGGATCGCTTGCCTAACGTGCCTGACGTGCCTAACGTGCCCAACGGGCGGAACGTGCCCAATGGGCGGAACGTGCGCAACAAGCGGAACGTGCGCAACGGGCAGAACGTGCCCAACGAGCATCGCGTGCTTCACGAGAATTGCCTGCTTCATATGAACCTCAGTGCTCTCAGCTCGCGCAGCCTTTCCGCGCTTCCTCGAATCCCTCGAAGAGGCGGCCCGCGTTCTCGCCCGCGAGCGTGTCGAGCCGGTGCGGCTGTCCCTTCTCGACGCTGTACCGGGCGACGGCGCCTTTCGCGCGCAGGTATTCCGCCTCGCGCTTCATCTCGTCGTGCCACATGTACGGGTCCATCTCGCCGACGTACATGAAGACGCACATCTTCGCGATCGCATCGAGCTTGCGGTTCGTCGGCTGCCAGAGGTAGCCCGGGAAGGCCGTGATCGATCGGAAGTAGCGCGGGAAGGCGGCCGCGACGTGGAAGGCGGCGATGCCGCCGTTCGAGGGCCCGGCGACGTGGAACTTGCCGTCCTCGATCTTGTAGTCCCGCAAGATCGTCTCGAGAAACTCGGGGAAGATGCGGTCGCCGCCCTCGAAGAACAGCTGCCCGTCGGGCGCCGCGGGCGCGACGACGATGTAGCCGCGCTTCTCGGCCTCGGCGCGGAAATTCCGGTTCAGCATGCCGTCGACGATCTGCAGCGTCTGCGGGCCGCCGCCGAACGCGAGCACGGCCGGATACGCTTTCGCGGCGTCGTAGCCGTTCGGCAGCACGACCTCGTACTCGACCGGAATGCCGTCGATCGTCGCGGTCTTCTGCAAAAGCTCCGCCCGCACGGGCTGGAAGGGTAGGGTCGCGAGGGCGGCGAGCGCCGCGAAGGTCGGGAGGGCCGCGAGGGCCGCGAGGGCCGCAGTGGCGGAACGGGACATCGGGCTCGGGTCGAACCTCTTCATCGCACCACCTTCCTCCGATCGGAACGACGGGAAGAAGAGTATAGGGCAAGCGATGCGTGACTCCGACCGCGAGGCATGCGGCCCCTGCCCGCAGCGGGCCGGTCGGCGGGCCCGGCCTCCCCGAGGCTGCGCGCCGCTATAATCGCGGCGCAATGAAGCATCGGCAGAGGATTGCTGTGGCCGCGCGCGCCGAGTCTCCCGAGGTCTGCCACATCAACCTCGCGTCGGGCTTTCGGGGCGGGGAGCGGCAAACCGAGCTCTTGATCCGGGCGCTGACCGAGACGCTGCCGCGGCAGCGCCTCGTCACGTTGCGCGGCGCGCCTCTAGTCCACCGCGTCGAGGGACTCCCGGGCGTGACCGTGACTCCCGTCGGCGGCCGAATGAGCGCCGTCGCCGCCGCGGCGCGCGCCGCCGTGATCCACGCGCACGAGACCCACGGCGCGCAGGTCGCGCTCGTCAGGAACCTACTCTCCGGAACGCCTTACGTCGTCACTCGCCGCGTCGTGAGCCCGCTCACATCGAGCCCTTTCACGCGCGCGATGTACCGGCGCGCGAGCCGCGTCGTAGCGCTGTCGCGCGCGATCGAGCAGGTGCTCGCGGGCTACGAGCCCGGCATCCGCTGCGTCAGGATTCCGGGCGCGCGCGCGGGCTTCGAGGTCGATCGTGCCTGGGTGGATCGGTTTCGCGCCCGCTACGCCGGCAAATTCATCGTCGGTCACGTGGGCGCCTACGACTTCAGGCATAAGGGCCAGGACGTTCTCGTCGAGGCCGCCGCCGCGCTCGCGAGCCGTCATCCGGCGCTGCACTTCGTGCTCGTCGGGGAGGGCCGCGACGAAGCGCGGCTTCGCGAGCTCGCCGCCGGCGCGGGGAACGTCACGGTCGCGGGCTGGGCCGACAACGTCGGCGACTATCTCGCGGCGTTCGATCTCTTCGCGTTCCCTTCGATTCACGAGGGGCTCGGATCGATCCTGTTCGACGCGATGCACTTCGGCCTCCCGATG
>DASTSM010000078.1:0-28118 GCA_035760685.1 Gammaproteobacteria bacterium | reverse complement strand
GTGGCCTGCGAAAAGATCTTTGCACTTTTCGGTGCGCAGCAGAATCAAGTAGCGCGAGCCGTGATCGAGCTCGAGCAGCTGCTCGATCAGGTTGCGCGCGTAGACGTGCAGACCGTCGTCCTGGTCCAACATGCGCGCCATGACGCAAATAACTCGTTCTCTCATGGGAACCTCAATGCGCGAGGTGCTGCGACCTGAAGAACGCGGCCACCTTCTCGGGCAGCACGTCCTGCAAGCGGCGGCGGCCGAGGCCGGGCAGGAACCTGATCCAATCGCACTTGTAGCGCGCGAAGACGGGCAGCGGCGCGCGGCCGCTGCGCGCCCTGCGGAAATCGAGGCCGACGCCGAACGCCGCGCAGACCCCGACGTCGGCGAGGGCCGCCAGCGACTCCGGGCTGCCGAGCATCCACGGATACGCGAAGAAGCGCGGCTTGCGCCCGAGCTCGCGCTCGAAAGCGGCGACGGCTTCTTGAATTTCCGCCTCGACCTGACGGCCGAGCTCGGAGCGGGCGACGCTCGTGGCGCCGCCCGTGCGCGTGACGGCCGCGTCGTGGACCTTCTTGAGCCGTGCCGCCCAGTCCCTCGACGCGAAAAACGCCTCTCTGCCCCCGGCCTCGACCGCGAGTCGGCACGCGTCCGCCGCCGCCTCCGGCTCGAGCATGCGCGTGTGCGCCGACAGGAGCGGCGCGGCCTCGTAGATCGGCGTACCGAGCGGCGGGAATCCGGCCTCGTCTCGCCCGCAGCGGCGGCGGAGGGGCCAGTCGAAAAGGTCGTGCCTCGCGAGGGCCGCCGGCGAGGCGAAACCGACGAGACTTGCCGACGTGTACACCAGCGCGTGACGGTGAGAGTGCGACTCGACGTCGATGAGATACGACTCCTCGCAGCGCGCGACCTGCTCCCAGGTCATGAACGCGTCCGACTCGGGCGGCTCGGGCCGGCACGAGAAACGCGCGCCGCGGATCCAGAACGTGGGCACGAACACCGTCGCCCGCGCGCCGCGCTCCTCGAGGATCGGGACCGCGACCTCCCAAAAATTCCGCCGCGCGTCGTCGAAGGTCAGCAGCACGCGCCGGCCGGACGGCTTGCCCGTCTCGCGGGCCGCCGAGTAGTACTCCTCGATGCTGAGCGTCCGATAGCCGTTGCGCTCGAGGAAATCGAGGTCGCAGCGGAGCACGTCGGCATCGACGTCGTGATAGGCGAACACGGGAATCTCGCGGGGCTCGAGCTCGAGGCCGAACAGGAACGGGGGAAAGTGGGTATGCGCGAGCCGGGCGAGCGAGCGCCCGAGGCGTCTGAATCCGGCCGCTTGCTGCATCGATCTATTCCTCTTCTCTGCTTTCTTTCCCTTGGCTCTTTACGCGGCGTCCCGGAGCGCCGACTCGACGTCCTCGGCCTGCTGCCCGCGCAGGTGAATGCGGAACCAGACCTCGGCGGCGCAAAGCAGCCAAAGCCGTTGGCCGTGGTCCTGGCGCCCGCCAAGGTGCTCGTCGACGAGCGCTCCGACCGCGCGCCCGTCGAGCCAGCCGTCCTCGACGAGCGCCGAGCGTCTGAGCAGCGTCTCGTAGAGACGGCGAAACTCGCCGCGCAGCAGATAGGGAAGCGGCGAGGAGAATCCTTGTTTCGATCGCTCGAGCGTGCCGGCCGGGACGTAGCGAGCCGCCAATGCCCTCTCGATGCGGCGAAGCTCCGTGCCGCGCACCTTGTACGAGCCTGGCAGCGTTGCGCAGAACTCGGCGAGCGCATGATCGAGGAAAGGGCTCCGCGCCTCGAGACCGTGCGCCATGGTCGTGCGGTCGAGAATCATCAGAGGGTGATCCGGCAGCCGCGTGCAGTCGTCGACGTAGATCATTCGGTCGAGCGCTTCGACGGCGTCGGCCGAATCGTAGAGCTCCGCGA
Source organism: Gammaproteobacteria bacterium (assembly GCA_035760685.1). Taxonomy (GTDB): domain Bacteria; phylum Pseudomonadota; class Gammaproteobacteria; order Steroidobacterales; family Rariloculaceae; genus ZC4RG20. The sequence goes on along the minus strand of DASTSM010000078.1, from coordinate 26,222 downwards.
TTGCACGATCGGGATCGAAGGCCGCCGCCGCCGTCTTGAACCGCTCCGTATAGAGCCGGTCGCGCTGCTCGTCGGAGAAATAGAAATAGCCGAGGCTCTTGGCATAGCGCGGCCCGGGCTCATGACCCGCCAGGTAGTGCATCCACTTGAGCCGATGACCGGCGCTGCGATACCAGCTTCCGCCGGACAGCCGCGCGATGAGCGGCGCAAAAACCCGCTCCCTCAAGGCGGCCGGCAGCAACGCGTAATAGCGGGCGTAGAGATTCCCGTAGTAGCGGTCGTAGCCGCCGAAGAGCTCGTCGCCGCCGTCGCCTCCGAGGACGACCTTGACGTAGCGGCGCGCGAGCTCGGCGATGTGAAACGTGCAGACCGACAACGCATCGGCCGGCTCGTCCAGATGCCAGACCACGCGCGGCAGCGCGTGCGTCAAGGACGGATTGACGGGCAAGCGGCGGTTCGGCAGCCCGTAGCGCTCGGCGACCGCCTTGCCGAAAGCGTAGTCGGAATGGCCCGGGTACGGCACGTCGCCGGTGAACGTCTCGAAGGGCTGCGGCGCCACGGCGTGCATGAGGCCGGTCACGAGGCTCGAATCCATCCCGCCGCTCAAGAACGCGCCGACCGGCACGTCGCTGACGAGATGGTACTTGACCGCTTCTCGTGCGCGCGCCTCGAGCTCGTCGACGGCGTCGGCGAAGCGAATCCGGCGCTTCGGCTCGAAGCGAAGGCGCCAAAAAGGCCGCACTTCTACGCGGCCCCGCTCGAAGACGAGATAGTGGGCCGGCGGGAGCTTCCGAATGCGTTTGAACATCGAGCGGGGCGAGGTCACGACGCGCAGCTTCAGGTATTCATGCAAAGCGTCGGGATCCATCTCGGCAAGCGCGGGCTCGAGCGCTAGCAGGGACTTGATCTCCGAGGCGAACGCGAACGTCTCCCCGTCGTGCCAGTAGTAGAACGGCTTCTGACCGAAATGGTCGCGCGCGGCGATGAGCCGGCGGCGCTCGAAATCGTAAAACGCAAACGCGAACATGCCGCGCAGCTTACCGAGCGCCCCCTCGCCTTCGCGCATGAGCAGCCGCAGCAGCACCTCGGTATCGCCTTCGGTCGCGAGCGCCGCCTCGGCGGCAAGCTCCGGCCGGAGGTCGCGGTAGTTGTAGATCTCGCCGTTGAACGCGATCCAATGACGCCCGCGCGCGCTCTCCATCGGCTGAGGGCTGCCGCTGGGATCGATGATCGCGAGACGACGATGGCCGAAGCCGACATTGCCGGCCACGAGCACGCCCTCGCCGTCCGGCCCACGATGCGCGATCGCGCGCGTCATGCGCCGTATCTCCTCGGCCCGCACGGGGCCGTGCCGTACGACGCCTGCTATTCCGCACATGTTTGTTGTATCCCGCACATGGCCGATTGCCTTCTCGGCGTCATTCGTATCCTTGTTTGCCGGCGCGAGTGGCGCGATGACCACTCGAGAAGTAGCAAAGAGCATGCCACTCGGAGGCCGCTGCGAGCGGCGCGCTGCGCGACCGGCCGCTGCCGTGCCGGTGCCTTCATGCGGGGGCACGCAGAGCGTTGCTCGAAGCCGGCGTCGGCCGAGCAGCTAGGCGCGCCGCTCTGCTTTGGAACGATCACGGGCGTCGAGCGCTCCGGCGTCGGACTTCAACTTTGCGCAAATTCGCAGAGCGAGAAACGCACGGAACGCAATAAGTTCCGGAGCGAAACGAACCGACGGCCGCCGCCCTCCGAGGCGCCGGAGAACTTTTTCGAGGAGGCGCGCGCCTTTCGAACGACCGAGCGCACGCGCTCGGCGGCGTCCGGCCCGCCCGCCCGCGGCGCGCGTCGCTTCGATTCCGGCCCTCAAGGCCGCCGCGAGATCCGGGCCGAGAAGAGTTTGCGCCGCCTCGCTCTCGATCTCCTCGCCCACGAGCCGCAGCGTCTGCTCGTCGCGGACGAAGTCGCTGAGCGGAAAGACGGCGGCACGCCTCGCGAACGGGACGGCCGGCGACCGCTGCGTCACGATCTTCCTCCAAAGGCGCTTCTCGGTCCGGTACCGATCGGGCAGGCTCCGCACGCACTCGACGATACGGTTGAAGAGGAGCGGATTGAGGACCTCGACGTACGCGCACTTGAGGTCGGTCAGCGCGGCGAGCAGAGTCGGAAGACGATAGCCTTGATAGGCGCGGTCCCGCCAGGTCTCGAGCGACTCGCCCTCTCGCCTCTCGAGCGCCGCGGCCGTCCCTGGCACGGGCAGATCGAACGCCGCGAGGAGGTCGGGATCGAGCGCCTCGGAAGGCAGCGGGAATCCCGTCGCGCGGCGCACTTCGGATTCGCTGCCGACGCGCACCCAGCCGAAGGCCTCGTCGCCGCGGATGACGCCGTCATAGCGCTGTGCGGCCAAGGTCCGCCAGATCGAAAATCCGTCCAGGTATCCCGAAATCTGATCGGTCCGGCCTTCTCCGGCGACGAGAAAGCTTTCGATCAAGCGCTCGCGCGGCTCGTCGGAGACCGCGATCGGAAAGAAACGGTGCGGCGCGCCGACGCGCGCAGCGAGGCGGGCGGCGACGGCGGGATCGGCCAACGGATCGGCAAGCGCGCTTTCCACGCCCCACGTGACGCATTGAAGCCGCGCGCGGTCCTTGAGCAGCAGCAGCAGGCCGCGGCTGTCGACGCCGCCCGACAGCGGCAGGATCCACTTCTCGGGATCGAACCGAAAGCGCGCAAGGGCCTCGTCGATCGCGTCTTCGACCCGGCGCAGGCAGAGCCGCTCGGCCTCTCGCTCGGCCGCGATCTTTATCGGAGCCTCCTTGACCGCGAGGCGCCAGTGCGTTCGGTTCAGCGTCACCCGCCCTCCGGGCGGAACGCGGCCCACGCGGGCATCCCATCCGTGCGCCGTGCCGAGCGTTCCCGTGCACAACATCCATGCGACCGCCTCTCGGCTCGGCTCGAAGACGCCGGCGAGGACTGCGATCGCGCGCTGCGACGTCGAGGCGATGAACAAACCTCGCGTCAAGAGATACCAAATCGTCCGCGAGGCCACTGCGTCCGCGAGGAGCTCGACGCGGCGCTCGTCGACACGAATGAGCGCGTGTGCTCCGTGGGGTAAAGGGGCACCCGGGCGGAACGCATCGGCGGCGCCTCCATCGATGCCGCCGAGGCAGACGCTGGCGCCCTTCGACTGGACGGTGCTCGGCGGATTGAAGAGCGCGCAAACGGCTCCGTGCTCTCTGCGCACGTGCCGCGCGCGCGGCTCGAGATTGTCCGGCGTCAAGAGGCGTTCGAGCAGCGCCGCATCGTTCTCGGCGAGCGCGGCCGGCCCGCTCCGCCGGCACATCACGACCGCCCTCACCGCGTCCCTCGTCGGTTCGCGTTCATGTATCCGATCTCCTCGTGCATCCCCTCCTCAAGGGAATCGATACACCTTAGTATCTCCGTCCCGGCCGACATAGACGACGCGGGCCGCCGCCGAGCGGATCAGCCCCTTGACGTCGTCGTCGATGACCCGCGTCTCCGCAAGCATCGCGTCCGACGCGATCAGCCATTTCGTGCCCCCGGGCGCGGCCAGCGCCTGCTCGAGCTCCGACGCGCTCCTGATCAGCGGCGTCGAGACGTATAGGTCGCGCAGGCTGCCCTCGCTCGGATAGGTCTGGGTCTCGTACTGCGACGACATGACCCAGTAGTCGACTCGGCCGAGATAGGCGTACATCTCTCTCGAATCGAGCACGATGACCCTATCCTCCGGCGCTCGGTGCTCGGCCACGTAGAGCGCCGGGGTCTTGTAGTCGGGGTAGCCGCCCAAACCGAACAACCCGTAGAGCGCGCCCTCGTTCCGATAGTCCCCGTACGCGACCAGCACGGGTCTCACGGGGTTCAGGTCGAACGCCAGCACGAGCAGCGCGAGCAAGGCGCCGACCGCGGCCGGCGCGAAACGCTTGGCCGCGGCTGGAGCGAAACGGTTGCCCGCGGTCGGAGCGAAACGATTGTCCGCGCCGGCGTGCGCCTCGGCGGCGCGTCCATCGACCCGGCCTCCTTGCGATCGGCCCCAGGCCCGTCCGATCTCTCGCCAATGCAGGAGCCCGAGCGAGATCAAGCAAAAGTAGAGCGTGTCGAACGGCACATCGTAGCGAAAGAGCTCATAGCGGGTCGCGAACACGCCGTTGAGGATCAACGGGGTCGCGAGCGCCAAGAGCAGAAAGCCGGAGCCCGCTTGCGAGGGCCGGCGCGACGCTCGATCGAAAGCGACGAGCGCGCCGATCGCGGCCGGCACCGAAGCCATCGGCCACTGGTTCGGGTACCCCCAGAACGCGAAGAAATGCGGAAAGTTCAGCAACGACCAGCGCAGCGCCGCCTTGGCGGCGGCGAGACCGGCGAACGCAGGCTCCGCGAGGCCGAGCAGCACCGTGAGCAGCAGCCAGGCGCAGACGGAAGCGGCCGTGACGCCGAGCGCAAACTTGAGCTCGGGCGTGCGAAACGCGGGCAATCCGCGCCTCTTGAGCCAAGCCGTGGCCACGACGCCGAGCAGCGCGACGTTGAGCACGCCGAACGCGCCCGCGGCCGCCGTGCCGATGAGTGCGAGGCGCTCGAGCATCGGCCGGGGCCGGCGGAATGCAAACAGCGCCGCGCCCCCGATGAGCGCCGCGGCAAGGACGGCGAAAACCGCGGGCGAACGCCCGAGCAGATTCGCGAGCAACGGCACGTGCGGGAGCGCGGAGGCGGGCGCGCTCGCCTCGGCGCCCCCGTCTCTCGCCGCGAGCGCCTGCTCCGCTTCGGCGAGGGGCAGCGTCATGAGGTGCTCGATGAGGCGGCTCCAAGCGAAGAAGAAAACGGCGACGACCGCGGCGGCGCAGAGCGGAAACACGAGCCGACGCGGGCTGAGCCACTCCTTCGGACCGCGCAGAATCAGGGGGAAAAACATGGCGGGCGCGAGCGAATAGCCGAGCTCGTGCAGAGAAACCGCGATGAGCGCCAGGGCCACGCAGAGCATCCCGCCCCCGAGGCTCTCGCGCTGCACGCGATACCGCCAGAGGCACAGCAATGTCGCCATATAGAAGAAGATGAAAGGCGCATACATGCGCGCGTAGCGTGCGAGCTCGACGTCCCACACCGATATCGTGAGCAGCGCGGCCGCCACGAGGCCGACGCGTTCACTGAAGAGAGCCTTACCGAGAGCAAACGCGAGAGGAATGGTGGCGATGCCGAAGAGCGCCGCGGGCAAGCGCAGAGCGAGCTCGCCGAAACCGAGGAGCTGCGCGCTCGCGGCCATCGCGTAGAGAAACGGTCCGCCGCGCAGATAAATCATGCCGCTCGGAAGCTCCGGAACGCCGTTGGCAAGGATGGCCTTGACCGCGAGGGCGCTGAGATCCTCGTCCCAATGGATTCCGAGGCGGCCGAGATAAACGAGACGCAAATACGCTCCGACCGCGATCAGGGCGGCGAGCGTCGCCCACGTCCATGCCGCGCGCTGCGTTCGGCTCTCGACGCTGCGCTCGAGAACGACGTCGTCGAATCGCGCGTCGCCGCCCGCACCGACGGCTTCCGCGTCCGCCCGCACGGCGGAATTTTCCATACCCGCACTCATCGCGAGCTAGTACTTCCGTTTCTGCACAAATCGCCCCCCTCGGGGATTCAGCGGCGAGGCTCGTCTCTCTCTCGGCGGCCTTCGAGAGCGGTATTCAAGGATGGTGCCAAGCGAGCGCGGTGCGGCCCTCCCGCGCAGCGGACGGACGAGCGGCGCCCGTTAACAGCGCCAAGTGTTCCAAAATTTGGGAGGACTTGGCTCTCGAGCACGGCGAGCGGCCTTTCGAGTCGGGCGGTCGTTCCCGACGACGGCTCCGGCCGCGGGGGTGGTACGGAACTTGAATCGCCCTGGCCTCGGGGGCAGGGAGATCGTTTGTGTGAAAGTCCTTCTCGCCAACAAGTACTTCTTCAACAAAGGCGGCTCGGAGACGGTGATGTTCGCGGAGCGCGAGTTCTTGCTCCGCTCCGACGTCGAGGTCGTCGACTTTTCGATGCGCGACCCGCGGAATCTGCCGAGCCCTTACTCGAGCTACTTCGTGGCGAATCAGAGCTACGACGGCGCGCACGCCGGCGCGGTGAGCCGATTGCGCGCCGGCGCGAAGCTCGTCCACTCGCAGGAAGCCGTCCGTCGCATCGGCCGGCTCATCGACGCGACGCGGCCCGATATCGTGCATTGCCACAACGTCTATCATCAGCTGACGCCGTCCATCATCGGGGCCGCGAAGCGCCGGGGCGTGCCCGTCGTTCTGACGCTGCACGATTACAAGCCCGTCTGCGCGGTCCACACGCGTCTCCGCCACGGCGCCCCGTGCTCGGACTGTCTCGACGGTAGATACTCGAACGTTTTGAGATACCGCTGCGCGGACGGCTCTCTGACCCGAAGCGCGCTGCTCTACGCCGAGGCGGCGGTGCAACGGCTGCTCGGGAGCTACGAGCGCGTCGACGCCGTCATCGCTCCGAGCGAGTTCATGCGGGCGTCGGTCACGCGCTGGCGTTTTCCCGCGGAGCGCGTTCAAGTCATTCCGAACGGCATCGACACCGCGAGCCTTTCCCCCGCAACCGACGACCGCGGCTACGCGCTCTACCTCGGACGGCTGTCGCCGGAGAAGGGAATCGGAACGCTGCTCGAGGCCCACGAGGGCATCGCGGACCGGGTGCCCCTGCTCGTGGCCGGAACCGGTCGCCTGGAGGCGCAGCTGCGCGCGCGCTATCCGCGCGCGCGGTTCCTAGGCCACCTCGCGGGCGCCGAGCTCGAGCGCACGATCCGCGACGCGGGCTTCGTCGTCGTGCCCTCGGAGTGGCACGAGAACTGCCCGCTCTCGGTGCTCGAAGCGATGGGCTACGGAAAGGCCGTCGTCGCGAGCCGAATGGGAGGCATTCCGGAGCTCGTCGTGCACGGCGAGACGGGCCTGCTCGTGAGCGCGGGCGCCGCAGGCGAGCTCGCGCAATGTCTCGTCGATCTCGCGAGCGACCCCGCCCGGCGGCGGCGGCTCGGCGCGGCCGCGCGCGCACGGGCCGAGCGCGACTTCTCGCTCGATGCGCACAACCGCGCCCTGCTCCGGCTCTACACGGCTTTGCTCGAGACCGCGGACGGACGCGAGCGGCCCGTGAGCGCCGGCTTCCCCGAAACGAACAGGAGCATCTCCTAATGGATCTCACGGTCGTCTCGACCTACCGCTGCAACTCCCGCTGCCAGATGTGCTACATCTGGAAGAATCCCACATCGCAAAAGGAAGAGGTCACGCCGGAGACGCTCGCCAAGCTGCCGGGCGGCTTCGATAACTTGAACATCTCGGGCGGCGAGCCCACCCTGCGGCGCGACCTCCCGGCGCTCGTCGACGTCCTGTACCCGAAGGCGCGCATCACGGAGATCAGCTCGAACGGACTGCACCCCGAGCGCCTCGTGCCGATCATCGAACGCTATCCCAACATCAAGGTCCGCTTCAGCCTCGAGGGCAAAGAGCTCACGAACAACACGATCCGGGGCGAGAAGGACGGCTTCCAGACGAAGCTCGCCGGGATCCGAAAGTTGCGCGAAGCGGGCGGCACGGACCTCGGCTTCGCGATGGTCATTCAGGACGAGAACGCCGAGCAGCTCGCGTGGGTCTACGAGCTCGCGAGCTCGGAGGGGCTCGAGCTCTCGACGTCGACCCTGCACAACGCGTGGCAGTTCTACAAGAACGACAACTACTTCTACAACCGGCTCAAGGTCGCGCGCGAGGTCGAGCGGCTCATCACGGCCATGCTGCGGACGCGAAAGCCCAAGAACTGGTTCCGCGCCTATCTGAACCTCGGGCTCATCGAGAAGATCCTCGGGCACGACCGTCTGATCCCCTGCACCGCCGGCCGCGACTTCGCCTTCATCGACCCCTGGTCCGACGTCTGGGCCTGCAACGTGCGCTCGGATCTGCTGCTCGGCAACCTCGCTACCCAAAGCTGGGAGGAGATCATGAGCGGCGCCCCTGCCCGCACGGCTCTCGGCAAGGTCGCGGCCTGCCGTCAGAACTGCTGGATGGTCACGACGGCGCGGACGGCGATGCGCTCGCGCGTGATCCCCCAGATGCCGAAGCTCGCGCCGATGGCCTGGGTGGCATGGAACAAGACGAAGGTGTCCCTGGGGGGCGCGGTCAACTTCCCCGCCTACATCGACTACGGAAACGTCCAGCCGAGCCCGCTCGTGCCGCGTCATTCCTTCCTCGGCGAAAACGTCAAGGCGCACGTCAAGACGCAGCGCGGCCTCAAAACCTCGGCCGAGCACTACCCGCTCGGCGAGTTCTTCAATCGGTGACGGGCCTCGATGGCCGCGATAGTCGCCCGCCGGGCTCAGCGGGCGGCGGTCGCGAACTTGCGCTCGAGGTACTCGGCAAGCTTCGCGGCTTGTTGCCGCCAGTCGTAGCGCGACTCGACGAACGCCGGCCCGGAGGCGGCGGCCTTCGCGAGCCGTTCGACGTTCTCCAGCGCGTAGACGATGGCCTCCTTGAAGGCCGGCGCGTCGAAGCCCTGGGTCCAGACCACGAAGTCCTGTCCGTCGAGCACGGCGCGGTGAGCCGGTATGGGCGTCACGATGATCGGCTTCCCGCACGCCATGTACTCGAACACTTTGAGCGGGCTCGACACGTTCCACTCGGGCCGATTCGGCAACGGACATATGCAGACGTCGGCCTGCGCGATGAGGCGCGGCATCTCTTCGTACGGCTTGAGGCCCTCGAAGACCACGCAATCCTTGAGCCCGCGCTTCTCGGCGAGCCGCTTGATCCTCGCCAAATCGCCCCCGTCGCCGACGATGACGAATCGCAGGCACTCGCGATGCTCGGCGTCGAGGCTCGCGAGCGCCTCGATGACCGTGTCGATGCCGCGGTCCGCTGCAATGCTCCCGTGATAGAAGATCGTCCGGACTCTCGAATCGAAAGGCCGATGCTGGCCCTGCGGCAGACGAAACGCGGCCGCGTTGACTCCCGATTCCCAGATCACCGAGTCCTCGAACAGGGTGCGGAACTCCTGCTCGACGCTCTGCTTGAGCCTCGCCGTGATAAACGACGCTCCGCGCGCCCACCGATGCAGCCGCCCCATCGGGATGCGCCAATACAAGAGCCGCGCGGCACGCCCTTTCAGCGGATGCACGCTGACGGGCACCGTGCGCACGTCGAGGTGGATGTTCCTGATTCCGAGGGCTCGAAGGAACGGCGCGATGATGAGACCGGAAGGGCTGACGATGACGATGTCGTCCTTCCGAGCGCTCATGAGCTTCGGCAGCATGCTGAGCAGCAAGCTGAAGCGCTGCAGGCAAGGGATCTTGATGCACGGCACATAGTCGAACCGGACGTCCCCGCCTGCCGGACGGTAGGGCTCCCGAGCATAGCCCGTCACTATCACGACGTCGTACCCGTGCGCCTTGAGCCCTCGGCTCATCTCGACCCACGGGCTCTTGTTCGGCTTCGTGTCGAATACGTCCGGCTCGAGCCAATAGACGCGCCGTCCGCCGGCCGACGCGCTGGTTTCTACCGCCATCGTTTTCCCTTGCCTCCCGAGATTCCCTTCAAACGGACACGTCCCGCGCGCCGCGCGGAAGCGGCACGCAATTCCTCGCGTGCCGGTAGACGAAGCCGAGCATGCGGTCTTTGAGCGCAAACAACACGACCCCATACAGCGAAACGCCGAGCGGAAGCGCGAGCGCCGAGACCGCACCGCTCGGCAAGCCGGTCAGCCGCACCAAGGCCAACGCCGCGAACGAGCAGCTGCCCCCGATCACGGCGTAGCGCAGGACGTAGCCGAAGGCGCGCAGCGCCTTGAAGCTCTCGATGCGGCGAGCGAGCAGCGCGGTCATGATGACGAATATCGCGAAATGAACCGCGCTCGCGCTCATCGTCAACCCTAGAACGCCGTACTCCGCCGCGAACGACGGCGCGAGCACGAGGTAGATGAGCGTTCCGAGCGGCATGACGAGAGCAGGCGTTGCGACGCGCTCGAGCGCATAGAAGGCGTTGTTGAGCACGGTGCCGAGCTCCACGAAGGCGACGGCGGGAACCCCGCCGACGAGAGCCAGCGAGACGAGCATCGCCATGTCCGCGTCGAAACGGCCTCGGAGCAGGAGGACCTCGACGATCTCCTTGCTGTTCAAGCCGATCCACCAAATGAGCGGCGCCAAGACTAGGAGCGACGCGCCGATTCCGACGTCGTAGAGCCGCCCGATCTCCTTGGAGTTTCTGTCCACGGCGAGACGGGCCACGCGGCTGAACATCATCATCTTGACGGCCGTGAATACGGTTCTCCCGAGGGGGTCGATGAACCTGCTCGACATCGCGAGCGCCGAGATCGCGCCGCCGCCGAGCAGCGACGCGATGTAGTTGGTGATGAGCACGCGGGTCCTCGCAACCAAACCGCTCCCCATGACGATCGTCGAGTTGAAGAAGATCTTCCCCTCCCACTCCGTCCGCACGACGATGCGCCACGAGTAGCGATAGCCGGCGCGCGCGGACATCAGCGCGAATACGGTCACGTTTCCGAGCAGATAGCCTACCGGCAGGGCGTACTCGCCGAGGAAGCGCCCCAACCCGAGGATCGCCACGAGGTTGGCGAGCGGCAACGCGATGCTCGCGGCGTTGATGAAAACGAAGTCCTCGTCGTGCTGACAGACGTATTGGTGGAACACGTTCACGGCCAGGAGCACGATGACCGGAGACATGATCGAGAAATAGCGGCTGACGAGGCTCACTTGAGCGGCATCGAAGCCCGGGAGCAGGAGCGTGAAGAGGGGTTTGCTCGCGAGCACCAATACCGCCGCGACCGCCACCGCGATCAGCGCGACGATCGTCACGATCGAGGAGGTGAGCTCCGACGCGAGCGCCGCGCTCTGTCGCCGGGCCCTGGCGAACGCGGGCAGGAAATTCCGCCCGAGGTAGTCCATGAAGAGCGCCATGAAAAGATTCGGCAGCATCAGCGCGGCGTAGAACGCGTCGACCCGGTGCGTGAGGCCGAACATTGTCGCGATCGCGACGTTGTTGACGAGGCCGATGACGAGTCCGACGCCTACGAGCCCGTTCGCTGCAAAGAGGCTTCGGGAAGTCGAGCCGAAATTACGCACGGCGAGCGAGCACCCGATCGTAGACCGAACGGGTCAGGTGGGCCGCCCGCCTCCAGCTGAAACGCTCCTTCACGATGCGGCTCAGGTCGTCGCCGCCGGCCTTCCAAACGGCGGCCTCGGCAAGCAGCCGCGCAAGGGACTCGGAGTCGCCGACCGGGAAAAAGCTCGTGCTCGGGATCGGCAAGGCGCGGTTCTCGGGGATATCCGATGCAAGCACGGGAACTCCGTAGGTCAGGGCCTCGAGCAACGCGATGGGATGCCCTTCGAGAGACGACGGCAGCACGAAGACTGCGCAGTGCGAGTAGAGCTCGGCGAGAGCGCGCCCTCCTCGGAAGCCCGCGAGCACGACGCTCGGGTTGCGCGCTGCGCGCTCGAGAAGGCGCGTCGTATAGCCGTCTCTGCCGTCGCAGGCGCCGACGAGGACGAGCTTCCAGCCCGCAAGGCTCGATCGCTCGAAGGCGTCGACGAGATCGAGCTGCCGCTTCACCTTGTCGATTCTCGCCACGCACATCACGTATCGCCGCGGCTCGAGCCCGAGCTCCTCGAGCGCGGCTTTTGACGCGAGCGGCCGGGTGCGGGGCGCTCCGTTGGGAATCAACTCAGGTCTGACGTCGTAACGCCGCCGGACCCAATCCTCCAAAACGGCGGAAACGGTGATCGGCGCGTTCGCGCAGCGCATACCGACCCTCTCCCCCGTCTCGAGCAGGAGCCTTGCGAGCCAGCCCCACTTCTCCCGGCGATAGTCTGCCGCATGATGCGTTACGACGACGCGCAGCCCGAGCAAGCGCGCCAGCGGAGTCAGGAAGGCCGGACCCACCGCATGCAGATGGACGATATCCGGCCGATCGATCGCCGCATAGAGAATGCCGAGCAGGGAATGCACGGCCGTCTCCAGGCCGGGCGTACGCGGCGACCATAGGTACCTGAGAGCCACGCCGTGCCATTCGCGGGGACGGGCGCCGCGATAGTAGGGGGCCCGCTGCAGCACCTCGACCTGACAGCCGAGCCGAACGAGAAGCGGATAAAGCTTGCGAGCGTGCGTCTCGATGCCCCCCTGGACGCCCACGATTCCGCGCAGGCCGATGGCCAGCACCCGGATCGGCCGTTGGGCGCGGACAATTTCGGCTTCCTCGGGGATCGAAACGGCCACGTTCAATCCAGTCGCCCGCCGAGCGGCCGGACCCATCCGGGGGCGAGTCGCCGGTCCACAGTTCCCGAGCCGCAAGCGCTGCAGGGGAAAGACCCGCGTGCCGGTTGCATCGTCCTCACGCTCCAGCGCCGGCGTGCTGCAAGCGCACGCGCACGCTCGCCGCCGCTCTCTGCGCTCTCTGATGCTGCCTCAAGACGTAGGCTTCGCGGGCGACGACGCCGGAGTAGAACCAGAAGAGGTAGGACGTCGCGTTCGTCGCGAAGACCGGCTTGTACATTAGGGCGATAGTCATGATGATCACGACCGCCGCCCAGACCTGACCGTAGATGGCGAGCGGCCTGTCGGACTTCGCGAGCGCGCGGGCGTCTCGAAAGACGAACGCGTAGAGGAGCAAATAGGCGGCCAGGCCGACGATGCCGATCTCCCAAAGAAAACTGCTGACCTGCGTGACGGCTACGCCGTAGCGGTCATAGTACGTCCAGAACTGGCCGTTGAAGCCCGGCAGAGACGACGTCGAAACGTTGCCCGCGCCGAGCCCGAAAGCGAGATGGAGCGGGTCGTCGGAGAGCATGCGGGAGGCGATAACCACGCTGTCGATGCGTCCGACGTAGCGGTCCTTGCCGTCGGCCGCGCCCGAGTATAGATACGTCTCGACGTAGCCCTGAGTGAAAAAGGAGCCGACATCATGGCCGTCATGCCGGTATCGGATCAAAGCATCGTAAACGGCCGCATAGAGGAGGAGCGCCATCACGCCGATGAAGGCGACGGGCAGCATGCGCCGCAGCGACCTCGATCCCTTCGGCATAAAAATCGCGGGCACCACCAACGCGATCGGCAGCATGACGACGGTGCCCTTCGTCTCGTTGATCGTCGTAGGGAGAAAATAGACGGCGACTGCGCACAACAGCACGAACAGGCCGATCCGGCGGCGCAGATAGAGCGCCACGAAGACGGCGACGGCGCAGATCATGAGCATGCTGAGGGAGTTCGAGGACTCGGTCATGCCGCGGATCGGGTCTCCGGTATGCATGCGGCTCGCGAATTGCACGAAGCGCTGGTAGAAGGCGAGCGGGGTCTGGATCAGCAGCATCACGAGCAGCACGCCGACCTGTACAGCGAGCTGCCGTCGCGTGAACGGGTAAGCCAGAGGAAGCAGGAAGAACGGCAAGCACTTCGCGTAGTTGCGGATGCCCGAAACCACGGCGCCGGCCGACATCGACTGAGCGAAGAAGCCGAAGAGCAGCACGAACAAGAACAGGCCCAGAAAGGACGCATATCGGCGATCCAGCAAGACGCGTCGACCGGACACGACACGCCCCACGACGATGAGCAATGCGATGCCGGAGAGCAGCTCCGGCACGAGCGCGAAATACTGGGGGACGAGCCTAAGTCCCTGAGTCAGATAGCCGCTCAGGAAAATGGAGACGAACAACAGAGACACGAGAAGGTTCATCGGAAGCGACGTTCTTGTCCGCAATGCCCCCGAGCACCTTGTGCAATTCTTGTGCCACCGATGAGGCCACCACCTCCTCCCCGCGTCTCCGCACACTCTCGGCTGCCCGCGCCGCTCACGACGCGACCCCGCATGCTACGGAGTCTGCTCGGCCGCCTCTCGCTCGAGCCCTCTGAGCGAGCTGCAAAAGCCTCGCCATTTCGTCGATGTTGGCGAGGGAGCAGTGAGAAGCCGCATAGGCTCGGCACTGCTCCCCCATTGTTTCGAGCAGGATGGGTCGGTCCAGCAGCCGCTCGAGCTCTCGGCGCAAGCCTTCTTCGCTTCCAGCGACGACCCCTAAAGCTGCGCGGCTCAAAAGGCCGTCCGGATCGACCTTGAGACTGACGACGGGGACCCGCCGGAGCCAGGCTTGAACGAAGGTGTTTGAAAACCCTTCGTAGTCGCTGGTATTGACGAGAACGCTGGCGCGATCGAGGACAGCGTTGACCTCATCCTGGCTCACGGCTCCGAGATAGCGCAGGTTCGGCACCGTCGTTATCGATTCCAGAAGCTCCTTGCTCCATGCGCTTGGCGCATGGATGCCGCCGATCATCACGAACGAAGCGTCGTTGCGAGCGGAGAGCGCCTTCGCAAGCCTTACGAACGCGTGCGGGTTCTTGAGAGGCTTTAGATTCGCAATCCAGACGACAAGCCGTTTCGGGTCCTTGAAGCCGAATTGTGTCGGTACGGGATGAAAGTTTCGGACGACCACGGCGTCGCCGCGGCCGTAGTGACGCTCGAGCTCGAGCCTCTGCTGCTCCGTCTGCGCGAGGATCAGATCCGCTCGGCGGATTCCATACTCGAGGAACGATTTTTCGATTCTCAAGTGCGGTCGCAAGCACGAGAAGGCCTCTGGGTGCACGCTTCGGTCACTCGTCACACGCCAGACGAACGTTGCGCCGCACCGCTTCGCATAGAACGCTGCGATTCCTGTGTACGCGCAGCCCACCATCTGGAGGACCAAATCGGGCGCGGCGGCGGCGAGGGCCTTGTAGAGACGCCGAGCATCGAAGAAATGGCCGTAACGATGTATCCAACGTCGTCTCGAAAACTTCCGGATCTCGTAACCTTTCGGCATAACGCCGGCGTCCGTTCCCAGGGTCAGATAGACGATCTCGACATCGTAGGCCTCGAGCAGGCGATCGATGAGCAGCTGCGCCTGATACTCGGAGCCCCCCGCGATGTCGCTCCAGTGCCACGGAAGGACTAGACAGATCTTTTTCGTCATTGAAACGCCTGTGTCGAGAGGCCCGGCCGGCGCGGACCGCTGGTGGCGTTGGCTGTTTGATAGCACGCGCCGTCGCTTGGGAAGACGCATGCAAGCGATGTGCCGAAACGACATTGGGACCGGTGTCCGGCTTCCTCGGCGGATCGGCGGAAGTCCGAAAGTCCGAGGAGAAGCTGGCATATCGCTTGCATCACACCGGCGCTAAGAACAATCTGAAAGGACTCGAGGTGCCCGCCGGATACTTCAGGTTTGGGCTTCTGCTTATGACGCTGGTTGCGCTCGACTGCATCGCAGCGCCCGTAATCTCCACGCTCGTGCTCGTCGGCTGTACGAAGCTCCTCGGCATGCAGTTCACGGAGCCCTACGTCCTGCTTGCGGTTTTCTCGGCGCTGCTGTCTTTCGTCTTCGTGAGACAGGAGAGCAAGCAACAAAGAGACGCCTTCGTGAGCGGCTGGACGATCGCGACTCGCACTGCCGTGGCGTGGCTCTTTGTCGTGGCCGCGCTCCTGCTGATTGGCTACGCCACCAAAGTCTCGGCCGTTTATTCGCGGCGGGCCCTATTCCTTTGGTTCCTCGCGACGCCGCCGGCGCTGATCGCCGCTACGATTACGCTGCGCAAATGCGTCCGGCGGGTCGCCATCGCTTCCGGAAACGTGAGATCGGTCGTCGTCGCGGGCGTCAACGGGATCAGCCTCGCGCTCGCCGAGACGCTCAGGAGCCGGCCCGAGCTCGGTCTCGAGCTCGAAGGCTTTTTCGAGGACCGCTGTTTGCACCGCGTCGAGCGCGCGGGCGGCAAAATTCTCGGCTCGCTTACCGAGCTACCGGCCTATGCCAGGCTACGGCGCGTAGACATTATCTTCGTGGGAATACCCTATTACCTGGAGCGCACCAAGGAACTGCTCAGGAACCTCCGGGACACGACGGCCTCCGTCTACTTGATACCCGACATTTCCTTTATCGACGTCATTCAATCGCGGGCGGAGGATATTTGCGGCATCCCGATCATCGCCCTTTGCGAGACGCCGTTCCAGGGCTGGAGCGGCTTCAAGAAGCGCGCCATGGACGTGATACTCGGCGCCGTCCTGTTGCTGATCGCACTCCCGTTCATGGCGATGATCGCCGCCGCAGTGAAGCTCACCTCGCCGGGCAGCGTGCTGTTCAAGCAGCGCCGTTACGGCCTCGACGGCGACGAAATCCTCGTCTACAAGTTCCGCACGATGTACGTCAGCGAAGATGGGGACGGCGTCCGACAGGCCACTCGAGACGATCCGCGCGTCACACCCATCGGCCGTTTCTTGCGCCGATACTCCCTCGACGAGCTCCCGCAGCTCATCAACGTCCTCCAGGGAAGAATGAGCCTCGTGGGCCCGAGACCCCACGCCGTGGCGCACAACGAAGAATACCGAAAGCTCATCGACGGCTACATGGTGCGCCACAAGGTATCGCCAGGCATTACGGGCCTCGCCCAAGTCAACGGCTGCCGTGGCGAGACGGCGGATCTAGCAGAGATGCAGCGGCGCATCGAGTACGATCTCGATTACCTGCGTCACTGGTCTCTGATGCTCGACACGAAGATCCTCGTTAAGACGGTGTGCACTCTATTCATGAGCGAGAAGGCGTACTGAGCGCAGGCTCCCGCCGCGCTCAGCAATCCCGTGCCTGTCTGTCAGCCTCCCACGTTCGAAGGCGAGAGGCCGTGCGGCGCCTTGGGGACCCGGGCGTCCGTCGAGGGCGCCGCCGACGAAGCGCTGACGCCCCCCATATCCGGCGGCATAGCCCACGGCTTCTCGTTGTAATCCGCAGTCACGATAGCCTTGACCGCCTCGCTGCCGGCCCCCAACGTCTTCGATCCGGAAACGGGCTGAAAATCCCGCCAGGTGACGTCGGTGTATGCCTTCAAGGACCGCCAGCCCGTCATCTTGTTGAGCTGCAGCCCTCCCTTGACGTCACCCGGACTGCCGGCCTGCGACGGCCGGTCGCCGCTCCAGTAGTTGTTGGCCCAAGTGATCCCGGACCCGACTGTGAGCCCGGAATAATCCTGCGTCCCGGACGTGATGCTCATGAAGATGTTGTTGACGATCCGAGCATTCGAGAACGGCCTGTCGTTTACGATCGCGATCTGCTGCTGGTTCTCCACGAAGGTATTGTGCGCGACGACCACGTTCTGCCAGTTCGTCGTGGTCATCTCTCCCCAGAATGCGATGCCGACCTTCGTTCCGGCGACGAGGTTGTCGTAGATGGAAACGTCGTGCAGTATCGCCGATCCCGGCAGCGAGCCGCCCTCGCTCGCATACTGATAGCTCTCGTTGTTCAGCGCGAGACCGGGACCGACCCACGTGCCAGGACCGTAGCGATAATACTGCTCATCGGAGGTGCCGAGGACGATGTTGTTCCTGACCGTCACGTTTTGGGACGAATCGACGTAGATGCCCACGTTGCGGACGGCGTAGACCCTGTTCTTCTCCACGAGCACGTTGGAGGAGCCGTAGAACACGTTGATTCCTTCTCCCCAGCCCTCATGCACGATACAGCCCCTGACGGTGACGTTCGTGCCGGTTCTCAGCGAGATGCCTACCGGCTGTACGCGCTCGCCGTAGTCCTTGTAGTTGCGTCCGAAGCCCGTGACCTCACAATCGCTGAACGAGATGTCGCTGGCCTTGTAGAGTTGCATCCCGGCGAAGTACGACCAGTCGGTCGTGACGTTCTTGACCCAGCCGTGCGAGGTCTCGTGGAAACGCAGCCCTTCGCCGCCCGAGTTGTTCAATCGCAGGTCTCGCACCTCGACGTACTGCCCCGTGATCTGCAATATCCCGACGTAGGTCCCGAGAGTCGGCACCTGCTTGTTCCCGTCGAGAATCGGCCGGTTAGTGAGTGCGCGATCCTTCACGGTACCGTCGGAGCCGGGCGCATACGCGCCGATGATCGTGTGCTGAGAAGAGGTTCCGGACGCCTCGATATACAGAGGTTTCTTCAATACGAACGTATCTCCCGCGCGGAAAAGCACTGCGTCGCCGCCCGCGAGAGCAGTCATCGCGCGCTCGGGCGTCTTGAAGGCTTTTGTGGGGCTGGTTCCCGAGTTGCCGTCGTCGCCCGCGGCGCTGACGTAGTAGGTAGCGGCGTGGGCGGAGCTCAAGGCGAACGCAGCGATCATTGCTGCAAAGAAACGATACATCTTATTCATGACCCCCTTCGTGATCCCTGCTGAATGTTCGAAGCAAGACGCGGTCCAGACTTCGGGCGCGCGGCGCAGGCCGGGGGAGGGGGAACAGCCACGCAGTGCAGAGAGTCACGCGCGGCAAGCGCTGCGATGAACGAAGACGGTCTCGTTCAGCACACCCCCGCAACCCGGCTGTCATCGCGACTGCTCCGCATTAGACCCGCGGTTTTGCGCCCTCGTCTTTCAACGAGTTTGCCCTCAGAGTGCACAAGCAAGTCTGCATTTGCGGCATCATCCTGTCAACGCAACTAGCTGTCTCCGAACGGCTACAGAACGATTGCAAGTTCCAACGCACCGTCGCGCATTCGCGCTCCGATTGCCGACTCGAAGCGGACGTTGGATGTCGCCTGACATTCCAGCCGCGAAAGTTGCAATCCTTGGAACTCATTCACATCCCCGCGCGGGCTCGAACGGCTGGAGAGCCGGCCGCCGTCGGCGCGAGCACGGTGCGCCGGCTCGAATCGACGCAGACGCCGCGAGTGAGCCGAATGGCAAAAAGGTCGCCGCGGAGGAAGGCCTCGCGCGTGGCATACAACTTGCTTCACGAGGTCGGAGCACGAGAAGACGCGTTCCAACGCGCGTGTCGCAACATTCCGGAGAGCGAAGAAGAGCCATGATACGACCTTTGCCGTCGAAGCGGTCAGCACGCACTGGCCCGAGAGTCTGCGCGCTCGCCTGCGTGATCCCGTTCGCGACGGCATCCGCGGCGTGGGACACGGTTTCCGACGTGCGCATGGGCGTCGAAGCGAACGACAACCCGCGTCTCGGTCAACGGTCCGGCGAGCTGCAGCCGCAGCTCGTCGAGGAGCAAGACCACACCGCGGTCCGCGCGCTCATGGACGCGCGCGTCCGTCTCACGAACGAGGGACCGAGAGGCAACTTCCTCGTGCAGCCCCGAGTCCGCGCCGACACTTACTCGGACAGCGCCGACAAAGATCTACAGAGGCAGGATGCTTATCTCTATCTCTCGGGACGGCACCGCTGGGAACGCGGAGACGTCGGCACCGTCGTCAATGCGGCCCGCGAAAGCATTTTGAGCAGCGAAATCATCGACACGGGATTGGAGAACGTCGGCGACGTGACGCTCCCGCCCTCGATCGGGACCGACACCGGAACGCTCGTGCTGCTCGACGAGCATCGAAACCGCACGATCGTCGCCCCGTACGTGAATTTCAATCTCTCGGAGCGCAGCTCGATCGGTATCGATGCGACGTACTTGGACCTCACTTACACCGGTCCCCAATTCGTAGGCAGATCGAACATCTCGGAGACCGAATTCGGCACCAGCATCACGCGCACGATCGACGAGCGCACGGGCGCCGGCGCCAGAATTTACGTCTCGGATTTCACGGGAAAGGTCACGAACAACGACACGCACACCGTCGGCATCCAGGGCCGATTTTCCCGGAAGCTCAACGAAATATGGTCCTTCGAGTTCGCCGCCGGCGTCGAGCGCAGCTCCTTCACGTTCGTATCGGTCTCCGGCGACGGCGTGGCAAGCACGCCCGTCACCGGCACCGTCGTCGATAACGCGGCCGCGAACTACACGCTGGACCTCGGGATCACGAAACGCACCGACCTCGCGACGATGACCTTCGCCCTGCTCCGCGCGATGGATCCGAGCGCCACGGGGTTCATGACCGAACGCAACGAGCTGCAAGTCGCATACAGCCGAAGGTTGTCGGAACGGATCACGGCGAGCTTCGCGCTGCGGGCCGTCCAGACCGACGCGCTCGACGACTCGGAGAGGGTGTCTGGGCGCGACATCTCGCGCGCGGGCATCGAGCTCGACTGGGCTTTCACGCCGACGTGGTCTCTCGCCGTCAGCTACGAGGGGATCTCGCAGAACTTCGAGGACCGGTTGCGCTCCGACGGCACCGCCAATCTCCTCTCCTTCGGGGTCAACTATCGCGGTCTCGCGCGCCCGACGGCGGCGCGCTGACCAAGGGCGTCGCGACCGAGGTTCAGACGAGACGTCCCGTCGTCCCGTACTGCAGCGGCACGGCCGCCTCGGGATTGTAGGCGGCGAACGTGAAGCTTTCCTGCAGATACAGCGTGACCGTGCCGGCGTCGTGGCTCCGGTAGCCGATCGCGAAGTCCTGGCCGACGACGAGCTCGAAATCCCCTCCCCGGAGGCTCATGATCACCGCTCCGTCGACTGCCGGCGCCCAGACGATGCGGCCGTCGAGCTGCTGCATGACCATGTTGATGACGGGATAGCCGCCCCTGTTCGTCGTCTCGGTCAGCCCTTCGTAGCACCGCGGACCGAGGGCGATCGCGTAGGGGCCCTCGATGCCCTGGTTCCTGAGCCACGTGAGCGCCGTCGCGACGACCTGGGGATACTTTTCGTAGTCGTCGGTGAGCGTCAGCGCCTGCCCCTTGCCGCGCTCGAAGAGGCCCTCGATGCCGGCGGCGGCGAAGCCTCGGAAAATCGCCTGGTCCTCGGTAAGCGCCGCGGAGCGAGCCGCGCGCACGACGTTCTGGAGGTCCGCGTCGCGCGCGCCGCGCGCGATGGCGTCGATCTCCGCGCGCGGCAGCACGAACGGCGCCTCGATTTCCACGAGCGGGCGCGTCAGGCGCAGCGCCGCTTCGACCCCCTCTCGCGGGGCGGCGATGCGCTGCGTACGCCCGCGGCCTTCGGCCGAGCGATCCCAGCCGAGCGGGCCTTTGAAATCGACGAGCTTGCGCCCGGCCAGGGTGCGCCTCAGCGTGCGCGCGGCCTCGGCGTCGATCTCCTCCCAAGCCTCCGAAGAGATCGGCGCGAGCTCCCGGTGTAGATGCTTCATCGGCCTCGTTCCGTCCTCATTTCCCTGCGCGCAGGCTGCCGATGCCGAGCCCGACGGACGCCGCGCTCGACGGCGCGGCGCCTTTGGACCCGCCTTCGTCCACGGCCTCCTCGATGCCGACGATCGGGGCGTCGGTGAACAGATAACGGCGTAGGAACCCGTCGAGCACGGGATCCTGCCGCCGCAGCCACTCGAGCACCATCGCGGCGTGCTCCTTCTCCTCGTCGCGATTGTGGGCCAGCACGGCCTTGAGCTCGGGATCGATCGCGCCGTCGACGCGCTGCGCGTACCAATCGATGGCTTCGAGCTCCTCCATGAGGGAACGCAACGCGCGGTGCGCGTCGCGGGTCTGCGGCGAAAGGTCGGCCGCCGCTTCGTGCAGTTGATCGGGCTCGCTCATGAATTGATTTAGCGGTCAGCTTGAAAAAAGCGGCGCCGGCGGAGGCCGAGCGTCCTTCCGAATCCAAATCGATATCGGGCAAGCAAATTCTGTGCCGCGAGCTCAGTGCCCGAGCCAGCCCGACAGCAGATCCCGGCCGAACGCCCAGTAGTGCAGCGTCGAGCCGAGGATCGCGTGCGAGACGGCCAGCGGCAGCAGCGTACGGTAGCGCCGATACAGGCTGCACCAGACGAGCGCCGCGACGGCGACGGCGGCCATGACGATGAAGCGAGGGAAATGAACGGCGCTGAAGAGCACCGCGGTCACGACGACGGCGGCCCGCTCGGGGATGAGATAGAGCAACCGCACGAGCAGATAGAACTGGAACACGAACTGCTGCACGAGCGCCCAGAGCAGATAGATCGCCAGGGCGGGCAGCAGGTGCCAATTCAGGACTCGGGCGGCAGCCGCGGGCCACCCGCCTTCGGCCTTGCCGACCACGAGGGCGACGGCGAGAAACAAAAGTGCGCCGGCGAGCGTGAACGGCGCGACCCACGCGAAGCTCGCGCGCACGCGTTCCGCGTACGTCTGCTTCGGGGCCGGCAGCGCCTTCCAGAGCCTGCGGCTCCGGGCGGAGCTGAGCCCGATCAGCGCGACCGCGGCGAGGCCGAGGGCGGCATCGAGATAGGGGGGCCGCGATTGCAGCGCCAAGAGGTAGGCCGCAGAGAATACCGCGATGGTCAGAAGCTCGACGGCGAGTTGAGCGCGCAAAGAAAGCGGCACGTCCGCTTTGCTTCCGTTCAGCATGCAGTCATGAGCATCGCCGATGCCCCGCTCTTTCCAAGAACTGCACGGCGAATTGTCGTCCCGGTTCTCGTCGAATTTCGGCGCGGGATTCGCGCCCAGGCCTGGCATGGATTCTGCAGTCGATCGCGCAACAGGCCCAAGGAGGTTGACATGATGAAGTCGACTCACGTGCTAATTGCGGCCAGCGCTTTCGCCATCGCGCTCCTCTCCGCATGCGCCTCGAAGGAGCCCGCTGCCTCGCCGCAGCTCACTGCCGTTCGGCAGACGATCGATCAGGCGCAGCAGGCCGACGCGCAGCACTATGCCACGCGCGAGATCAACATGGCACGCAGCAAGCTCGAGGCGGCCGAGGACGCGCACGAGAAGGGTAATGAAGAGCAGGCGGCGAACTTGGCCGAGCAGGCGAAGCTCGACGCCGAGTACGCGGCCGCGATCGCGCAGAACAAAGAAGCGCAAAACGCTGTCACCGCACTGAACGAGACGCTCGATACGCTGCGCAACGAGCTCAACACGGGCAGTAATGCGCCGTCGAGCGGAGCGAATCCCGCGCCGAGCACCGGCGCGAACGGAGCGAGCTCCGCGCCGAGCACTGGCGCCAATCCCAACCTTCCCTCCGGAGCCGGTGCGGCGTCCGGCGGCG
This sequence comes from Gammaproteobacteria bacterium, assembly GCA_035760685.1. Lineage (GTDB taxonomy): Bacteria > Pseudomonadota > Gammaproteobacteria > Steroidobacterales > Rariloculaceae > ZC4RG20. The sequence goes on along the minus strand of DASTSM010000078.1, from coordinate 3,434 downwards.
GCAGCGTCGGACCGAGCCCGGAAGCGCAGCCCGGACCAGCCCCGCTGGGTGACCCGTCGGGCGCCGGTGCGAGCCCCAACGTCCCGGGCGACACGGCGCCCGGCGCGGCGCCGGGCGACGCGGCGTCCGGGGCGCAGCAACCGTAAATGGAAGCGGAGAGACGAGATGGATACTAGACTGACGGCGGCTGCATCCTCTGCGGTCGCCCTTCTGGCGCTGCAAGGTTGCAGCCACTTTCCCGAAAACATCGAGACGCTCGACCAGGCTCGCCAGGAGGTCGGCGCGCTCGAGAAGGACCCGCTGGCGCAGGACGTGGCCCCGACGCGGCTCGAGGCGGCCCGCGACTCGTTGTCGCACGCGAACGAGCTTTACGAGAACAAGGAGGACGTGGCCTCGATCGAGCAGAACGCCTACGTCGCGCTCCGCAACGCGCAGATCGCGGAGGAGCAGATCGCCGAGAAGCGCGCTCACGACCAACTCGCGAACGCGCAAGCCGAGCGCGACAAGATTCTGCTCGCGAACCGAGAGCAGCGGGCACAGCAGGCGCAGACGCAAGCGCAGCAGGCGCAGGCGCAGGCTCAGCAGGCGCAACAGCTCGCGCAGGAGCGAGGCGCGCAGCTCGAGCAAACGCAGCAACAGCTCGAGCAGCAGTCCCAGCAGGCCGAAAACCTTCAGCAGGAGCTGCAGGATCTCAAGACGGAGCAGACGAGTCGCGGCACCGTGGTCACGCTCGGGGACGTGCTCTTCGATACCGACAAGACGGACTTGAAGGCCGGCGCCGATCGATCGATCGACCGCCTCGCGGATTTCATGAAGCAGAACCCTACCCGCGAGATCCTCATCGAGGGCTACACGGATTCGACGGGCTCCGACGAGCACAACCGTGAGCTGTCCGCCGGCCGCGCGCGAGCCGTCAAGCAAGCGCTCGTCGACCGGGGCATCGCGGAAGAGCGGATCCGGACGAGCGGGCTAGGCGAAGATTATCCGGTCGCCTCGAACGATACGTCCGCGGGCCGCCAGCTGAACCGCCGCGTCGAGATCGTGTTGTCGGACAACAATGGGCGCTTCGCCTCGGCGCAGCGCAGCGGCCAGACCGGCTGAGGCCGGAAGGCCGGCTTTGCCGGGCTGCGGCGCCCGAAAAGACGTCCAAGCCCCGCCGGCAGCGGCGGACCCGCGGGGCGGCCGGCAGGCGGACCCGCGGGGCGGCCGGCAGGCGGCCCCGTCAGACCACGACGGGTAGCCGGATCGAGAAACCGTCCGCCCGGCGCTCGTAGTCCGCGCCGAGCCGCTCGAGCAAGTACTCCGCGACGAGCAGACGAACCGCGAAGCCCTTCTGCTCGCGGCTCCGGTCGTCGCTCGCCCCCTCGGCCCCGGCCTCCTCGCCCGTGCCCCCGGCTTCGCCCGCCGGCGCGCCGCGCCGCTCCGCCCCGATTCGGACCGTCCCGCCGGAACGTTCGACCTCGAGATGCACCGATTCGCCGGGCCGGGTTCCGGCGAGCAGGTGCTCGAGCAGGGTCTCGAGCGCCTGAGAGGCGCGCTCGCGATCGGTCTCCACGAAGGCCTCGGCGACCGCGCCGTCCGTCACCTCGATCCCGCGCTCGGCCGACGCGGATCGGGCTTTTTCGAGCGCTCCGGCGACGAGGGCTTCGATGCCGATGCGCTCGCGCCTCAATACGACGGCGTCGGATGCGATTTGGACGACGTCGGAAAGGTCGCGAATCAAGGCCGCTTGCCGCTCGAGATTCCGCCGGATCACGAGCACGGAATTCTTGACGACCTCGGGATCCGAGGCCTTCAGCTCGAGAAGATTCACCGACATGAGGCACGCGTTGAGCGGCGCGCGAAGCTCGTGCACGACTGAGGCAAGAAAAGCGTTCTGATCGGGCTTGACCACGGTTCCTCAAAGCGGCATAGAATCAGTCGGGTCTCCGCGATGATAACTGGGCCGGCGCGCCGCACGAAGACCGGTAAGGACCCGGACTCCGAATCCGTAAAGCTCCTTTGTAGTCGGGCCGGCCGCGCTCGACAAAGCGATGTTCGGATCTGCTAGATTCGTATAATGCTCGGCAAGCATCAGAACGGGTGAGATCGATGGCAAGGGTATTGTTGGTCGACGACGAGCCGGATTTCGTCGCTTCAGCGTCGGAAATGCTGCGGCTGCACGGCCACGATGTCAGAACGGCGGATACGTTGGCGAACGCGAGGAGAATTCTCGAATCGCAAACCTCCGACGTGCTCTTGTTGGACCTCATGCTGCCCGACGGCAACGGCCTCGAGCTCCTCGAGGAGCTTACGGGCAAGCACAAGGCCATCGAGCGCGTCGTCCTGATCACCGGGCATCCGGGCATCAAGTCTCAGATCAAGAACTTGAGCGGACCGTCGGTCTCGTATCTGACGAAACCCATCGACAGCCGCGAGCTCATGAGCCTGCTGCGCGAGCTGGAGCGGTCGGATCAGACCCAGGAACCGGCGAACGTCAGCCTGCACTTCTCCTTGCTCGTGGGCGAGACGCCCCAGATGCACGCCGTGTACAACCAGATCGAGAAGATCGCGGCCACGGACAGCGCCGTGCTGATCCTCGGCGAGACCGGCACGGGCAAGGAGCTCGTCGCCGAGGCCATCCATCGCGTGAGCGGCAGGACCGGCGAGTTCGTGGCGGTCAACTGCGGCTCGCTCTCGCGCGAGCTGGCCGGCAGCGAGCTCTTCGGCCACGAGAAGGGCAGCTTCACGGGCGCCACGCGGCAGCACTCCGGCTTTTTCCAGCGCGCCCATCTCGGCACGCTCTTTCTCGACGAGCTGACCGAAATGCCGCCCGAGCTCCAGCCCCACTTCCTGCGCGTGCTCGAGACGAGCCGCGTGCTGCCGGTCGGCAGCGAGAAGGAGATTCCGGTGGATACTCGGGTCGTCACGGCCACGAACCGCGTGCCGACGGAAGCCATCGCGAGCAAGGCCTTGCGCAAGGACCTTTACTACCGGTTGAGCGTCTTCCCGATCAATCTGCCGCCGCTGCACGCGCGGCGCGCGGACATTCCGCTGCTCGCCAACCATTTCCTCAACGAGCTCGCCCGCCGCTACGGGCCCGAGCGCTGGCTGTCCGAGAAGTCTCTGAAGCGGCTCGAGGCTTATCACTGGCCGGGCAACGTCCGCGAGCTTCGGCACGTCATCCATCGGGCGTTCATTCTCTCGGATTCCGAGGACGGGGAGCTCGAGCTGCCGGAGCGCTTCGAGAGCCCGTTCGGCCAGCAGAACCGTCTGGAAGGGCTTCAGGTCGGACGGTCGATCCGGGACATCGAGCGGGAGCTCATCATGCGGACGCTCGCGCATTTCGACGGCGACAAGCGGGCCGCCGCCGAGATTCTCGGCATCAGTCTCAACACGCTCTATAACCGCCTCCACGTCTACGAGCAGGAAAAGGCCTCTTAGCCTTCTCGAGC
>DASTSM010000077.1:0-35777 GCA_035760685.1 Gammaproteobacteria bacterium | reverse complement strand
CGAGCGCGCGCACTCTTGGGAAATAGCAGCACCGTCGGCCTAAACCGTTGGGTCCCGATCCGAACGAGTCGTCTTCTGATTCGTCCGTTCCAGGCCGACGACGAGGAGGCTCTCTACGAACTCCACAGGAGTGAGCAGGTGATGCTGTACGCCGGAGGAACAAAGGATCGAGAACAGTCCCGGCGCGCGCTCGAGAACTTGATCCGAAAGGTTGCTACGACTGGGTTCGGAGCGCTCGCCCTTGAGGAAATCTTAACCGGACGAGTAATAGGATGGTGCGGTATCCAGGCTATGCGAGATCTCGAGGGCCTCGAAATTACCTATGCGCTGAGCGTTGACCAATGGGGACAGGGGCTGGCGTGTGAGGCGGCCTCAGCGATGATGTCTCGTGCATTCAACGAACTTGGTCTTGAACGAATCTACGGTCTCGTTTTCCCACAGAACGCTCGAAGCATCAGAGTCCTAGAGAAGTTAGGCATGGTTTTCAGGCGCAGCCATCTTGATCAATCCTCTCTTCGCATAATTTCTGTTTACTCAACGAACGAAAGGAGCTTCTTAAACTCTCAATCTTCTTCAAAGTAATAGACACCAACGCCTGTGGTTTTGGGGGTGTCGCGGTCTCGCTCCTCTTTCGGAATTTCATTCCTTCCAATCCAGTCATCAGCGCGTTCAACGAATCTTGCCCCTTCGGACGCTACCCACATCCTGAACGCAGCCGACGATTCCGGCGATAGCCATTCAGTCCAAGCAGACCGTTCTAGTCTTGCCTTTGTCGCCCCCATCTGGTCCTTCCGTCGTCCGATGATTGATGCATTGTGAACTAGCGTGTTCCCTAAGTTCCGCAGCGCGAACGCCGCCGAGCGAATAAAGTCTTCGTCGAAATGTTCCGGATAGAAGTACCTCTCTAAGACTTTCAGACTTTGGTCGGCCTCCTCTTTTATCGCTCCCGCTTGAATCAAAGTAGTTCGAAGCGCGCCGGGCGGAATGTCACCGGCATATTTCTTTACGAGGGTGGCAAAGCTATGCGGACCTTCAAAGGCGAGTGGTTTGGGGGTCCCATTGCCGTCCGAATATTCAGGATCGAAGTGCCAATAGTGAAGCACGGTATTGACAGGCGTTACTTCCATGTCTGGCGTCCAACGTGCTACGTAAATCTCGTCTCGAATTCTGCGCACTTGCTTCCTTGAGAGACCGATGGTTGCCGCAATTCTTGAGATATTGGCCGGCCTTCCTCGCACCCCATGCATTTCTGATGCCGCTTGAACGAAGACGATCTTCGAAATCGCCACGAATTCGGAGCATCCAATACCACACCGTAGCATCAACTTCGCCAACGGCAGCAACGTATTGACCATGGATGCGAGAACGGCTTGCTGAATAGGAGATCGCACCTGCTATCTCTATCGGTTTACCCACTCTAATAGGTCCGATTCCGTCCAAATGCGCACCCCCAATTCAGTCGCCCGCTCCGCCTTAGAACCTGGGTTCTCACCGACAACAACGTAATCCGTCTTCTTCGACACGCTGCCGGCGACCTTTGCGCCTAGGGCCTCGAGCCGCTCCTTCGCCTCCTCGCGAGTCATCGTCGCGAGGGTTCCGGTGATCACCACCGTCTTGCCCGCCAACGGTCGGTCATCCGTCACCGCCGGCGGGGGCGGCGTATCCCAGTGGATACCCTTGTCGAGCAGCTTCTGGATCACGGTCCTGTTGTGCTCTTCTTGAAAGAAGGCATGAACGTGCTCCGCTACGATGGGGCCGACATCCTGGACTGCCTGAAGATCTTCCTCGCTGGCGTCCATGAGCTTGTCGAGAAACCGGAAATGACGCGCGAGTGCGAGCGCGGTGGCTTCTCCCACGTCGCGTATGCCGAGAGCGTATAGGAATCGCGGGAACGTCGTCTCGCGGCTCTTTTCGAGCGCACGCAGCAGGTTTTGCGCGGACTTCTCGCCCATGCGATCGAGATCCTCCAGCTGCGCTTGGGAGAGGTCGTAAAGATCCGCGGGCGTCTTTACGAGGCCGCGATCCACGAGCTGGTCGACGAGCTTCGATCCGAATCCCTGGATGTCCATGGCTCGGCGCGAACAAAAGTGCCTTACGGCCTCTTTGCGCTGCGCCGGGCAATAGAGCCCCGCGACGCACCGGGCGATCGCTTCGCCCTCGGCCTTGATCACATCGGAGCCGCAGACGGGACACACCTTAGGCAGTGCCACCTCGTGCGTGCGCGCGGGCCGCCGCTCGAGAACCACGCCGACGATCTCCGGAATGACATCGCCGGCTCGGCGCACGATGACCGTGTCCCCTACCCTCACGTCCTTGCGGTGCAACTCGTCGATGTTGTGCAGCGTGGCGTTACTCACGGTGACGCCGCCGACGAAGATCGGGTCGAGCCTCGCGACAGGCGTCAACGCACCCGTTCTGCCCACCTGAAACTCCACCTGTCGCACCGTGGTCCACTCCTCCTGAGCCGGGAACTTGTGAGCAATCGAAAATCGCGGGGCACGCGACACGAAGCCGAGTATGTCTTGCCACGCGAGCTGGTTGACCTTGTAGACGACTCCGTCTATCTCGTACGGTAAATCGGCTCGGCGTTTGCGGATACTTTCGTAATAGGCCAAACAGCCTTGAATTCCGTCTCGCAATTCCCATTCCGAGCTCGTTCGGAGGCCGAACGCCTTCAATGCGGTCAGGATCTCCGCTTGCGTCGCGGGCATATCCCAGCCCTGAATCTCGCCCAATCCATAAAAAATGAGCTCGAGCGGGCGTGAGGCCGTGATCCGGGCGTCGAGCTGGCGAAGACTTCCTGCGGCTGCGTTCCGCGGATTCACGAAGATCTTCTCTCCGCGCTCCTCGGCGCGGCGGTTGAGCTCCGCGAATCCTCGCTTCGACATGAAGACCTCGCCTCGAGCCTCGAAAACGCGGGGCGGCTCCTTCGCTCTGAGCCGGAGGGGCACGCCCTTGATCGTGCGGACGTTGCGCGTGACGTCCTCGCCGACCGTGCCGTCTCCGCGAGTCGCCGCGAGCGCGAGCAGCCCGTCCTCGTAGCGAAGGCTCACGGCGAGCCCGTCGAGCTTCGGCTCCGCGACGAACTGGATGTGCTCGGCGTTTACGCCCGCCGCTTTGAGCCGATCCGCGACTCTCTTGCCGAATGCCCGGAGGTCGTCCTCGTCGAAAGCGTTCTCGAGGGAGAGCATCGGCACGCTGTGCCTGACCTCGCGGAACGCCTTCGCGGGTGTCGACCCGACCCGCTGCGTCGGGGAGTCGGGGGTTATGAGATCGGGGTGCTCCTGCTCGATCCGCTGCAGCTCGCCCATGAGCCGGTCGTACTCGGCGTCGGAAGCCTTGGGCTCGTCGAGGACGTAATACGCATAGTTGTAGTCATCGATGAGCCGCCGGAGCCGCTCGACCTCTGCGACTAAGGCTGGATCCGCGCGTGCCACGGCCGCCTCCGCCTCAATTCGAGTAGTACTGGTGCCGGTAGCGAATGAGCTCCTCACGAAGATACCGTTCCCTTTGAATGCTCCATGAGCTGCCGCGGTCGTCGAAAAGATCGGCGTCGAGTGCGTGCGCGAGCGAGCGGGCCGTTTCCACCATCGCGTCGTAGCATTCGACCGGGTCTCCCGCGCTCGGCAGCGCGACGAAAAAGCTCATTCCGGCGATGACCTTGAGATTGTCGAGATCGAACGTCCCGGGCTCGGTCAGGCTCGCCACGCTGAACAGCACGTCGTCCGGATCGCCGTTGCGATACTTGTGAAAGATGTCGTAGCGGCCGTGCTCGAGGCCCGCCTCGCCGAGCGCGCGAACGGCGTCGCGGCCGTCGAGCATGTGATTCTTCGGGACGAACCTCAGCGTGACGATCTTTTGCGGCGCCAGGCTGGGCGGCGCTTTCTTGGCTGAAGGCGCATTCGCTTGCCGGGCCGGTTCCGAGCCGGCCGCCGCCTCGTCCTCGCCGTCGACCTCTTCGGCCGCGGGCCTGTGGACATCGTCCGCGAAACGGCTCGGCTTGCTCAGCAGATCGGCCTCGAGCGAGATGTGCGGCTCTTCCCGCGTGCGCCTTTCCATGCGCCGGGCGTTGCTGCGCCTGAAGAATCCGCGGCTCCAGAGATAGACGCCCGCTACGACCAGGACGCCTAATGCCAGCAGTACCCAGCGCAACTCAGCCATTCGTGCAGCCGTCTACATTGCCGCCAGCTTTACAGCCTCGTCGAGGTCGACGGCAACCAGCCGCGAGACGCCGGGCTCGTTCATCGTGACGCCCGTGAGCTGGTGCATCGTCTCCATCGTCGTCTTGTTGTGCGTGATGATCACGAATTGGACCTGCTGCGACATTTCGCGAACGATGTCGGAGAAGCGCCCGACGTTCGCGTCGTCGAGCGGCGCATCGACCTCGTCGAGCAGACAAAACGGCGCGGGGTTCAGCTCGAAGATCGAGAATACGAGCGCCACGGCGGTCAGCGCCTTCTCGCCGCCCGACAGCAAGTGAATGGTGCTGTTTCTCTTTCCGGGCGGACGTGCCATGACGGTCACGCCGGATTCCAGCAGATCCTCCCCCTCGAGCTCGAGATACGCGTGCCCGCCCCCGAAGAGACGCGGGAAGAGGCGCTGCAACCCGAGATTCGCCCGATCGAACGTATCCTTGAAGCGGCTCCGCGTTTCCTTGTCGATCTTGCGGATCGCGTTCTCCAAGGTCTCGAGCGCCTCGGTGAGGTCGGCGTACTGCGCGTCGAGGTACGTCTTGCGCTCCGACTGCTGCTGGAACTCGTCGATCGCTGCGAGGTTGATCGGGCCGAGCCGCTGAATCCTGCGCTCGAGCCGCTCGAGCGTCTCGTGCCAGACTTCGGTGCTCGCGTTCTCGGGCAGCGCCGTCATGATCTGCTCGAGCTCGAAGCCGGTCTCGCGGAACTGCTCCGCGACCGTCTCGGCCCGGACTTCGGCCTCTCGAACGACGAGCCGCACGGCATCGGCCGCTTCCCGAGCCTCGCCGACCGCTCGGTGAGCATGGGTCCGGCGCTGCTCGAGCTCGCGCAGCTGCTCTTCGGTTTGCTCCGCGGCCCGGCGCGCCTCGGTGAGGCGCGCTTCGACCTCGGCGCGCTCCTGTGCGAGCGCGGCGAGCTTGCCTTCGTCCTCGGACAGCGGGTCGGCGGCGCCCTCGAGACGGCTGCGCAGCTCGTCGCGGCGCTTCAGTAGATGCTGTTGCTGCGCTTCGACCCTCGCGAGCGCCGCGCTCGCCGACTCCTTCGAATGCCGGCGGTTCTCGACCTTGAGGGCGAGATCGTGCGCGGCCTGTCGATCGTGCTCGGCCTGCGCCCGTGTTTCCGAGAGCACGCCGTGCAGCTGATCGCGCTCCTCCTCGAGCCGCGCGCGAAGCTCGCCGAGCTCCTCGAGCCGCAAGGCCGCTTCTTCACGGCTGCGGCGGCTCTGCTCGAGCTTCTCCTCGACCGCGCGCTGCTCGGCCTGCAATTCCTCGAGCGAGCGGTCCAGCGCGGCGGCGCGGCTCCGGATCTGCTCGAGCTCGCTGCGCGCGGCCTCGAGCTTCGCCCTGGCCTCGGTGTGCAGCTGCTGACGCTGCGTCGACTCGCCCTGCGCGCTCTTGCGCGCCTCCTCGAGCTGCTCGACGCGGATTCGCGTGTCGCCGAGCTCCTTTGCGACGTCCTCGACGAGCGCCGAGGTCGACTCGATCTTGCCTCGAAGCCGCGTGATCTCCTCGCCGCGTGCGATGACGCCGACCTCGGGATCGTCGCTTCGATTGATCCTGAGCCAATTGCGCCCGACCCAGAAGCCGTCGCGCGTGACCACCGATTCCGTGGCCGCCAGCCGGCTCCGCATGGCGATGGCGGCGCCGAGGAAATCCGCCGTGCGCACGCCCGCGAGCAGCGCACGCGCCGCCGCGGGTTCTTTGACGTGATCGGCGAGCCAGCCACCCAGCACCTCGCCGGGCGCCGGATGCTCGACCTCTTCGATGAGCGCGAGCCCGCCTTCGGAGAGCTCTCCGAGCGTCTCGCTGACGGCCTCGATCGCGTCGACGGAAACGGCCTGCAAGTAGCTGCCGAGCACCGTCTCGACGGCGCGGTCCCAGCCCGCATCGACGACGAGCCGCTCGCCGAGATTGCGGCGATCGGCGAGCGGGGCGTGCTCGAGCCAGCGGCTGACCTGCTGAGTCGTCTGGCCGATGGCCGCCTCTTGCAGCGCCTCGAGCGAGGCGAGGCGCCCTCGATCGTTCTGAAGCTCCTCGCGAAGCTGATGCAGATGCGCGGAGATCCTCCGGTCCTGTTCCCTGAGCTCCTGGATCTGGTGCCAGACCCCGTCCAGTCTTCGGGCGGCGTCCTCGCAGGCCGCCTTGAGCGTCTCTTCCTCGGCGACGAGCTGCTCGAGCCGCGCCGCGGGCTCGGCCGCGTCGAGCGTGCCGCGCTCGGCGCTCTGCTTCTCGATCTCGCGCAGCACGCGATCGCGCTGTGCCGCGAGCTGCTCGAGCCGGGCTTCCTCGACCCGAGCCGCGCCTTCGCTGTTCGAGAAATCTCTCGATACCTGCTCCCATCGCTCGCGCCACCGCTCCATGGACCCTTCGGCTTGAGCGAGAAGGTCCTCGGACGCCTGGCGGTCCGCAACGGCTTGGTCGAGCTCGGGGCTCAGCTCCTCGAGCGCATGGTCGAGCTGCTCGAGCTCGAGCTGATCGTTCGCGATGTGCGCGCGAATCTCCTCGAGCTGCTGCTCGGTCGTCTCGAGGTCCTCGCGCTGCCGCTTGATGAGGTCTTTGCGATGCTGGATCGACTGCTCGAGCCGCGCGATCTCGGCGCCGACGCGATAGTACTCGCCTTGAACGCCGTTCAGCGTCTCGTGACGCTCGGCGAGGGCGGCGCGCAACCCTTCGGTGTCGCTCTCGAGCGTGCGCTGCGCAGCGAGCGCCGCCTCGAGCGCGTTCTGCTTCTCGGCGAGCGCCGCCTCGTGGGCGCCGAGCTCGGCGCGCAGCGACTTCAACCGGAGGGCGAGCAGCTCGGCGTGGACTTTGCGCTGCTCGCTCTTGAGCTCTTTGTATCGCGTCGCCGCGGAAGCCTGACGCTTCAGGTGCGCGAGCTGCTTCTCGATCTCGTCGCGCAGGTCCCCCAGGCGCTCGAGGTTCTCGCGCGTGTGCCGGATCCGGTGCTCGGTCTCGCGGCGCCGCTCCTTGTACTTCGAGATGCCGGCCGCCTCCTCGAGAAAGCCGCGCAGCTCGTCGGGCTTAGCTTCGACGACGCGGGAGATCATGCCCTGCTCGATGATCGAGTATCCGTTCGTCCCGAGCCCGGTGCCGAGCAAGATATGCGTGATGTCCTTCCGGCGGCAGCGGCCGCCGTTCAAGAAGTACAGCGACGTGCCGTCGCGCGAGAGGACGCGGCGCACCGAGATCTCCGAATACTGAGCGTAGGGCCCGCTCACGGTGCCGTCGGAGTTGTCGAAGACGAGCTCTATGCTCGCCTGGCTCACGGGCTTGCGGCCGCTCGACCCGTTGAAGATGACGTCGGCCATCGAATCGCCGCGCAGCGTCTTCGCCGAGCTCTCCCCGAGCACCCAGCGGATCGCATCGATGATGTTCGATTTGCCGCAACCGTTGGGGCCGACGATTCCCATGAGATTGCTCGGGAACGTGATCGTCGTCGCGTCCACGAATGACTTGAAGCCCGACAGCTTGATCTTACTCAGGCGCATGAGATATCGCTGATTAGTGAGTGAAGCTCGGGCCGCATACCCGTCTTGGGGCCGGTAGTGTAAATTAAAAGGAATCGCAAAACGACGCCTCATCGGGGGCGATTCGCGTCCCTCGGAGCTTTCTCCCGTGTCCACCGTCAATCGACCCGCGCCGGCCCGAACCAGCCTGGAATCTTTCCCGAATCCGCAGCCGGGCCGCGACTACGCCATCCGGATCAGAATTCCGGAATTCACTTGTCTCTGTCCGAAGACGGGTCAGCCGGACTTCGCGACGCTGCACCTCGAGTACGTTCCCGACGCGCTTTGCGTCGAGCTGAAGTCGCTGAAGCTCTACATTTGGTCGTATAGAAACGAAGGCGCCTTTCACGAGTCGGTGACGAACCTGATCGCCGACGACCTCGTGGCCTTGCTCGCCCCCCGCTACTTGCGCCTCACGGCGGATTTCAACGTGCGCGGCGGGCTCTACACGACGGTCTGCGTCGAGCACCGCCAGGCGGGCTGGGACGGCCGTGCGCCCCTCCAGGGGGCGCCGCAGGCCGAGGCCACCTAGAGGCTTCCGCTGCGCGCTCCGGTATGTATAATCGCCGGTTTCTTGTAGTACCTCTTGGAGGCGAGACGTATGCCGGCTAGACAGGCAGCCGCCAAGAAAAAGAGCAAGCCCGGCAGCAGCAAGAAGGCTGCAGGCGGATCTTCGCGGAAAAAGAGCGCGAGCCGATCGCCTGCGTCCGGGCGTAAGAAGGTCGCAAAGCGGTCGTCCAAGAAGACGGCCCCGAAGAAAGCTAGCTCCGTGACGCGCAAGAAGGCGGCGAAGCCGAGCCGCGCGTCGAGCAAGAAAAGGACTTCGAGCAAGAAGACTTCAGGCAAGGGCGTCGCGGGGGCGAGGCCCGTGTCCGCCAAGAAGTCCGCTTCGAAGAGGAAAACTCCCCTTTCGAAAAAGGCAGTAGTGGCTAAACCAGCGAGTTCCACCAAGAAATCCGTACCCAGAACCACGACGACTCGTTCGACCGGCGCGCGCGCCGAAGCGATGGAGAGCAGCAGGACGACCCGCGCGGAGAGCCTTTCCAGCGTGTTGAGCGGTCCTGTGCGGGGCTTCAAGCCTTACGAGCCCAAACGCGGCGAGCCGTACATGAGCGATGCTCAGCTCGAGCACTTCAGGAACATCCTGCTCGCCTGGAAGCGCGAGCTCATGGAGGAAGTCGACCGCACGATGCTTCATTTGAAGGACGAGGCGGCAAACTTCCCGGACCCGAACGATCGCGCGACGCAGGAATCCGAGTTCGGTCTCGAGCTTCGCACTCGCGACCGCGAGCGGAAGCTGCTCAAGAAGATCGACTCCGCGCTGCAGCGCATCGAAGACAAGAGCTACGGCTATTGCGAGGAGACGGGCGACGAGATCGGCTTGCGCCGCCTCGAGGCCCGGCCCGTCGCGACGCTGTGCGTCGAGGCCCAGGAGCGCAGGGAATTGGCGGAACGTCAATTCCGTGACCGCGAGGACTACTACAGATAGCGCGCGCTACGTCGGCCGGTTCGCGCCCTCGCCCACGGGACCGCTGCATGCAGGTTCGCTGCTCACCGCGGTAGCGAGCTTCCTGCATGCGCGCCAGGCGGCCGGCGAATGGCTGCTCAGGATCGAGGACGTCGACCCGCCGCGCGAGGTCGCGGGCTCCGCTGCCGAGATCCAAAGGGCGCTCGAAACGCTGAAGCTCCACTGGGACCGCGAAGTGCTTTTTCAGAGCGCTCACCGCGGACTCTACCGGAGCCTCGCACGGCGTCTGCTCGCCGAGGGGCGGGCCTTCCGCTGCAGCTGTAGCCGGAGCGAGCTTCGCGCCGAGGCGCAGCGGAGCCCGGGCTCGCCGGCCTACCCGGGAACCTGCCGCACGCGGGAGTCTCATGCGGGGCCGTCGGCGATCCGTCTGCGCGTCGACGGCGCCGAGGGCTTGCCCGTGCGCGACCGATTGCAGGGCACGATCGAGCCCGCCTGGCTGGCCGCCCAGGGCGACTACGTTGTCGAGCGGCGCGACGGGCTGCCCGCCTACCATCTCGCCGTCGTCGTCGACGACGCGCTCCAGGGCGTGACGACGATCGTGCGCGGGACCGACCTGCTCGAGTCGAGCGCGGTGCACGTGCACCTTCAGCGGGCCCTGCGGCTGCCGACGCCGGCGTACTATCACGTGCCGATTCTGACCGACGGCTCGGGCGTCAAGCTGTCCAAGCAGACCGGCGCTCCGCCCCTGGATCTTTCGCGGCCGAGCGCGCTCGCCGCGTGCGCGCTCGAGCGTCTCGGTGCGTCCCCGCCGCGCGAGCTCGCCGGCGCGGATCCCGCCGAGCTTTGGGAATGGGCGATCGAGCACTGGCGCATCGAGCGCCTCGCGGGCGTCGCTTCGGTTTCGGCGACGGCTGCCTGACGTGCGCGCCCCGAGCTCAGCCGGCTGACGCTTGCTGCCGGATTGCAGCGGCCGACGCGCGCGCGACCCTCACTCCACGTCGCGCATGCTGAGCCGGATGCGGCCCTGGCGATCCACCTCGAGCACCTTGACCTTGACGACGTCGCCTTCCTTGAGCTTGTCGCTGACGCGCTCGACGCGCTCGTTCGAGATCTGCGAGATGTGCACGAGGCCGTCCTTGCCAGGCAGGATCGCGACGAAGGCGCCGAAGTCCATGAGCCTCACGACCTTGCCCGTGTAGACCCGGCCGACCTCGACCTCCGCCGTGATGAGCTCGATGCGCTCGCGCGCCGCCCGGCCCGATGCCGCGTCGACCGACGCGATCTTGACCGTGCCGTCGTTCTCGATGTCGATTGTCGCGCCGGTCTCCTCGGTGATCGCGCGGATCACGGCGCCGCCCTTGCCGATGACGTCGCGGATTTTCTCCGGGTCGATCTTGATCGTCATGATCGTCGGCGCCCAGTCGGACATCTGCTCGCGGGGCTTGCTGAGCACCTCGTTCATCTTGCCGAGGATGTGGAGGCGGCCTTCCTTCGCTTGATCGAGCGCGACGCGCATGATCTCGCGCGTGATGCCCTTGATCTTGATGTCCATCTGGAGCGCCGTCACGCCCTCGCTCGTGCCGGCCACCTTGAAGTCCATGTCGCCGAGGTGATCCTCGTCGCCGAGGATGTCCGTCAAAACCTCGAACTCGTCGCCTTCCTTGATGAGGCCCATGGCGACGCCGGCGACCGGCGCTTTGATGGCGACGCCCGCGTCCATGAGCGAAAGGCTCGCGCCGCAGATCGAGGCCATGGAGCTCGATCCGTTCGACTCCGTGATCTCGGAGACGACGCGGATCACGTAAGGAAAGGTCTCCATGTCCGGCATCACGGCTTCGAGGCCGCGCCGCGCGAGGCGGCCGTGGCCGATCTCGCGGCGCTTCGGCGAGCCGATGAAGCCGGTCTCGCCGACGCTGTACGGCGGGAAGTTGTAGTGCAGCATGAACGGCTCGCGGCGCTCGCCCTCGAGCGCGTCGATGATCTGCGCGTCGCGGCCCGTGCCGAGCGTGGTCACGACGAGCGCCTGCGTCTCGCCGCGCGTGAAGAGCGCGGAGCCGTGCGTCCTCGGCAGCATGCCGACCTGGATCGAGATCGGCCGCACCGTTCGCGTGTCGCGGCCGTCGATGCGCCGCTCGCCGCGCAGGATGCGGCCGCGCACGATTCGTTTCTCGAGCTTCTGGAACTCGGACTCGACTTGGGCCGGCGTCCAGTTCGAGGATTCCGGGTCCGCGAGCGATGCGAGGCACTCCTGCTTGAGCTCCGAGATCCGGGCGTGCCGCGCCTGCTTCTCGGTGATGCCGTACGCCTCGCCGAGCTGGTCTCCGACGGCCTGCTCGACCGAGCGCGCGAGCGCCTCGTCGTAGACGGGCGCCGCCCACTGGATGGCGGGCTTGCCGGCTTCTTGCGCGAGCGACCTGATCGCCTCGATCGCGGCTTGCATCTGCTCGTGGCCGAACATGACGGCGCCGAGCATGACGTCCTCGGGCAGCATCTTGGCGCCGGACTCGACCATGAGCACGGCATCGTCGGTGCCGGCGACGACGAGATCGAGCGCCGACTCGGCGAGCTGGCTGAACGTCGGGTTCAGCAAATACTGGCCGTCGCGATAGCCGACACGCGCGCCGCCGATCGGCCCGAGGAACGGCATGCCCGAGAGCGACAGCGCCGCGGAGGCGCCCAGCATGGCCGGGATGTCTGCATCGACCTCCGGGTTCATCGAGAGCACGGTCGCGATGACTTGCACCTCGCGCTGGAAGCCGTCGGGGAACAGCGGCCGGATCGGCCGGTCGATGAGCCGCGAGGTCAGCGTCTCCTTCTCGCTCGGACGCCCCTCGCGCTTGAAGAAGCCGCCCGGTATACGACCCGCCGCATACGTCCTCTCCTGATAGTTGACCGTCAGCGGGAAGAAGTCCCGGCCTTCGACGTCTTTCTTCTCGCCGACCGCCGTGACGAGCACCGCGGTGTCGGCCATGCTCACGAGCACGGCGCCGTCCGCTTGCCGGGCCATGACGCCTGTCTCGATGGTCACGTCATGCGCGCCGTATTTGAAGGTTCTGCTGGCTTTCACGAATGATTTCCTTGGCTCATGAGATGCGAGACTGCCGCGATCGACGCGCGGCCGACAGACGACGGGCCGTCCAAAAAGCAGAAAGCCGGAAAAATCCGGCTCTGCACGGAATGCGGGCGTTCAACGCCGTAGGCCGAGGCGGCCGATCAGGCTCTGATACCGGTTTTGGTCGGTCTTCTTGAGGTAGTCGAGGAGCTTGCGGCGCTGATTGACCATGCGCAACAAGCCGCGCCGCGAATGGTGATCCTTGTGGTGGGCGTCGAAGTGCTGCGTGAGCTGATTGATTCTGGCCGACAGCAAGGCCACTTGGACCTCCGGCGAGCCGGTATCGGACGAATCGCGTTGATACTGAGTGATGATCTCGGACTTCTGTTCGGCATTGAGGGACATGCTTCGCTTCTCCAGGCCGCCACGCCGGGCGGGCCTCTGTCTTGTCTTGCTCCGGAAAGCCGGCAATTTTACTCTGACAACCGAGCGCGCTCCAAGCGGCTCAAGCTCCGAAAAGCCGCCTTTTGGCGAGCGCGCCCTCGGCGGAGATCTCCGCGACCCCTAGAAACCGGCCGTCCGCGGCATAAAGCCTCGTCACTCCGGCCGGCCAGCTGCGGTCCTGCACGGGGCGTCCTTCGCGAATCGCGCGCTCGTCGCGCTCGGACAGCGTGAGCGACGGCCGGTCGGCGAGCACGCCGTCCATCGGCAGCAGCAACCGGTCGAGGGCCTCGAAGCCGATCTCCGCCGCGGCCTCGACGCGCTCGAGCTCGACCATGGCCTCCGGCCCGAACGGGCCGACGCCGAGCCGCCTGAGCGCGGTCACATGAGCGAGCGTTCCGAGCCGCGCCGCGACGTCGACGACGAGCGTGCGCACATATGTGCCTTTCGAGCAGCTCACCGTGAACGCGAGCTCGGGCCAAGCGTACCGATCCAGCCCGAGCTCGAAGATGCGCACGGTCCGGGCCTTCCGCTCGACGACGATGCCTTGCCTCGCGAGCTCATACAGCCGGCGGCCTTCCTGCTTCAGCGCCGAGTACATCGGCGGCACCTGATCGGACTCGCCGACGAACGACTCGAGCACCGCGCGCACGCGTCCGAGATCGGGCGGGGGCGCGTCGCTCCGCTCCGTGACCGTGCCGTCGGCGTCGCCCGTGTCGGTCGCGACGCCGAGCGCGGCCGTGACGGCGTAAGTCTTGCGGCCTTCGAGCAGATACCCCGACAGCTTCGTCGCGGGGCCGAAGCAGATGGGCAACATGCCGGTCGCCAGGGGATCGAGACTGCCCGTATGCCCGGCCTTGGCGGCCCCGAAAAGCCGCTTCACGCGCTGCAGCGCCCTGTTCGACGTGAGGCCTCGAGGCTTGTCGAGGAGCAGGACGCCGCGAACGTCGCGGCCGGGCCGCTTTCTCGTCATCGGAAGCCTCGGTCTTTCAGGACCGGTCTTCGTCCGGATCGGCGTCGTCCGGACCAGCTTCGTCCGGATCGTCTTCGTCCGGTTCGACGCCCTCATCCTGCGCCGAGCGCGGCGCCACTTTCTCTATGAGATGAGTCAGCTCGAGGCCCCGCTCCGCGCTCACGTCATGGAAGAAATGCAGCTCCGGCGCGCGCCGCAGGCGCAGCGAATGACCGATCCGCGTGCGCAGGAAGCCGGCCGCCTTCTCGAATCCCGCCTGGACCTCCGCGGGGTCGAGATTCGGATCGAGCGTGCCGAAATAGACCTTCGCGACGCCGAGATCTCCGCTGACCTCGACCTCGTTCACGGTCACGCCGAAAAGGCGCGGATCCTTGACCTCCGCATGCAGCAGCTCGTTCAGCAGCCGCCGCACCTCGGCCGCCACCCGCAGCTTCCTCGAGAACTCGCGCGGCATGGTCCTACAGCGTGCGCGCGACCTCCGTCCGCTCGTAGCACTCGATTTGGTCGCCGACCTTGACGTCGTTGTAGTTCCTGACGCCGATGCCGCACTCGGTGCCCGCGCGCACTTCGTTGACGTCGTCCTTGAAGCGGCGCAGCGACTCGAGCTGGCCTTCGAAGATCACGACGTTGTCGCGCAGCACGCGGATCGGGTTGCTGCGGCGCACATAGCCGTCGACGACCATGCACCCTGCGATGTTGCCGAACTTCGGCGAGCGAAACACTTCGCGCACCTCGGCGAGCCCCACGATCTGCTCGCGGACCTCGGGCTTGAGCAGGCCCGACGCGGCGGCCTTGATGTCGTCGATCGCTTCGTAGATGACGCTGTAGTAGCGAACGTCGACGCCGCTCTCCTTGATGATGTTCCTCGCGGCCGCATCGGCGCGGACGTTGAAGCCGAGGATGATGGCCTTCGACGCGGCGGCGAGCTGCACGTCCGACTCCGTGATCCCGCCGACGCCCGAGGCGATGACGGTGACCTTGACGTCCTGCGTCGAGAGGTTCTGGAGCGCGTCCCTGAGGGCTTCCGCGCTGCCGTGCACGTCGGCCTTGATGACGATCTGCACGCTCGCGGCGCCGGTCTCGCGCATCTGGGTGAAGATGTCGTCGAGCTTCGCGGCCTGTTGCTGCGCGAGCTTCACGTCGCGCTCGCGGCCCTGCCTGAACTCCGCGACCTCGCGGGCCTTGCGCTCGTCCGGCACGACGAGGACGTCGTCGCCGGCCGAAGGCGTTCCCGAGAGACCGAGCACGACGGCCGGCATCGAAGGTCCGGCGGACTTCATGGGCTTGCCGGCCTCGTCGAACATCGCGCGGATCCGGCCGTAGGCCTGCCCCGCGAGCAGGATGTCGCCGATGTTGAGCCGGCCCCGATTGACGAGCACGGTCGCGACGGCGCCGCGGCCCCGCTCGAGGCTGCCTTCGATGACGACGCCCGAGGCCGGGCCTTCCGCGACGGCCTTGAGGTCGAGGACCTCGGCCTGGAGCAGAATGGCCTCGAGCAGCTGATCGATGCCCTGTCCCGTGTGGGCGGACACCTGAACGAACAGCGTATCGCCGCCCCATTCCTCGGGAATCACGTTCTGCTGCGCGAGCTCGTTGCGCACGCGATCGGGGTCCGCGTCGGCGCGATCCATCTTGTTGATCGCGACGATGAGGGGCACGCCGGCGGCCCGCGCGTGCTGGATGGCCTCGATCGTCTGCGGCATGACGCCGTCGTCCGCGGCGACCACGAGCACGACGATATCCGTCACCTGCGCGCCGCGCGCCCGCATGGCCGTGAACGCCGCGTGGCCCGGGGTGTCGAGGAACGTGATCTGACCCTTGTCCGTCTCGACGTGATAGGCGCCGATGTGCTGCGTGATGCCGCCGGCCTCGCCGGAGGCGACGCGCGTGCGCCGAATGTAGTCGAGCAGCGAGGTCTTGCCGTGGTCAACGTGGCCCATGACGGTCACGACGGGCGCGCGCGGCACGGGCTCGCCTTCGACGGATTTCTCCACGGACTCGAGCAGCTGCTCCTCGATGGCCTTGGCCCTGAGAGGCTTCGCGGTGTGGCCGAGCTCTTCGACGAGCAAGACGGCCGTGTCCTGATCGATGACCTGATTGATCGTGACCATGACGCCCATTTTCATGAGCGCCTTGATCGCTTCGGTCGACTTGATCGCCATGCGCTGCGCGAGATCCGCGACCGTGATCGTCTCGGGGATCTCGACCTCGCGCACGACGGGCGCCGTCGGCCGCTCGAAGCCGTGCTGGGATTCGACGCTGACCTGGCGGCGCCGGTCCGTTCGCTTCTTGCTGCGCCGCCGGCCGGCCATGCCGTCCGCGACGTGGAGCGTGTGGTCCGGTCCTCCCGCCTTGCCTCGCTTCGGCGCCTGGCGAGCGCGCTCGAGCTCCGCCGCCGCGCGCTGCTGACGCTCGACGCGTTCCTTCTCGCGCTGCTCGGCGAGCTTGCGTTCTTCTTCCTCGCGGCGCCGCGCGGCTTCTT
The DNA here is from genome assembly GCA_035760685.1 of Gammaproteobacteria bacterium. GTDB lineage: Bacteria > Pseudomonadota > Gammaproteobacteria > Steroidobacterales > Rariloculaceae > ZC4RG20. Next base: position 19,663 of record DASTSM010000077.1, on the reverse strand, counting down.
GCTCCTCGGCGAGGCGCTGGGTCTCCTCCTGGGCGCGCTGAAGCGCTTCCTTCTCGCGCTCCTCGGCTTCTCGCCGCTCGGCCTCGAGCCTCTCCGCCTCCTGCTTTGCGCGCGTCTCGGCCGCGGCCCGCTCGAGCTCGGCCCGCTCGGCCTCGGTGCGCGCGTCCTCTTCCGCCCTGCGCTGCGCGTCGAGCTCCTCTTGCTGCCGGCGGGCCTGCTCCGCGAGCACGTCGCGCTTGATATACGTGCGCTTGCTACGCACCTCGACGTTGATCGTGCGAGCGCGGCCCTGCCCGCTCGGCAGCCGCAGCTCGCCCTGCGATTTGCGCTTCAGCGTGATGCGCTGGGGCGCCGCCGCGGCCTCGGTGCGCCCGTGCGTGCGCCTGAGGTGCGTGAGCAGCTCGAGCTTCGCGTCCTCGCTGATCTTGTCCTCGGCGCCGGATACCTTGATGCCGGCTTCGTCGAGCTGAACGAGCAGCCGCTCGACGGGCACCTTCAGGACTTTGGCAAATTCCGTGACCGTTACTTCTGCCATGCGGTTCTCCTTAAGCCGGCGCTCACGCTTGCTGTTCCCCTTCGAACCAATGCGCGCGCGCGGCCATGATGAGCCGGGCGGCGCGGTCGGGGTCGAGCGCTTCGATGCCTTGCAGATCGTCCACGGCCTGCTCGGCGAGGTCCTCGCGAGTCACGATGCCGCGGCTCGCGAGCTCGTAGGCGAGCTCCTTGTCCATTCCCTCGACGTCGAGCAGATCCTCGGCCGGCTCCGCCTGGTCGATGACCTCCTCGCTGACGATCGCCTGCGTGATGAGGACGTCGCGGGCACGCGAGCGCAGCTCGTTGACGATCTGCTCGTTGAATTCCTCGATCGCGAGCAGCTCGGCCGTCGGCACGTAGGCGATCTCCTCGAGCGTCGAGAATCCTTCCTGCGCGAGGATCGTCGCCACATCCTCGTCGACGTCGAGATCCTTCATGAAGCGCTCGACGACCTCGCGCGCTTCCTTCTCGCTCTTCTCCTCCGCCGCGGTCTCGGTCATGACATTGAGCTCCCAGCCCGTGAGCTCGCTCGCGAGCCGGACGTTCTGGCCGCCGCGGCCGATCGCCTGCGAGAGCTTGTCCTCGTCGACGGCGATATCCATGCTGTGCGAGTCCTCGTCCACGACGATCGAGATGACCTCGGCCGGCGACATGGCGTTGATGACGAACTGAGCGGGGTTCTCGTCGTAGAGAATGATGTCGACTCGCTCGCCGGCGAGCTCGTTCGAGACGGCCTGCACGCGCGAGCCCCGCATGCCGACGCAGGCGCCGACGGGATCGATGCGCGAATCGTTGCTGCGCACCGCGATCTTGGCGCGCAGGCCGGGATCGCGCGCGGCGCCGAGAATGTCGATGAGGCCCTGCCCCACCTCCGGCACCTCGATCTTGAACAGCTCGATGAGGAACTGCGGCGAGGTGCGCGTCAGGAAGAGCTGCGGCCCCCGCGGCTCGGACCTGACCTCGCGCAAGAGGCTCTTGATGCGGTCCTGCGGCTTGATCGGCTCGCGCGGAATCATGTCCTCGCGCGGGATGAAGCCCTCCGCGTTGCCGCCGAGATCGATGTAGGCGCCGTGCCGATCGACGCGTTTGACGATGCCGCTCAAGAGCTCGCCGACGCGATCCTTGTAAGCCTCGACGACCTGCTCGCGCTCCGCCTCGCGGACCTTCTGCACGATGACCTGCTTTGCCGTCTGCGCCGCGATGCGGCCGAACTCGACGGATTCCATGGGCTGCTCGACGTAGCCGCCGGGCTCGGCATTCGGATCGATGTCGCGCGCGTCCTGGAGGCGCAGCTCGCGGGCGGGCTCCTCGAGCTCCGTCGATTCGTCCGCAAATACTTTCCAGCGCCGGAAGGTCTCGTACTCGCCCGTGTCGCGGTGAATCGCGACTCTGACGTCGATGTCCTCGCCGTGGCGCTTCCGCGTCGCGGACGCCAGCGCGGCCTCGATGGCCTCGAAGATCACGTTCTTGTCGACGCCCTTCTCGTTCGAGACGGCATCGGCCACCATGAGAATCTCTTTGTTCATCGTTCGGTCACCCGGATCCTAGCTTGGCGTGAGGCACGAGCCGCGCCTCGGCAATGTCCGCCAAGTTCCAATGCAAATCGCTCCCGTCGACGTCCACGTGGATCGCCTCGCCTTCGATGCCGGTCAGCCGGCCTCGAAACCGGCGTCTGCCCTGCTCCGCATGCTTGAGCTCCACCTTGACCTCGCTGCCCACGAAACGCTCGAAGTGGGCCGCGGTTCGGAGCCGGCGGTCGAGCCCCGGCGAGGAGACCTCGAGCACGTAGCTACCGGGCAGCGGATCCTCGACGTCGAGGAACGCGCCGACCTGCCCGCTCACGAGCTCGCAGTCGCCGAGCGTGACCCCGCCTTCCGCGCCCTCGGGGCGATCGATGTACAGCCGCACGAGTCCATTCCGACCGAGCCGGAGATCCAGGTCGACGAGCTCGTAGCCGAGCGCCGTCACGACGGGATCCAGCAAATCGATCAATGCCTGCTTGTCTGCCTGGCCTCGCACCTGTACGAACAAAAAATGGGCCTTGTGGCCCATCGTCGAGTCCTCGCCGACCTCCTGCGCGTTGCCGCTCAAGAGCGGGCGGACCAAATAAAAAGCCCCAAGAAGGGGCCCTTTAACCTAACCTGCCGGTTGGTACCCGGACCTGCCCGCGAACCCGGGACAGGGACCCGCAAGCCTCCTCGGGACGGATACGCCGTGAAACGCGCGGTATCGTATCAAAAAGCGGGCGTCAGGGATACCCGAAGGGCCTTGGCGCGGCCGCCCCGGGGCTCGGGCGCCGCGGCGCCCATCGCCCGGAACGCGCCGCGTCAGCGAGATCCGGCGACCCGGGACCCGCTAAGGCGTATCTGCGATCCGCTCGTCGGCGGGGAGCTCGAGCAACGAGAACGGATCGACGCGGGCGTCGAGCACGCGGACGCCCCAGTGCAGGTGCGGACCGGTCACTCGGCCCGTCGCGCCCGAGAGCCCGATGACTTGCCCGCGCTCCACCCGGTCGCCGGGCTTCACTCGCAGGACCGAGAGGTGCAGGTAGACGGAATAGACGCCGAGCCCGTGATCGATGAACACCGAGTTTCCGCTGAAGAACAGATTCTTCGCGAGCACGACGCGGCCGGCGTTCGACGCATGCACGGGTGTGCCCGTCGCGGCGGTCAGGTCGGCGCCCGAATGCGGTGCCCTCGGCTGCCCGTTGAAGACGCGCCGATGGCCGAAGTTCCGCCCGCCGGTGATGCCCGGGATCGGCGCGGCGAAGGGCCCGTTCCAGTAGGCCTCGGGCGTGACGGTCGAGTAGATCGCGTCGATTTCCCGGCTTTCGCGGTCGGCTCTCGCCTGGTCCTCGCGGCTCAACTCGACGTACTTGGGCTCGACGCTGAGGCGCGTCGTCGGAAAGTCCCGATGCGCGACCTCGATGGTCTCGGTCCGCGTCTCTTTGCGGCCGTCCCCGTAGCGCAACGTGATCTCCGCGTAATGCGGGCCCGGAGCGGCTTCGAGGTCGATGCCGACCACGGTCAGCCACTCGGAGCCACGCTTCGCGAGCGGCACGTTCCTGCCGTCCCACCTGACCTCGGCCGCGACGAGGTGCGGCTCGTCGGGCACCTCGATCTCGACGGCCTGTCCCTGAGAGGCGGCGAGGCTTGCGAGAATCAACGACAACGCGGGCATGGCTTGCTCCTTCGCGGGCTCAGGCCGCTTCGATGAAGGCCGCCATGCGCTTCCGCTCGTCCGCATCGGGCTGCCGCCCGAATGCGGCCTCGATGTTCTCCTCGAGGTGCGCGGGGTTCGTCGTTTCGGTCAGCACGCAGGTCACGGCCGGATTCGCCAAAATATATTTTAAGGAGAACTGAGCCCAGGTCCGGCACCCGAGCTCCGCGGCCCAGTCGGGCACTGCCTCGTTCTGGAGCCGCTCGAAATAGGCGCCGTTCATGAAGGGCCGATTCACGATGACGGGAACGCCGCGATCGCGGAGCATCGGCAGCAAGCGTTCCTCCGCGCGGCGCTCCGAGATCGAATAGTTGATCTGCACGAAGTCCGGCTTCTCCCGCCCGAGGAACGACTCGAGTGCGTCATAGAGCCGGTATTCGGCGACGGTTACGCCGATGTAGCGCGCGGCGCCCGCCTCCTTGAATCGCTGGAGGGTCGGCCAGTGCGTGTCGACGTCCGTCAAGCTGAAGATCTGCGCGAGATCGAACGTCTTGCGGCCGTAGAGCTGCCGCACCTGCTCGAACTGCGCGATGCCGGCGTCCTTGCCCGTCACGTCGATCTTCATCGTGACGAACAGGCGATTCGCGAGGTCGGGCTCGTTGATGACGCGGCCGAACGCGGCGTCGTTGTCGGCGTTGCGCGGCCACGTATCGACGACGCGGCCGCCGTGCGCCACCAGCGCTCGCAACACACGCTCGAGCGGCTCGGCGCCGTTCGTCGCGATCTGCTCGACGACCTTGCTCGATCCGAGCCCGATGACGGGCAGCTCTTCGCCGGTCGCGGGAATCACGCGCGTCGGCAGCGCGCGCTGCGCGGCGGCCGGGGAGCCGGCGGCGCCGATCACGCCGGCGGCGGCCGTCATCGCAAGGAATTCGCGCCGAGTCGTCGTCTTCGTACCGCCGTTCATGCTCGTCCCCGTATCCCCTGCTCGCGTGCGTTTTTTGCGGCGCGGCCGATTCGATGACTCCACGGCTACGCCGAGCCGGTCATCTCGCTCCGCCGCCGGACGGATTCTACCGCATCGCCGCGCGGCGTCGCCTCGGGCGGTCCCAAGCTTCAACGAATTGATTGCAAAAGCTGGATATTTGAGGAAGCGCAGGCGCGGAAAAGAAAGAAGGGGCTCTCGCCGTGCGCCGCTGGGGGAGTTCCTGGGGGGGAGGACTGCGAGCGGCGCTGCACGCCGGAACGCGACGGCGAGAAACCCCACGCGATAGTAAGCAGGTTTCGTGCCAGCCGCATCGCGTGAAAGCAGTGCCGCTCGAGATCGCCGCAAACCCACGCAGATCCCCCGCGGGGGCGACGCCAAGAGCGGCCGCCTCGGCATGCAGTCCGAAATCCCCAAACGAGCGCAACAAATGCGGAATCGAAAACGAGCGCAACAAAAATAAAAACGCTGCCCGAAAACGAGCAGGAAACGACTACGTCTTTGGAGGCCAGATCACGGTGAACCGCTGGCCCTCGCCGAAGCGCCCTCCCGCGGCAAGCAAACCCCCGAGTGCGTCGACGCATTCCTTCGCGAGCGCGAGCGGGAAGGAATCCGTCGCCGCATCCGATGCATCGCCGGTCGCGCTCGAGCCTGCGTTCGACGTCGAAACGTGCGCGGCCTCCGCGGGCTCGGCGTGCGCAGCGACGACGCAGCGGTGCCCCGCGCCGGAATGATCGAGCTCGATCGACAGCCATCCTTGCGCACACGACCTCGATGCCTCTTCGATGAGGCAGCGCAAGATCAGCCGCACCACGGCGGGATCGCTCTCGAGCGTCGGCATCGGCGCCTCCGGAACACGGAGCTCGAGCGGCTTCGCCGCGGGCTGGGCTCGACCTTCTTCGACGGCGTCGCGTGCCAAGTCGTCAAGATCGACCTTCGTCTCGGAGATGCCGCCCGGGCTGCGCATGCGCGAGAGCAGTTGAAGCGCTTGAATGAGCTCGTCGAGACGACGGGCCGAGCGCAGCATGCGGCCCACGAGCGCGCGCGAGGTCTCGGACATCGGCTCGCCGAGCTCGAGCCTCTCGAGCTGCAACTGCAGGACTGCGAGCGGCGAGCGCAGCTCGTGGGCGACGAGGCCTAGAAAGTCGGGGCCGCGGCGAGCCGCGGTTCCTTCCTCTCGAGCCGGGTGTGCCGGTTCGACTTGCGCCCCGGCGCCAGATGATCCTTCAAAATCGGCGACGGCGTCCGCCTCCGCGTCCTCGGCCTCCTGGGCCTCCTCCGCCTCCGGCGCAACGGCGCCTTCGGCGCTCTCGGGCCGCGATGCCGAAGTTTGCGAATCCGGCCCGAGCCGGTTTCGAAGCCAATGGAACATTTCGATTCCCTCCCCCGAAGAGGGAACGCGAGCCGGCGTGCCCTGGATCGCGGACCCGGAGTCCCACACCCCGGCGGTGCCGCCCATGACCTCGCCGGGCTTCTTCGCGTCCGATCCGATACTAGTGAGCCTGCGGCGATGCGCCGGCCGAGCCGCTGCGGCGCTTCTCGGAGAGAGCGGAGCCGCCGCAGTGCCTCTCGGCAAGAGCGAGCAGATCCTTGAGGCGGACGGGCTTCTTGAGATAGCCCTCCGCGGCCGCGGCCTGCGATCCGACGTCCCCGGCGTCGAGACAGGTCAGAAGCACGAGCGGCACGGTCGCGAGGCTTTCGTCGCGCTTGACGAAATCGAACAGCTCCCATCCGTCCATGGCGGGCATCATCATGTCGAGCAGCACGAGCGAAGGTGCCGCCTCGTTGCGGAGGTACCGCAACGCCTCGCGTCCGTTCGACGCGGAGACGACCGCATAGCCTTGGCCGCGCAGCAGGTCGACGATCTCGTCCCTGAGCGCCTCGTCGTCGTCGACGACGAGGATCGGGGATGCCTTCCGAGCCGGCTGCGGCCGCTCCGCAGGCTCCGCATCGAGCAAGAAGTAAAACGTGCTGCCTTGGCCGGGGCTGCTCTCGACGCCGATCCTGCCGCCGTGCGCCTCGACGATGCCCTTGGCCACGGCCAAGCCGAGGCCCGCTCCGCGCTCCTTGCGCCGATCTCCGCGCCAGAACCGATCGAATACCCTCGCCTGATCCTCGGGCGCGAGTCCGACCCCGGTGTCGGCGACGGCAAAGCGCACGCGAGCGCCGTCGCGTTCCGCGGTGATCGTGACGACGCCGCCGGCAGAGACGAATTTCAGGGCGTTGCCGATGAGATTCGAGAGCACTTGCATGATGCGGCCGCGGTCCGCCTTGACCGTCGCCGCGTTCGGCCCGATGCGCGACTCGAGCCGGATGCTCTTCTCCTCGGCCACCGAGACGAAGAGCGTGTGCGCTTCGCGCACGAGCGACTCCACGTCGATTTTCTCGGCGGCGACGGAAAAACGCCCTGCGTCCATCTGCGAGATGTCGAGCAGGTCCTGAAGCAAGCGATTCATTTGCGCCGTCGCGAACGAGATGCTCTCGAGGCTCCGCGCCTTGCGCTCGGGCGGCGCGTCGAGATGGAGCAGCGCGGCCGCCGTCGCGATCGACTGGAGCGGATTGCGCAAGTCGTGCGAGACGACCTGGATCATGTCGTCGCGCCCGGCGATGGCAGCCTTCGCGTCCGCGTAAAGGCGCGCGTTATCGACGAGCAGGGCCGTCCGGTTCGCGAGCTCGAGCGCGAGCGCGAGGTCGTTCACGTCGTAGCGCCGCTCGGAATCGGCGGTCGTCGCGAACGTGATAGCCCCGACCGTCCGGCCGCGCGAGCGCAGCGGGACCACCATGGCGGAGCGCACCTGCAGCGCGTGCACCGCCCTCTGGTGCTCCGCGTTGATTCCGCTCTCGCGGACGCTCGCCGGCGTGACCTCGGCCGACAGGATGGGCGCGCCCGTGCGAATCACGGCGCCCGCGCCGAAGGTATCCTCGACGCTCGGAGGCCCGCTGTCGGCAAGCCTAAGCACGAGGTCGCATTTCTCGGCCAGCCGGTGCGCGAAGCCCTGGCGCTCGATGGATACGCCGTCGTAGGAGTAGGTGACGCAGTAGTCGGCCAGGCTCTCGACGACCTTCTCAGCGAGCCGCCGCAGCGCCGCGCCTGGATCGAGCTCCGATGCGAGATCGGCGCTGATCTCCGCGAGCGTCTGAAGCTGCCGCCGCGCCTTCTCCGCCGCAGCCCACGCGTTCTCGGCTTCGGCCAAGAGCTTGGCGTTGTCGAGGCCGAGGGCAGCCCAGCTCGCGATGTCCTCGGCCGCTTTGAGGTCTTCCTCGCCGAAGATCCTGCCCGATTCGGCCGTGCCGAGGCTCAGCACCCCGCGAATTCCGCCGCGCGCCTGCAACGGCACCGTGATCACGGAGCGAAGGTTGAGCCTCCGAAGCATCTCGCGGTGCTCTTCGTCCTCGGCGGCATCCTCGAGCATCTCGGGGGTGACTTGCGCGATCAGCAACGGCTTGCGCGACTCGAGGACGGCGTTCGAGGCTGTCGGCTTCCGGTGCTCCGAGCGCGACCTGCGCACGATGCGCCACGCCAGCTCGACTTGGGCCGGATCGCGATGGGCCAGCTCGACCGGCGTCAGCTTGCCCTCGCCATCGAGGACTTGGATGACGCACCAATCGGCAAGATAGGGCACGACGACGCGCGCGAGCTGGCGAACGGCCGAGTCGGGCTCCAGTGTCGTCGCGAGGATTCTTCCGGCCTCCGCGAGAAATCGCTCCTGCTCCTCGATTCTCTTGCGCGCGGTGACGTCGCGGCGGATTCCCACCATGCGCACGGGCCGGCCCGTCTCGTCCGCGACGACCCGGCCCTTGCTAGCGACCCAGCGCTGCGTTCCGTCCGGCGGCACGATGCGGTACTCGATCTCGTGCTCCTGCGAGCCGTTCTCGAGGGCTCGATCGAGCGCGCTCGCGAAGCGTTCTCGGTCCTCGGGGTGAATGTCGTGCAGCACGTCGTCGAACGTCCCGCCGAAGGTTCCCGGCGCGAGCCCGTGAATGCGCTCGAGCTCTTCCGACCACTCGACGCGCCCCGTCGGGATTCCCCATTCCCAAGCGCCCATGCTGCCGGCCGCAAGCGCGAGGCGGAGCCGGCGCTCGCTCTCCTGACGGAGCGCGGCCTCGCGCTCGGCTTGCTCCCGGGCCCGCCGCGCCGCGACGAGACGCTCTTCGAGCTCGGCCGCGTCGCGGTGGTGCTCGATGGCGAAGGCGACATGCCCGGCGACGATCTCCGCGAGGGTGACCTCGTCCGCCGAAAACTCATGCGGCGAGTCGTAATACAGCATGAACTTGCCGATCAGGCGCGTTCCGAAGCGCAAGGGCACGAAGGCGCACGCCTCGATCCCCTCGGCAAGCAGCACGGGGAGGAGCGACCGCAGCTCCGGGGCTGCGCGCACGTCGTCGACGAGCACCGTCTCTGCGTCGGGCTCGTCGGGCGCCCAAGGCGAATGCCCGTCGACGGCGGCTCGATAGCCGTCCGAGAGGCCGCTCCATGCGACGAAGCGCATGCGCCGGTGCTCGTCGAGCAGCAACATCGAAGCGCGAGCCACACGCAATGTGCTCTTTAGGCAGCGCAGTGCCGCCTCGTAGATCGCGTGCGGCGAATCCGCGCGCGCGATCTCGGCCATGAGCTGACGGATGGCTCTTTTTTCCGGCATCTCCCGCCCCGCGTCGGTCAATCCCGTCCGGCTTGTACCATGGGCCTCACGCAGTCCGCCGAGGTCGCCGTTCGGCGACGCCGCCGGCTCATGGCGACGGTCCCGAGGGTCATTCAACAAGACAAGCAGATCAGATGCTTATCGATTAGAGTTAATGTCCAATCTGCTTTACTTTCGTGCTGGAACGATTCTACCTGAACTTGGGAATCCGCGCTCCCGCGCGTTCGAGCCTGCGATCCGGGCTCTACTTGAGCGACTGGAACTCCCGTCCGTCCTCGAGAACGATCGTCTTCAAGAAATACTCGTCCGGCCGTTCTTTTCGAGGCGATCCGATCGCCTTGATCTTCGATCCGGGCGTGACCATCGAGGGCTCGAGGCCGAGGCGGACGAGCATGTTCGCCGGCGCTCCCTCCACGAAGTGAATGATCTCCTCCTTGCCGTCGGGCGTCATCCGCTTCAGCGTCATCTCGATGTGCGGATTGCGGAACTTGATTTCCTGGACGGTGCCGACGAACTCGATGTTCTTCGTCATGTCGTAGCCGGCGAACGAGTGATGCGCCTGCGCGCTCGTCGCTAGACCGAGGCCCGCGAGCATCAGAGAACCGATCAGCGTCTTTTTCATCGTTTCACTCCTCCACGCGCCTTCACTGGGCCTGCTGCGACTGGCCGGGCAGCGCGTCGAGATCGGGCAGAGTCAGGCCGCGCTGCTGCAGGTAATCGTCCCACAGCACATCCGTGCAGGTGTACTCGAGAACCTGGAGGTCCGGCCGAAGCTCAGCTTCGGCGTGGATCTGAACGGGCTGTGTGTAGACCTTCGGATCCGTCAACGTGATGTCGTCGATCAGAAACCGGTGCTTTTTGCCGTCTTGCTCCCGCTCGGCAAGCTTCATGTGCTCGGTCACGTGTGCGTCCGAGCTGTTCGGCAGACGCGTCATGTAGGGATAGGGCTTCAAGTGCGTCGTTTCGATGACGAGCGTGTCCCCTTCCCAATGTGCGACCGAGAAACCCATTGCGGCAGGCAGCAGGGGCTTCGGCGGGTTGTGGTCGGCCATGTAGACCTTGCGATACATGCCGTAGCCTTCCCAATAGATCGTGAGGTCCTGCGGGCGCTGCATGACCTCGACGGAGAAGGGCGCTCCCCATGGCGCGCGCGGCATGCCGGGCCAAATGCAGAAGCGGCCGGGATCGTCGTCGACCGTAAACTTTTTCGCGTAGTCGTCGGCGATCTTTTTCGCCTCCGGCGTAAACGGAAGAGGGTCCGGCGTCCGACGAGCGAAACCGTTCGGAAAGTAGATTCCCGAGAAATCCGGGTGGTCCTCGGCCCGCGCGCTTTGCGCGGTCCAGAGCAGGCCCGCGGCGACAGCCGCGAGCACGGCAGCGGCCGCTTCGAGCTTGCGGTCGACCTTCGCCATTCCCCCACCCCCCGAGCTACCCGACGATGCCGCGATTATGCATCAACGCCGGGCCGCCGCGCTCCTCGCGGCGCGCGCGCCGGAGAAAATGGGTCAGAGCCGATTTTTGCGGGGCGCCCGAAAAATGGGGTCTGACCCCATTTTCGGCGGGCGCGGCCAAGTCGGGCGAGCGGGCGTCATCGGCCGGCGCGCCGCCGCCGGGCCCCATGGCGGCGGTCGTCGAAGCCGGGCTCTTCCGCCTGGGCGTGGGCGTCTCTGCTGCCGTCGGTGCCGCGCGTGTCCGCCCCTTCTCCGATCGTATCGGCCACGTGCGCGCCCCGCCGTCCCATCGGCTCGGGCTTGCCGGTCGTCGTGTCTTTGACCGTTTGGTGCTCCATCTCGGCATTCAATTGAGCGCCGAGCAGCACGACGTACGCGGACACCCAGAACCACATCATGAGCACGGCGACGGCGGCGACCGAGCCGTAAGTCTCGTTGTAGCTGCCGAAGCTCGAGACATACCACGAGAAGAGCGCCGATCCGCCGAGCCACAGCACGGTCGCGACCACGGCTCCCCACGTGACCCACCGCCACGACGCGTTCTCGCGCGAGGCGCCATATCGATAGAGGACGTCGAGGGCGAAGATGCTGGCGACGGCGAGGAGCGGCCACCTGATCCAATTCACGATCGTCGCGAGCGGTCCCGACAACCCGGCGGCGAGCGCGGCCGGAATGACGGCGATGCCGACGAGCGCGACGATGACGAACAACAGGAGCCCGAGCGTGAGGAGCAAGGCGAGACCCGCGGACTTGAAGAAACCGCGCTTCTCCTTTTCGTCATAGACGATGTTGAGAGCGGTCATCATCGAGGACACGCCCTTCGTCGCGCTCCAGAGCGCGAGCAGGAAGCCGAGGGCGGCGCCGATGCCGAGCGCCTGGCTCCCGGTCATCACGATCCGCGTCAACTGCTGATTGATGAGTCCGGCGGCCTCCTGCGGCATCACGCTCTGAATACCCTGCATCTGCTGCTGGACGGTCTGCGGATCGTTGAAGAGCCCGTAGAGCGAGACCAAGGCAGCGAGCGCGGGGAACACCGCCAAGAGCCAATAGAACGCGGCTCCCGCCGCGACGAGCGACAAGTTGTGATCGCCCATCTGCTGCTTGACGCGCCGCAGGATGTCCATCCATCCGGCGGGCGGGATCTCCGAAGGCGACTCCGCCCGGCGGCCTCTTCGCCTATATTGCGCGTTCGCCATGCGACACCTTCCTCGGAGCGGGCGCCCCGACAGCGGCCGTCACGGCGGGGTGCAACATGCATGCCACGCGGCGACGGGCTGTCCCCCGCCGCGTGCCGTCTCGACGGCTAGCCCGCGCCGCGCGCCGTTTCGGCGAGCTCGTCGGCGACTCCGTGCCGGCCGATCGAGCGCGCGAACTCTGCAATGCGCGCAGCGGCAGTCGGGTCGAGTGCCAACGAAGCGGACACGCGCCGGCAGCGCGTCACGACCTCGAGGGCCTCGTAGTCTTGCCCGCTCTCGAGCAGCGCCGCGACGAGCCGGCGCGCGAACGCAACCGCGTGCGACTTGTCCTCCCAGCTCAACATGCGCTCGAAGATCCATTGCTGCACGACGGCACTCCCGCGCTCGCTCTCCACGAGATCGTTGATCGTCTTGTACCCTTGCGCCGGGAGTCCGCCGCGAATCGACGCATAGGCGCGATCCAGGAAGCTTTGCCACTCGCGGCGCTCGTCCTTTGCGCGAATCTCGGCAACCGGCACGCGCTCGCCGGGGATGTCGAGCAGATGCCGGTGCGCCCTGAGCACAAGACCGATCGAGGCGTAGACGGCGAGCCCCGCCCAGACGATCAGGATCGCGTCGAGCGGCGCGCCGAGGGGCCACGGCCACGGCAGCGCCATGACGAGCAAGACCGCGAGCGCAAGCAAGGCCCAGATCGCGAGCAGCCACGCGTAGCGCCGCCCGAGCGTGCGCGCGATCGACACGATGAGGCGCGGATTCATGGCCATGCCGAGATCGCCGTTCAGCGCGAGCAGCGCCGCCGAGCCCGGAAAGGCGACGACGAGCGCCAAGCCGCCCACGAGTCTCGCCGCTTCGGTTGCGAGACCCGTCGGGAAGACCGAGCTCCCCGCGCCGAGCACGAAGATCGCTCCGCCGAAGAACGTCGAGTGCAGAACGGCTCGGTAGTCCTCCACCGGGTTCATCGATTCGATGTCGGGAGCCGCCGTCGGCTTGCCCTGCGCGAGGGCGCGGAGTACCACGTAGCCGTAGCGCGTGCACGAGAAGAACAACAGGAGTGCAAGGTGCAGGCCGAAGAACCCGGCGAACCGGGCCATGAGCCAGAGCAGGCCGTACACGACGGCGACGACGACCAGCGTCGGATCGGCCAAACGTCTCAGCTCGAGATCCATGCGCGCGCCTCCGGGCTCTAGGTCGCGCGCCGATACTACAACTAAAATGGCCGCGGTCGCCGAGGACCATGCACGCTCGAAGGGGCGCCGCGATCGTCATGCCCGCCTTGTACATCTCCGATCTCGACGGGACGCTGCTGCGCAACGACGCACGGCTGTCGGATTACAGCCGAGCCGCGCTTCGGGAGCTCCTCGGAGACGGCGTGCCCTTCTCCGTCGCGAGCGCGCGAAGCGTCGCCTCGATGCGGCCGATCCTGCGCGGGCTCCGTCTCGAGCTTCCCGTCGTCGCGCTGAACGGCGCGTTCCTCTCCGATCTCGAGAGCGGAAGGCACGAGATCGTGAACTCCATCGAGCGCGACGTCGCCGAAGACCTTTACCGCGCGATCCTGTCGTTCGAGTGCGTTCCGCTGCTCGCGACCTTCGACGGGAAAGCCGAATGTCTCTATCACCAAGAGGCCGCGAACGAAGGCATGCGCTGGTTCCTCGACGACCGCATCGTCAACCGCGACGAGCGGCTCCGCCGCGCCGAGAACCTTGCCGACGCGCTCGCGGAGCAGGTCGTCTGCATGACCGTGATTGGGCTCGCGGCGCAGCTCACGGAGATCGACGCGGCGCTGCGTGAGCGGCACGGCCCGATGATCGAGACTCATTTCTTCGAGAACTCTTACTCGCCCGGCTGGCACTGGCTCACGGTCCACGACCGCCGCGCGACGAAGGCCGAAGGCGTGCGCACGCTCGTCGAGCGCTTCGGCCTGGCCGGCAAGGAGCTCGTCGTCTTCGGCGATCACGTGAACGACGTCAAGCTCTTCGAGATCGCCGCGCACGCGGTCGCGGTGTCGAACGCGGAGGAGACGGTCAAGCGCATCGCGACGCGCGTCATCGGCTCGAACGAGGAGGACAGCGTCGTGAACTTCATCCGCGACGATTGGCGGAGCCGGAAGGCCGGCAGCCGTAAGACCGGCTTCTAAAAGAGCCCGGCCGCCGCCTTGCCGGCGCGCTCCTCGAGCGCGGGCGCGGCCGGCAATCCCGTCACGGCGAGGATCTCCTGCTCGTCCAGCGTCTCACGATCGAGCAATGCCGCGACGAGGGCGTCGAGCTCGCGCCGATGCTCCTCGAGCAGGCGGCGCGCCTCGTCGTGGCTGTCGCCGATGATGCGGTGCACCTCGGCATCGATCGCGACGGCGGTCTCCTCGCTGAAGGGGCGCTCGCCGCCGAAGCCGGCGAAACCCCCGGGCCCCGTCAAGTAGGGATTGCGCTTCGGCGCGAGCTGAACGAGACCGAGCTTCTCGCTCATGCCCCAGCGCGTGACCATGTCGCGCGCGATCTCGGTGGCCTGCGCGATGTCGTTCTCGGCGCCCGTCGTTCGCGTGCCGTACACGATCTCCTCCGCCGCGCGGCCGCCGAGCATGCCGACGATTCGCGCGCGGAGATACGCCTCGGGATAGTTGTAGCGGTCGCTGTCCGGCCGCTGATAGGTCACGCCGAGCGCCTGCCCGCGGGGCACGATCGTCACGCGGTGCACGGGATCCGCGCCCGGCACGACGAGACCGAGGATCGCGTGGCCGCTCTCGTGATAGGCGATGCGCTCGCGGTCCTCTTTGGTCAGGAGCAGCGGCCGCTCGGGGCCGAGCACGATCTTCTCGAGCGCGTCGAGGAAGTCGCGCTGCCGAACCTCGTTCTGGTTGCGCCGCGCCGCGAGCAGCGCCGCCTCGTTGACGAGATTGCGGATGTCGGCGCCCGAGAAGCCGGGCATCGACGCCGCGAGCTCGCCGAGATCCACGTCCTTCGCGAGCGGCGTCTGCCGAGTGTGGATCTTCAGGATCTCGATGCGGCCCTGCTTGTCGGGCAGGTTGACGACGACGCGCCGGTCGAAGCGGCCGGGCCTGAGCAGTGCGCGGTCGAGCACATCGGGCTGATTCGTGGCGGCGAGCACGATGATGCCTTCGCGGCTCGAGAACCCGTCCATCTCGGTCAGGATCTGGTTCAGCGTCTGCTCCTGCTCGCTCGACGCGCCGCCGACGGCGATGCCCGTCCGCGCCCTGCCGATCGCGTCGAGCTCGTCGATGAAGATGATCGCGGGAGCGTTCTCGCGCGCTTGCTTGAAGAGATCCCGCACGCGCGCTGCGCCGACGCCGACGATCATCTCGACGAATTCGGCCGCGCTCATCGAGAAGAACGGAACGCCGGCCTCGCCGGCGACGGCGCGCGCGAGCAGCGTCTTGCCGGTGCCCGGAGCGCCGATCAGCAAGACGCCCTTCGGCGCCGTGCCGCCGAGACGCGTGTATTTGCCCGGCGACTTCAGGAAGTCGACGATCTCGACGAGCTCGTTCTCGACCTCGTCGATGCCGGCGACGTCGTCGAAGGTGACCTTCGTGTCGCGCTCCGCGTCGTAGCGGCGAGCCTTGCTGCGGCCGAAGCCCATGAGCCCGCCGCCGAGCCCCGCTCCGCCCTGCTTCGCGGCGCGGCGGAAGAGCCAGACGTAGAAAACGATGATGAGGATCGCCGGGCCGAAGCCGAAGATCAGGACGTTCCAGAACGAGCCGCTCTCGATCGGCTCGGCGCTGATCGAGACGCCGTGCTCGATCAGGAGCGACTCGAGGCCGGGGCCGATGAAGGTCGGAAGCGTGGTCTTGAAGGTCGACGAGGTGCGCGGCTCGGCCCGTTGCGCTCCAAAGAGGGACGGGAAGCCGCCGCCTCCTCTGCTTCCGCTTTCGCCTCCGCGTCCGCTTGCGCCCGGTGTCTTGGTGGTCTCGGTCCCTTTCCCTTGCGCGCCGCCGGAGCCCGCGCTTCTGTCGGAAGCACCCGAGTCCTCGGTTCCCCCATCGGCGGCGCCCGGGGCCGGGTTTCGTTCGGCGGCACTCGAATCCTGTCCCGATTGCGTGGGCGGCGGATAGGTGAAGGGCCGTGCGAAGCGCCCTTCTATGTTCTGGCCCTGGTTGTAGACGGCAACGACGTTGTCCGCTTCGACCTGCTGCCGAAAGACGGTGTACGGGATCGTCAGTGCGCCGCTGCTCGAGCCGAAAAACATGCGGACGAGCAGGAAGTTCACGACGAGGATCAGCAGGAACCACAGCCAGGTGTTGCGCGGCGGCATGCCCGCCTTCCGCTGACCGGTCGGCTCTCCCGGCCTTCGCGCTCCCGACGGCGGCGGTCGCTCGGCGGCTTTGCGCTCGTTGCGCCCGTCCCCAGCACTCTGCTCTTTCCACCAGCTCATTGCGTCTATTCGACTTGCGCAAAGCGCTCCCGCGCCGGATGACTGCCGCTGCGCTCGAGGAAGCAAGAAACGTACCTCGTGCACGACCGGGTTGCGGCCTCTGCCGTGCTCGCAGAAGGGCGAGCGCTCAGGAGTCTTGCGCGCCCGAGCGCGCCACAAGGCGGCCGACCGTGCGGCCGGCCGCGACGCATTGCCGCCACGTGCGCCGCCAGTCCTTGCGCTCGGCCGCATCGCGCTGGATCCGAATCCACCGCGCGCGATGCGCCTCGTCGAACTGCGCGGCGAGGCGAAGTCGCAGCACGTCGAGGTTGTACGGCTCGGCTCCGTCGAGGCGCGCGGGGACGATCGCTTCGAGCGGCACGTCGAGATCGGCGGCGATCGCCTCGAGCGCGCCCCTGATCGAATGCTCCTTGGCCGTCGCGGGCTCCGCGACGTTGTAGGGCGGATTCCACTCCCTGACCGGCGGGAGACGATCGATGTGGCTCGCGACGACGATGATGGGAGGCATCTTGCGGCGTGGATCGGCCGCGAATCGCGCGCGTAGCCGGTCGAGGAATTTGCGGTCCGCCTCGCGGTCCGCGCGATGCGCGGCGACGACCCAGAGGATGAGGTCGCACGCGGTCGTGCGCTTCGTGAGCTCCGCCTCTCCCGCCTCGTCCTCGGCGCCCGGGCTGTCGATGAGCCATGCATCGGCCGATCCCGCGTGCTCGAGCGCGTAGCCCTCGAACTCGACCGTCGCGGGCAGCACGTCGACGCCGGCCCGCAGCGTGCCGAGCAGCGCGTTCACGAGCGTCGACTTGCCCGCCTTCGTTCGGCCCGCGACGAGCAGGCGCAGCGCGCCCGGCAATGGCGCGACGGCGGCGGTTTCATCGAGGTTCTCCGCGGCCGCGAGCGCCGCGAGACCCGCGGCGTCGAGACGTAGGCGCCCCGAGTAGAGCTCGATGGCGGCCCGGCCGATTTCCTCGATCCAGAGCCGGACGAGCCTCGCGCGCACGTGGGTCTCGAGGTGCTTGTAGAGATCGTTGACGACGTAGTCGCGGATCTCGGCGGCGACGGCGCCGAGCGGGCTCACGGCCCGGACGATGCGCAGCATGCCGTACACCGTGCGTCCGTGCCGCAGCGCCTTCGCGAGCATCGGCTGATAGCCCCAGGCGCGCAGCAGGTAGCGCGCCTTTAGGCGATGCGAGTACGGCACTTGCTCGAGCATGAGAAAGCGTAGGCGCGCGCTGACGCGCTCGGTCAGCAGCAGGAACTCGGGCAGCGTGAACTCGAGGGCGGGGTCTTTGCGCTCCGGATGATAGTGCTGCGCGACCGCGTCGATCGTACTCTCGGCGGCGGCGAGCATCTCTTGCCGGCTCGCGAGCATCGCGGGATTCGCCTCCGCGCTGAGCCGCCGCACGGCTTCCCAGGCGGCGAGCTCGTGAGGCGCCCATCCGGCGTCGGGCTCGGTCAGGGCCGCGGCCCCCGCGTCCGGCGGTCGGAACGGCGTGTGGCGCGCCCGGAGCGCGAGCCATGCGACGACCGTGCCGGCCGCCGCCGCGCCGAACCACCAGAGAAACCAATCCCGCTCGAGCAGCCAGACGATGCCGCTCACGATGACGGTCAAGAGCGGCACCGCGAGCAGCAATGCCGCGACGACGGCGACCCACCACCTTCGCCAGAACGAACGGTGCTCAGCGGGCACGCGAAGCTCCGGGCCCGATCGGCGCCGAGGCCGGCCTGCTTCGAGAACGCACGAGATCGAACGCTTCCCGCAACGACTCGCGATAGATTCGCGCAACGCCCGAGGAATCGTCGCCGCCGACCTTCGCGATGCGCAGGAAGTAGCAGGCCGCGCGGCCGAGCGCGTACGTCACGGCGAAGCTGCCGGCCCCGGCGGCCGCCGCGCCGACGGTCTGCCCGTAGCCGGGCACGAGCTTCGCGAGCTGCCGCGCCCCGAGCCCGATCCCGATGCGCGCGACGGTGCCCGTGCCGAGCGAAGCGGCGAAACGCCGCAACGTCCGCGCATCCCAGCGCAGGCCGTAGATCCGGGCGATCGTGTGCAGCATCTTGCCTTGTATCGTCGGCACCCCGACCCAGCCGATCAACGGCAGCACGTCGCTCGCACCCGCCGCGGCCGCGTAGCCGAGGATGTGCGGACGCGCGCGCGCCGCGCGCGCATCGTGATCGCGGGCCCGAAGGCTCTCGAGAATCGAGGCCATGCCCGCGGATCCCGCGTGCTCGAGCGCCTCGAGCAGCGCCCCGAGACCGAAGCTCGGGTCGTTGAAGCCTTCCTCCGGCGGTGTCAGGTCGATGGGCACGCAGTAGACGGCGCCTCGCCCGGGCAGCGCCCGGAACGCGTCGGCTTGATGCTCGAGGCTCCGGCGCAGATCGTCGAGGCCGGGCGCGGCGCCGAGATCCTCGTAGCGAGGGTGGTCGCCGCCCTCGGGGTAGCCTTCATGCAGCGTCGTCTGGGCCAGCACGACGGCCCAGTCGGGATGACGACGCCGGACGGCGCGCAAGACGTCCAGCACCTTGCGCTGCTCCGGGTCCATCGCGCGGGCCACGGCGAGCACGACGTGCGCCTTGCGCTCCAGCTCCGCGACGTCCTCGGCCGGGTCGTAGCCGACCTCTCCGAAGCCGCTCGTGTCGAGGAACCGAATGACGGGCGCGTCCTCGGGAAAGTCGAATACCCGCGCCGTCCTCGTGCAGGGCTTGTAACCCGCGCCGATCTCGGCGGCCGGGTGTCCCGTGATCGCGTGAACGATCGAGGTCTTGCCGGACTGCACCTTGCCGACGAGCCACACGACGGGAGCCTCGCGCCTCGCCTGCTCGGCGATCTTATCCGCGAGCTCCGCATCCGCGGCCGAGCCGGCGATCGCATCGCGCAGCGCACGCCACGTCTTCGTCAGTCGCTCAGCAACCATGCAGTCTCAGCAGCTTCCTCGACTGGCGCTATACTCGATCGCGCCAAGACCAATAACCCCACGGGAGCACAAGATGTCAATGAGAACGACCCTGGCAGCGTTATTCGCGCTGGCCGTCACGCAGACGGCCTTCATGGGCGTCGCAGCCGCCCAAGCCGGCGGCGGCCGCGCGGCCGGCGGCGGTGGCGGCGGCGCGCCTCGTCTCGCGCCCCTCAAGATGGAGACCGACGCGTTCCCGGACGGCGGCGTGATCCCCGCGAAATACACGAGCCGCGGCGAGAACGTGCAGCCTGCATTCAAGTTCTCGGGCGCTCCCGAGAACACGCGAGCTTACGCGATCATCCTGCACGACATCGACGTCGCGCTGCGCGGCGGCACGACCGACGTGCTGCACTGGATGGCCTGGAACATC
>DASTSM010000076.1:0-8997 GCA_035760685.1 Gammaproteobacteria bacterium | reverse complement strand
CCCGGGCACGGGCAGCGCCGCCGCGTCACGGGCGGACGAGCGCGAGCGTCATTGCGCCCAATACCTCGACTCCGTTCCGCTCGAGCTTGAACTCGAGGGGCCCGACCGTAGGACCCGCGAGCCGCCCGTTGAACGACTCTTTGACGATCGGAGCGCCAAGCGCGCCGGCCGGCAAGAGCGAGACGGTCAAAACGTACGCGTCCGCTTCGGCGCCTTCTATGAGCAAGGAGAGCCGGTAGCTCCCCAAGTCGTGCTCGATGGCCTTGCCCAACACGACGGCCGGCGCGCTGCGCACGACCTTGACGTCCTTCGCGTCGCGTACCGTCACTTCGTAGTGCGCGAGGAGACCGTCGGCGGCGGCGGGCGCGGAAACGGCGAATGCCAGCATCAGGCAGATCGCCCCGACGCGACGCATTGCTCCGTGCGAACGCGTTGTTCCAAAGGAACAACGCTTTTTTCCAAGGCAACGCATTGTTCCAAGGCAACGCATTGTTCCGAGCAAACGCATCGCTCCGATCCAATGCACGGGTCCGACGAAACTCATCGTTGCTTTCCCCTCGGGCGCGTCACTCCGGATCTGGCCCGCCATTCTACCCGCCCCAAACGCTCCGCTCGTCGCAGCCGAACGGAGAAATTCGGGGTCTGACCCCATTTTTCGGACGCATTTTCGGCGCCGGCAGTTTCGCGAGTGTGACGAAGTCGGTAGACTGGAGGCCGAGGTGAGTCCTTGCCCATTTATGTTAAGAAAGACAACAACTTCGAACAGGCAGAACCGACCTCTCGCGTATGCCCCCATTGCGGCTCGCGTGCCGCGCTGCTGCCGGTAGCGACGCCGTCTTTCGAAGTTTTGACCGCGACGCGGCCGAAGCGAGTCGGCATCGCGTTCCGTTGCGCTGCCTGCAACGAGCCGCGATTCCTGCGCGCGACCGTGCGCCGTTTCGACTCCGAGCGCGTCGAGCTCTCGTCGAACCTCGTCGAGGTCGAGCGCGTACGCGAGCGCTTCCCCTACGTGTACTTGCCGAAACCGATCGCTCGCCTGCTTCGCGAGGCGCTCGAGTGCTATGCCGCCGATTGCCACATCGCGTTCGCGCTCATGTGCCGCAGAACCGTCCACGCCTCCTGGCTCGCGCTCGGCAAGCACGCACGCCTGCGCTGGCACGAGATGTTCCAGGATGCCGTCAGGGCCGGCGATGTCGATTCGGCCACGACGCGCAAGCTCGAGATGGTGCTCTTCGGGCTCGGCGAGACCATTCCCGAAATCGACGCGATACAGTCCGCCGTGCTCATCGAGATCGTCAAGGACCTTTACTATCAGTGCTACGTGCGCGGCGCGAAGCTGCGCGCCGCGATGCGGATTCGCCGCCACTTCGCCGGCGACCGGGACGCCGCCGAATCCGAGGGCCGCTCCGGCGAATCGCGGATCGCTGCCTCGTAGAGCACGCCGCGGGGCGCAGCGCCCCCTTTTTCGTTGCCGCGCCCGAAGCGGACGGCGTATGCTGCCGCGGCGGGTTCGTTCGAGGGTCGCGCCGATGATCGCATTCTGGATCTTCATAGGAATTCTCGTGCTCATCGCGATCTGGCTCGTCGCGATGTACAACAACCTCGTCAACCTCAGGAACCGCGTGCGCAATGCGTTCTCCCAGATCGACGTTCAGCTCAACCGCCGCTACGACCTGATCCCGAACCTCGTCGAAGCGGTCAAGGGCTACATGGCTCACGAGCGCGGCACGCTCGAAGCCGTCGTCGAGGCGCGCAACGCCGCGAAGGCGAAGCTGTCGAGCGCATCGGCCGATCCCTCGAACGCCGCCGCCATCAAGGATCTCGCGGCCGCCGAGACGGCGGTCAGCGGCACGCTGGGCCGCCTCTTCGCGCTCGCCGAGGCGTATCCGAACCTCAAGGCGAACGAGAACATGCTCCAGCTTCAGGAGGAGCTCGCGACGACGGAGAACCGCGTCGCGTTCGCACGCCAGGCGTTCAACGACGCAGTCATGACCTACAACAACGCGTGCCAGAACTTCCCGAGCAACGTCATCGCGAACAACTTCAATTTTAAGACGGCCGAATTTCTCGACATCGGCCAACCCGAGAAGCGGGAGGCGCCGCGCGTCTCGTTCGGCTAAGCGCCCCGACGCATCGAAGTGGATTTTTTCACGCGGCAGGAAGAGTCGCGGCGCTCGACGCGCTTTCTCGTCGTCGCTTTCGCGGCGGCTTTCCTGGCCGTCGTCGCGGCGACGACGGCCGCGGTCGCGCTCGTCCTTCGCTTCTCGAGCGATCAGGGATATGCGACCGCGCAGACGTGGAGCGACTGGGTCGCGGCCAACGGCGCGCTGCTCGGCGTCGTCGCGGTCGGCACGCTCGCGCTGATCCTGCTCGCGAGCGGCTACCGCACGGCGTCGCTCTCGAGCGGCGGCGGCCAAGTCGCGCGGCTGCTCGGCGCGACCCCCGTGACGGCGGACGTCGGCGACCGCGCGCGAAAGCGCCTCGTCGACGTCGTCGAAGAGATGTCGATCGCGTCCGGGCTGCCGATGCCGGAGATCTACGTGCTCGAGCACGAGGACGGCATCAACGCGTTCGCCTCGGGCCTCACGACGACCGACGCCGCCGTGACCGTTACCCGCGGCGCGCTCGAGCGCTTGAATCGCGCCGAGCTCCAAGGCGTCATCGCGCACGAGTTCAGCCACATCCTTAACGGCGACATGCGCCTCAATCAGCGGCTCATCGGCTTGTGCTTCGGGATCCTCGTGCTCTCGCTGGTCGGACGCTGGGTGCTTCGCGCGTCGAGCTACGGCCGCTTCGGCGGCTACGGCCGGCGCAGGGACGGCCGCGGCGTCGCGGCGATCGTCGTGCTCGGCCTCGCGCTCACGGTCATCGGCGCGATCGGCCTTCTCGCGACGCGTCTCATCAAGGCGGCGGTCTCGCGCCGGCGCGAGTCGCTCGCGGACGCCTCGGCCGTGCAGTTCACGCGGGATCCGACCGGGCTCGCGGGTGCGCTCAAGAAAATCGGCGGCTACACGAGCCGGCTGACCTCCGTCGAGAGCGAGGAGGTCTCGCACATGCTCTTCGAGCACGGCGGCCTCGGCTTCGGCGGCTGGTTCGCGACCCATCCGCCGCTCGTCGAGCGCATTCGCGCGCTCGATCCGAGCTTCAGGCCCGAGGACTTCGAGCGCGCGGAAAGCCCGATCGCTCCGATCGAGGAAGGCGCCGCCGAAGCGGTCGGCCTCGCGCCTCGGGCGCAAGCGGGCGGAGAGGCATCGGCGAGCGGCACGCGCGAGCCGCGGGACGCGCGCACGCTTCGCGTCGCCGACGCCGACGATGCGGCACGGCTCCTCGGGCGCGCCGGCGTCATCGAGTCGCCCGAGCTCGGCGGCGCGCTGCGCGCCGCTCTGCCCGAAGAGCTCCACGCCGCAGCGCACTCGCGCGAGTCGAGCATGCTGCTTGTGCTCGCGCTCGCGCTGTCGCCCGACGACGCCGTGCGCCGGCAGCAGGCGGCGCTGCTCGAGTCGCGGCTCGGGCACGCGCGAGCCGAGCGGTGCATCGAGCTACAGCTCGCGCTCCAGGCCGTCGATCCGAAGCTCCGCATACCGGTCCTCGAGCTCTGCGTGCCCGCGTTGAAGCAGCGTCCGGCGCAGCACCTCGAATTCCTGTTCGACCTCGTCGAGCGGCTGACCGAGCTCGAGCCGGACAAGCGCCTCTTCGACTTCGTGCTGCTTCGCATGCTGGCCGCGTATCTCGCGCGCTCGCCCCGCGCGGCGCCGGGGATCGGCGCAAGCGATCGCCTCTCCGCGCCCGACGCTGCGGCGGCCCTGCTCGCGGCCGTCGCCGCGTACGGCCAGAAGACCGCGGATTCGGCGCGCGACGCCTATCGCGCGGGCGTCGAGGCCGCGGGCCTTCGCTCCTCGGCCGACCCCGGCTTCGCCGACCTCGGGGCGCTCCGGGACCTCGCGCGTCTCGACGCGTCGCTCGCACGCCTCGCCAAGATCGCGCCCGGCGACAAGCGCCGCGTGCTCGCCGGCGTGCTCGCGACGATCCGGCACGATCGAGTGCTCGACGTCGACGAGATCGAGCTGTTTCGTGCGATCGCCGCGACACTCGGAACGCCCGTGCCCCCGTTCGCGACGCTCACAGAGGCTTGACCGAAAATTGGGGTCAGACCCCATTTTCCGAGCGTGAGAAAAATGGGGTCAGACCCCATTTTTCGAGCCACGGAGGCGCTTCCGCTGCCGCGCGAAAAAATCGGCTCTGACCCCATTTTCCGCGTGCCCCTGCGATCGCGCCGGATCCTTGTTAGCATGCGGGGCACCCGGGGGGCATGCACATGCTGCGAAAGACGACTCTCCTGATCCTCACGGCCGTCGGTCTCGCCGCCGCGCTCGCGGCGCGCGCACGAGCGGCCGAATCGGGCGAATACGAGCGCCGTTTCGCGGACGCCGCCGCAGTGCTCGGTGAGTTCACGACGGACGACGAGAAGTCGATTCCGGCGGACCTGCTCGCGCGCGCCCAAGGCATCGCCGTGATCCCGAACGTGATTCGCGGCGGCTTCATCCTCGGCGGACGCAGAGGCCGGGGCGTGCTCGCCGTGCGCCTCGAGAACGGTCAGTGGAGCAATCCGGCGCTCATCACGCTGACGGGCGGCAGCATCGGCTGGCAATTCGGCGCGGAATCGGCCGACCTCGTGCTCGTATTCGCGAATCAGCGCTCGGTGCGCCACATCGCGGACGGCAAGTTCACGCTCGGCGGCGATGCATCCGCGGTCGCGGGTCCACTCGGCCGGCGCACGACGGCGGCGTTGACGGGCAAAGCCGAGGTCTACGCCTACTTCCGAAGCAAAGGCTTGTTTGCGGGCGCGGCATTCGAAGGCGCGCGCCTCGACGTCGACCAGCAGGGCGGCGAGGCCTACTACGCCGGCGATCCGCACGCGAGGCCCCTGGGGCCGCAGGAAGCCGGCACGCCGGCGGGCGCGCGGCGCTTCCTGCTCGCGCTCGAGAAAGCCGCTTCGGTTCCGGCCCCCGGGGCGCGACCCGCGTCAGACGAGCCCGCGGAGGGCGCGGTGACCTTCCCGCTCGATCGCGGCCAGTGACCTCGCGCGGCCCGAGCCGCGCGGACTGCGGCGCGAGCCGCACGGACTTCGACGAAGATCGACGAGGCCAACGAGGCCGACGACGCCCGACGAGGCGCGGACAGCAACCCGCGGACGGGGCCGTGCCGCGGACGGTCGAGCCGGGTAGGCTCGAGAACCGAGGCAGTCCGCCTCGAACCGACGCCTCAGCGAAGCGCGGACGAATCGGACGGAGCGGAAGGCGCTTCGGCCACCGACGTCCGCGCCCCGGGCGCCGCAGCCGAGACCGGTGCGGGCGCCCCATCCGCAACCGGTCCGGGCGCGGCCGAGACCGGCGCGGGCGTCGCTGCACCGGAGACCGGCGCGGGCGCCGGACCCGCCGAGACGGGCTCCGGAGCTTCGGCGGCCGGCGCAGCAGGCGCCGACGGCGCGGCGCCGCCTTGGTCAGGCGCAGCCGCCTCGACGGGCTCAGTCGGCGCGCCGGCCCCCGCGGCGTCCGCCGGCCCGCGCGGCGCGGCCGCCACGGCCGACCCGCCGACGACGGGGGGTTGAAGCGGAGCTCCAAAGGCCGGTTGCGCGGCGGAATCGACCGCCGACGCCGGCGCCGCCGACTCTGCGGCTCCGCCCGCCGCCGCGGCCCTTTGCGCCTCGTACCTACTCCGCAACGCTTCGAGCTTGCGCTCGGACTCGCGTTCGAGCTCCTGCCGCTTCGCCTGCTCCTCGCGCAGCAGCAAGGCGGTCGCCGCACGGTGCGCGTTCGCGCATTCGATGTCTCGCTGCGACTCGAGGGGATGGGCGTCGCACCGCGCGATCGCGCCGTCGCGGGCGATGGCGTCCCGCAGGAAGAAATCGAAGCTGCGCGGCGGAGGTTCCGGCGCACAGGCGACGAGCGCGAGCGCCGTGCACATCGCCTCCGCGCAATACAGTCCGGCACGGCGATGCCGACGGCCGGCGAAGCGCCGGTGCCAAGGGGCGGCAATGGCCGGGAGCGCGCAAACGAAGAAGATACGCATGGGCGACACCGACGCGAGCCCGCTCTGTTTTCGAGGCCGTGACGATACCCTGGCGACACGCACGAGCCGCTTACAGAGTTCACAGATTCGCGGAGTCGCGGAGTCGCGGAGTCGGGGAGTGGCGGAGTCGGGGAGTGGCGGAGTCGCGGAGTCGCGAGTCGCGTCGCGTCAGGCGCGCGGTCGCACCGACCTCACCGCACCTGCCCGCTCTCGTCGATGCGAAGGCCGAGCGCGGCGCTCCAGTCCCGAGCGAGCAACGGCGATTCGGTCGGCAACGGCTGAGCCGCGGGCGCGCTCAGGTCGAGATCGATCAGTGCGAGGTGGCCCGTGCCCCGCCCGCCGATAAGCCGCAAGCGGCCTCCGTCCGGCGTCTCGAGAGCCGCACCCGCCTCGATGCCGACGTCGAGCAGCCGGCTGTCCACGACCCGCATGTCCCCGTTCACGAGCTCGGCGCGATGGAGCCACTGATCCGTCTGGATCAGCAGGTGGCGGCCGTCCGCGCTCCACCCGACCCACCTCACGGGATTCGGAAAGCCGTGC
This sequence comes from Gammaproteobacteria bacterium, assembly GCA_035760685.1. Lineage (GTDB taxonomy): Bacteria > Pseudomonadota > Gammaproteobacteria > Steroidobacterales > Rariloculaceae > ZC4RG20. The sequence continues at coordinate 2,388 of DASTSM010000076.1, read as the reverse complement.
CGCTCGCCTTCGGCCTCGAAGCGCCGCGTGTCCCAAATCTCGACCGTCCCGGTCTCGTCGCCGCTCGCGAGCAGGGCCCCGTCCGGGCCGAACGCGATCGCATCGACAGGGCCTTGCGCCCGAACGGAGCCGAGCGGCGCCGCGCCGTCGGCCTTGCCGAAGAACACGTTGCCGGCGCTGTCGCCGACCGCCCAGTGCATCGAGTCCGGAGCGATGTCGACCGCGAGCGCAGTGCCGTTCACGGGCAGCTCTGCGGTCAGCGTGCCGTCCGCGACGTTCCACGCGCGTGCCGAGTAGTCGGCCGCGCTCGCGACCCAGCGGCCGTCGGGCGAGAGGCGCACGGCACGCACCGGGCCGACGGGGTGACGCATGAAGCGCGGCGCCGGCGCGACGGTCGCGAGATCCCATACACGCACGACGCCGTCCTCGCCGCCGCTCGCGATGAGATTCTGCTGCACGTTCACGTCGAGGCTCGTGACGCTGCCGTGGTGGCCGATGTAGTCGACGGTCTCCGAGGGCGCCGCGCGCGCGAGCTCCGTCGCGCTGCGCACGCGCACATGACCTCCGCGGAAGCCGAGGACCGCGAGTGCGCCGTCGTGATCGAGCGCCAGGGCCGAGAGATTGAGGTCCGGGCCGCCGCCGAGCTCGCGAGGCTCGAGGCGCCAAAGACGAAACAGCTTGCCGTTGACCGTCACGAGCGCGGCGCCGTCCGGCGAGAGCCCCGTCGCGACGGGGCGGTCGTTCCGATCGATGCGGAGGTACACGGGCTTCAAGTCGCCGTTGACGTCGCGCACGACGACCTGACCGTCGGGCCCTTCGAAAGCCACGGTCGATCCGTCGGCCGAGATGCTGACGCTCTCGGGATCGAGCGTGACGCCGAGCCGCCAGCTGTCGGCCGCCGGCGCCGCGCCCTCCGCCGGCAGCCGCCAGGCGCGGACGTCGCCCCGAGCATCGACCGTCAGCAGCAGATCGCCGGCGGGCGCCGGGATGAGCCGGCGCACGTCGCGGTCGTGGCGCAGCTCGCGCAGCATTTTGCCGCGGCGCGGATCGACGACGGCGACGACGCGCGTCGTCTCGAGCAAGGCGAGGTAGCGCGCTTGCGGCCCAAGCACCCAATCCTTGGCCCCGGCGACGCCGGCCGAGCTCGCGACGAGCTCGCCGTCCGCGACGCGTACGAGACTGAAAAGCGGCCGCGCCCCATCGACCCTCTCCGCGATGACGAGAAAGTCTCCGCCGACGCTCAACGCGGGGGGCAGCACGAATCCGCTTTGCGTCGCGAGGTTCGCGACGGCCTTGCCGCTCGCCACGTCCCAGATCGTGAGCCGGTCGCCCGTCTGCACGAGCAGCCGCGAGGCGTCGGGGTTGAACTGCAGCCGGTCGGGCACGCCCTGAACGTGGAGGTCGCGAACGAGCATGCCCGTCTCGAGATCCCAGACGGCAAGCTCGCCGACCGCGCCAGCTCGCGCCGGCTCCGCGACGGCGCGTCGGCCGTCCGGGCTCAGCGTGACGCGGACCTGCTCGGTCCGCACGGGGTCGGGGATCGCGACGCCCTGCTCGGGTGAATCTCGCCACTCCGTGCCCGCGTCCGAGAACCGCAGCCCCCAGCGAAGCAGCACGCCGACGCCGCCGGGCTCGCGATCGACGATCGCGAAGCGCCACACCCCCTGGCGCGCCTCGTCGGAAAGCTGCACGAGCGGAGAAGATCCGGTCGCGCTGAAGCTATAGAGCTCCTGGCCCGGACTCTGCTGCTCGAGCGGCAGGCTCACGGAGGCGCCGCTCGGCGCCGTCAACGTGACGAGCAGGTCGTTCGCGCCGGAGTGCTGGACCCGGAGCGTGAGCCGGAACGCGCCGGCCGAGCCCTTGTCGTCGACGCTGATCTCGCGAGTGATCGGCACGTGCTGCAGCGCCGTGAGCCCGCCGGGGACCCGCACGGGCTCGAGCCCCTCCGTCGCCGGATGCTCGCCGAGCGCGAGGCGTTGCGCGCGGTGCGCGGAGTCGACGACCGTGAGGCTATGGCGCGCCCAATCGATGCCCCACCGCGACGGAGGAGTCGGCAAGCGGTAGCTCGCGGCCAGCCGCCGATAGTCGTTGCCGATGAGCTCGGCCGCGATCTCCCGGGCCTCGACGCTGTCGGTCCCGGCGGCACGAACCGCAAGCAGCAGCGCCTCGTCGCGGCGACCGGCGTGCATCGCGTCGACGGCGCGCCTCTGCCAATACTCGGCCTGGAGCGCGTCCGCGAGAGGCGCGCCGTCGGAAAGCTTGCGCAGCATGCGGTCCGCCGTCATGACCTCCGCGTAGCTCGAGGCGGCGCGGCTGCGCCGCGCCATCGCCTCGCCCATGAGCCGATCGGCGGTGCGCGCGAAGCCCGGCAGCCGGTGAAGCTTCTCG
>DASTSM010000075.1:0-9165 GCA_035760685.1 Gammaproteobacteria bacterium | reverse complement strand
CCCTTCTCGATGAGCTTCTCGGCGATCCGGTAGAGCTCCTCGAAGTAGTCGGACGCGAAGTAGAGGTTCGTCCACGCGAAGCCGAGCCAGCGCACGTCCTCCTGGATCGACTCGACGTACTCCACGTCCTCGGTCGTCGGATTCGTGTCGTCGAAGCGAAGGTTCGTGGTGCCGCCGAACTCCTTCGCGAGGCCGAAGTCGACGCAGATGGCCTTGGCGTGGCCGATGTGCAGGTAGCCGTTCGGCTCCGGCGGGAAGCGGGTCTGGACGCGCCCCCCGTGCTTGCCGCTCGCGCGGTCGCTCGCGATGATCTGCCGAATGAAATCCGCGCCGCGATTGCTCTCGGTCTCCATCCGAGCATTGTAATCGAGAGCCGGCGCCGCTTCTCAGGCGGCCGCCGAGCCGCGGGGCAAGCGACGGTGCCGGAGCGGCGCCGGGACGCGGTCAGTAGACCGCGTCGAGGCGAAAGGTGAAGCTGCGGCAGTCGGGCCTCACGACCTTGTCGTCGTCCCAGCCCCGATAACGCGAACGCGAGAGCGCCAGCAGCGTAGGCTCGCGGAATATCTCGTCGGAGAGCTCGACGACGACGGGGTCGACGACTTCCCCGTTCGAGTTCACGGAGAAGCAGCCGACCGCGCGTCCCTCTTTCGCCTCCCGAATCGCCTCGCTCGGATACTGCGGCGACGCCGTGACGGCCGGCACGAGCTCCGCGAGCCAGGCCGCCGTGCCTCCGCCGCCGCGCGCGGCCGCGAGCAGAGCGTCGCTCGCGCGCGAGCACCACCATCCGCCTTCGGCGGTATCGGTTCGCCACGTGCCGCCGAGCGAAGCCGCGGAGAGATCGGCATCGAAGTCCCTGCCGGTCCGCGCGTCGCCGAACTCGAGGCGCTTGCGGTGCCGATGCCAGTTCGAGATCGGCATCCAGCGAGCGCCCGGGTCGGCGAGATGCAAGAGCGCCGTGGAGCCGTCCGCGGAGAGCTTGAGGAAGACGCGCTCGTCGCCGATGACCGGGGAGGCGTAAATGAGACAGTTCCAGATCCCCGTCGGGTCGATCTCTTCGGCGCGAGGCGCGTCGCGCGGCGCGGCGAAAAGCGCGCCAATCGTAGCGATGCCGAGCAGCACGGCACGGCGGGCCAAGCGGCGCGTCGCGATCGCGCTTATCGATGCTCCTCCATGATGATGCGGGGCCTCAAGCTCATTTCGTTGAGCATGCCCCGGATCTGCAGCACCTGAGGGGCCGAGGGCGCCAGCGCCGCGGCGGCATCGATATCCGAGCGGGCCTCGGAGTACTGACCTTTGAGGTAATAGGCGTAGGACCGGTTGCTGTAGGCGCGCCAGTTCGAATCGTTCAGGGACAACGAATCGCTGCAGTAGCGAATCGCCGTGTCGAGCTGGCCTATGGCCGCGTGCGCGGCGCAAAGGTTCGCGAGCGCTGCGGCCTTCTCGAAAGGATTCGGGCCGTCGCGCTCGAGGCCGAGGGTCGTGAGCCTTATGCCGTCGTCGTAGCGCCCCGAGCGGATCGCTTCGGCGCCCGCCGAGAGCAGCTTGAGCTGCTCGCCGAGCACGGAGCGGTTGTCCGCGTAGTCTTTGTTTTCGTTGGGGATCTTGCGGTCGCCGGCCTCCGCGATGCTGCTTTGCGCGGCGATGCAGAGAACGACGCCGATGACGAGCGTGCGGCGCATGGTTGCCACCTCGAAACGAGTATAGCATCCTCCATCGTTGCGCGATCGTCGCCCTTCCGCACCCTGCGCCGATGACCGACACCCACGAAGCCGAAGCCTCGATCCTCGCTCGCATGCCGCGCGCCCGCGTGCAGGAAGAGCCGCTCGACCGCGCGATCGGCCGAATCCTCGCGGAGCCCGTCGTCGCCGAGCGCGATCAGCCGCCGTTCGACCGCGTCACGATGGACGGCATCGCGATCGCCTTCGCGGATTGGTCGGCCGGGAAGCGCCTGTTCTCCATTGCCGGCACGCAAGCGGCCGGCGCGGCCCCGCTCGCCATCGACCACGCCGGCCAGTGCATCGAGGTCATGACCGGCGCCATGCTGCCCGCGGGCGCCGATACGGTGATCCCCGTCGAGCGCGTCAAGCGGCAGGGCGGCCAAGCCGAGGTCGACGGCGACGCGGCGGTCGCAGAGCGTCAGTTCGTGCACCCGAGAGGCAGCGACCGCAAGCAAGGGGCCGTGCTGCTCGAGCCCGGAACGCGTATCGGACCGACGGAGATGGCCGTGCTCGCAAGCGCCGGCTACGCGCGCGTCATGCTCGCCGAGCCGCCGCGCATCGCGGTCATCTCGACCGGAGACGAGCTCGTCGACGTCGCCGAGCCCGTCGAGCCGTTCCAGATCCGCTCCAGCAACGAGCGTGCGATAGAGGCGAGCCTCGCCGGCCACGGTCTCGCGACGGTGACCCGCGTTCGGCTCGCGGACGACGAGCGCCTCATGCTCGAGGAGATCGGGCGACTGCATGCCCAGCACGACGCCCTGATCTTGAGCGGCGGCGTCTCCATGGGCCAATTCGACTACGTGCCGGCGGTGCTCGAGCGGCTCGGCGTCGAGCTCGTCTTCCACAAGATCAGGCAGCGGCCGGGCCGGCCCATGGGATTCGGCGTGACGGCGCAAGGCAAGCCCGTGTTCGCGCTGCCCGGCAACCCGGTCTCCGCGCTCGTCTGCCTCACACGTTACGTCGTGCCCGCGCTCGCGCGCTCGTTGGGGCGAAAGCCGCCGCCGCCCGAGCGGGCCGTGCTGACGGCCGACGTCGAGCTCGGGTCCGACCTGACCTACTTCGTGCCCGTGCGGCTCGTTACGACCGAGCGCGGCGTCGTCGAGGCCGAGCCGCACCAAACGAATACGTCGGGCGACTTCATCACCCTCGTGGGCACGGACGGGTTCGTCGAGCTTCCGCGCGGCCGCCGGCGGTACATGAAGGGCGAAGCGGTCAGGCTGTTTCGCTGGTAACGTTGCGCTCCATCTCCGCCTCAATCTCGAGGCTCTGCCGATCCCGGAAGATGGTCGCGACCGCGAGCGTGCGGCCCGCGCGCCGGAACGTCACGGCGCAGTCGCGATCGAGAGGCTTACCGTCGAGCACGGCTTCGTCCCAGCCCGCGCCGTGCCCGACATAGTTGATGACGTCGTCGTAGTGCTGGCTCCAGAAGAACGGGACCGCGTCGAAGCGCTCCTCGGCCCCCAGGATGTTGCGCGCAGCGGCCTGACCCATGCGCTCGGCCAAGACCCAGTGCTCGACCCGGATGCGCTGCCCGGTATGCGGATCGGGCCAGCTCGCCGCGTCGCCCGCGGCCCAGACGCCCGTCCGCGACGTTTCGAGGTACTCGTCGACCTCGATGCCGTTGCCGACCTTGAGTCCGGCCTGCTGCGCGAGGCCGACGCGCGGCCTGACGCCGACGCCCATGACGAGGAAATCGGCGTCGACCGCCGTGCCGTCATCGAGCGAGAGACGGCCCGGAGCGATCGCCTTGGCCGTGCGCCCGAGATGAAACACGACGCCTTGCTTCTCGTGAACGGCACGAATGAAGTCGCCGAGGTCGGGACCTAAGACCTTGCCGAGCGGGCGGTCGTCGGGAGCGACGACGTGCACCTCGAGGCCGCGCTGGCGCAGCGACGCGGCGGCCTCGAGGCCGATGAAGCCGGCGCCGAGGACGGCCGCCCTGCGCGCCCCCTCGGCGGCCTCGATGATCGCGCGGCTGTCCGCGAGCGAGCGAAGCAAATAGACCTTCGCATCCGGAGACGCCGAGAGCTCGACTCGAATCGGCTCCGCCCCCGGCGCGAGCAGCACCGCCTCGGCCGCCCGAGCCGAGCCGTCCGCCAGCGTCACGCGCTTGGCTTCGGCGTCGAGCGCGACGGCCTCGGCGCGCACGATCTCGATCTTTCTTTTCTCGTAGAACGACTTCGGGTGGAGCGGGATCCACGCCTCGGGCGCGCGGCCCGCGAGATAGTCCTTCGAGAGGTTCGGCCGGTCGTAGGGGGAATCCGGGTCCGTGTCGACGATCGTGACCGGGCCCGCGTAGCCCTCGCGCCGAAGGGTCTCCGCCGCGGCGTTGCCGGCAGCTCCGGCGCCGACGATGAGCACGGATTCCGGCGAGCGCTTCGGCGTGCGCGGCGCACGTTTCGCCGGATCTTTGCCCGTTACGCGCAGGCGTCCGCCCTGGCGCTCGACGATGAAGCGCGGCTCGTCGGCGAGGGCCGGCGGCCGCAGCACCTCTCCCGTGCGCAGGCTGAAGCAGGCGTGGTGCCACGGGCAGCGTACCGTGTCGCCGACGACGATTCCCTCGGCCAGCGGCCCGCCGTAGTGAGTGCACTTCGCCCCGATGGCGAACACTTCGGCACCGGCCCGGACGAGCAGCACGGGCTCGCCGCCCGCGTGACCCAGCAGCTTCGCGCCGTCCTCGAGCGCCGTCTCCTCGATTCCGGCGGCCAGATCCGGCCCGCGCAGCGTCTTGTCACCGCCCATCGGCGCTCTCCTTCTGTTGGGATGAAGGACTTTCTACCGCGGCGGAGAATCGGTGTCGACGGTGTTCGCTGCCCCCCGGAAACGCAAAGCGCCGGCCCGGGAAACCCGGGCCGGCGCTCCAAGGGACAAGGGCCGAGCCGGCCCTCAGGCCGTTCTGACCCGCGCTTGGGTACCCGCCGCGGGCTCCGAGCCCTTGTGGGTCTCCAAGAGGCGGTCGGCCAGCAAGGCCTGGCTGTGCTCGTCGAGGATCTGAATCAGGCTCCGCGAGAAGCCCGTGAGACCCGCGTTGATGAACAGCAGCGGGATGGCGATGCCCAGGCCGAGCACCGTGTTGATCATGGCCTGACCGATACCGTTCGCCATGAGCTTCGGATCGCTCGCACCCGAGGCGACGATGGCGTGGAACGTGATGATCATGCCGATGACCGTGCCGATCAGACCCAGCAGAGGTCCGGCGGCGACCGCGAGGCGCAGGAACGACTGGAACCGCTCGAGTCGAGGCACCTCCCGCAGCACGGCCTCCGACAGCCGAAGCTCGGCGAGCTCGGGGCTCTCGTCGAGGTTTCCGCCGCTGCGGAACGCCAGCAGCAGGCGGCCCAGCGGGTTGTTCTGCTTGGGCTCATCGAGATGCCGCAGCTGCCACGACATCGCGATGCGCGTCCTGATCAGCGACGCGTACTGGAACAGTGCGAGCAGCAGCCCGATGATGCCGACCGAGATGATGACGTAGCCGACGGCTTCGCCCCGCTGGATCCGCCGGAGCCAATTCGGCCGCTCCATGTAGCGCGTGAGCAGGGAGCCGCGGGCGGGGTCGACGACGGCCAGCGTGTAGCCCCCGTCCGCGGGCGTCTGCTGGAGGCGCCGGGCGAGGGAGCGGAAGCTGCCCGGGAGCTCGCCGTCCATCTCGGTAAACGTCTTCGAGTTCGGCAGATAGCCGAGGAACTCGCCGTTCGAGACGGCCGTGAACGGACCCACGGCGACGACTTCGCGCTCGCTGGCGTTGCCGTCCCGCTGCACGACGTCCGTCTTGAAGCGGACGACCTTCCCCTGCTCGGTCATCTCGCGCTGGAGCTCGTACCAGAGCCGCTCGAGCTCGGTGATCGAGGGCAATTCCTTCGCGCCCGCGATTCTACGCATGAACTCCGAGCGCTCCTCCGTCTTGCCGTCCTTCGGCAGGAACAGGACGCTCAGCATAGAGTCCTGAAGCGTCCCGGCAGCGTCCCCCGCGATCTGGCGCGTCACGCCGAACAGCTCGCCGAGGTTGCCTTGATGCTGCTGCAGCAAGGCGTTCATGTCCTTGATCCGGGCCTCGTTGGCCTCCCACTCCTTGTCGAGCTCCTTGCCGCGCTTCTCGGCGGCATCCCGCCGCGCAATCTGCTCGCGCTCGAGGCGCTCCTGCTCCTGGAGCGCCGCACGCGCAGCGTCCACGCGCTGCTTGTTCAGCTTGGCCTCGCTGTCGCGAAGCTCGCGCACCTTCGAGGCAAGCAAGTTGAAGAACTGCGCTCGCTCGCGGGCCTCCGCTTCCGCCTTGGCCTTGGCCTCCGCGGCGGCCTGGGCTTGGGCAGCCGCTGCAGCCTCTTGCTGTCTCTTTATCGTCGCCTCGCTTTGCTGCTGCTGCGCGGAGGCGTTCGCGAAGGGCAGCAGCACCACGGCTGCCGTGAATGTGATGAGCGCGCGTCGGAAGCCGCGGCCGCTTTCGGTCCGTCCCTCCGAACGGATCGGGGACGTGCAAATCGGACGAATCACAAGCGGGTCTCCTTGGCGGCCGGCACGGGAACGGTCACGATATCCGGCGCGGTCTTCTCCTGCGCGATGTCGAACGCGTCTTCGATGACGCTGGCATCGTGCGCATCCGCGACCCAGGCGCCCTTTTGAGCGTCCCAGTAGCCGACTTCGCTGCCGTCCGTGGTTCGGTACATGAGGGACACACGGCCGAGGTGGAGAAACTCGGCGTCTCTGCCGTCTTCGAGCGTGCCCTTGTAGGTGCTCATCGTCCGGCCGTACTCGAGCTCGATTTGATAGGCCTCGACCAAACGGCGGTATTTCTCGGACAGCCCGCCGTCCTGCTCCATCAGATCCTTGAGCTTGTCGAGCCGAGCGCGCCGCTCTTCCGCAAGGAACGGCAGATCGGCCGAGACGAACTGCTCCAGGCTGTCGTACATCTTCTGGAGCAGCGGGGCCACCTGGGCGGCGGCGTCGTCAAGTCCCGCAACCTGGTCCGTAAGGGACGCTATGTCCTGCTGCTGCGACTGCAAGAACTGCTGCATCCTCGCGTTATAGCGCTCGATGCCGGCCGACTCCTGCATGAGCTTCGCGTACTGCGTCGCCTTGTCTACGGGCGCCGGGGCCTCAGGGGCCTGGGCCGCGGGCGCCGGCCTGTTTTGCGCCGGGCGCGCGCCCCGGTTCTGGGCGCCCCTGTTCTGAGCCGCGACGTTGCCTGCCAGGCCGACCAGCAGCGCGGCGCACAGCACGCGCACGGCCGCCGTTGCCGCGCGGCGGGAACTTGCGCCGCCTTTGCGCGCGCCGTCAATCGAAGAATGCATGGACCGTACTCGCAAAGGACTCACGCTCAACCACCCTGTGCCTGCCGCTTCTGCTGGGCCTCATACTCGATGCGCTGCAGATAGTTCTGCGCAGACTTGCGGCGCGCGTCCGATTTCGCCGCGCGCTGGAAATAAGGAATCGCGTCCTGCGGCTTCTTCTCCTCGTACAACGCGATGCCCATGAGAAGCTGCGCGTATGCCGCGTCCTTGAGCTTGCCCTTCTCGATCCCTTTCTGAACGGCCGACGCTGCGGACCCCCAGTCTTGGCGCTGGACGTTGACCTCGGCCAGACGAACGTAGAGATCGCCGTTCGGAGAAAGCTGAGCGGCCCGCTCCAAAGGATCCAGGGCCTTGTCGAACTCGCGCGCGGAAATCCAGCAGTTCGCGAGCTTCTCATAGGCCTGCTCGTCGGCTTTGATCTTCTTGTCGTCGATGGCCTTGTCGAGCAGCTCGGCACAGCGATACGGGATTTCGTTGAACAGGAGCATGTCGGCCAGCCGGCGGTACTCGCTGTCCTGGTTCAGCATGTCGGCCTCGTACGCGACCTGCATGGCTGCGAGCGCCTTCGGGTAGTCGTCCATCTGCTGATAGATGTTCGAGAGCTGCACCCAGTTGTCCTTCTTCTTCGGCTCCATGGAGATGAGACGCTCCATGAGCGGGACCGCGGACTTGAAGTCCTCGCGCTCTATGTAGAGGAAGGCGAGCAACTGGATCCAGCCGGACTGCGGCTGGTCGGTGAGCTCGACCGCCTTCTTGGCGGGCTCGAATGCCTTGTCGTGCTTGTCCTGAGAGTAATAGGCGATTGCCAGCAGATAATAGGCGGCACCGTTCGGATTCTGCGCCGTCTTGAACCAATCCTCGAGGGCCTGCGCGCCCTTGGCCCAGTTCTCTTCCTGGATGTACAGAACCGCGATCTGGTAGCGAAGCTTGGAGACTTCGTCCTCACTGAGACCGCCGGAGTTGATCGCGTTCAAGAGGTGCTGGCGAGCCTCGTCGTACTTGTCCTGCTGGATGGCGATCTGAAAGAAGACCTGCTCGACGCGGCCCCGCTCGTACGGGCTCAGCTTGTCCATCTTGAGCGTCCCAAGCTTCGCTTGCGCGCCCTGATAGTTGTCCATGTTGAGCAGCTCGATCGCCTCGTTGATCGTCTTGCCCGTGACGACGTCGAAGCCCTGCTGAGGCGCTTCGTCCTTGTCCTTTTCACCGGCCCGCTGCGCGTAGGCCGCCGGGACCGCTGCCAGCAAGAGGCTCGCAACGGCCGCGACCCCGCAAGTCTTCAAACGCTTGATGCTCGGAGTCATGGCTACTTCTCCAACACGAAGCGGATGACGGTCTGGACGCCCACGCGCTTGACGGCGACGCCGTTCTCGACCTTCGGGTTGTAGCGCCAGCGGGCGATGGACTTCAGAGCCGCTTCGTCGAATATGCCCTTAGGCTGCGCATCGACGACCTTCGCGTCGGTCACCCCGCCCGTCTCCGTGATCGTGAACTGAACCTGCACCCAGCCCTCGAGCCCGCGCGCGAGCGCGCGCGGGGGGTACTCCGGCGGAATGCGGACGAGCGGTATGACGTCCGTATCCGAGCCGGCCGACAGCTGCAGCTTCGACAACGCGCTGTTGGCGTCAATGTTCGGATTCAGCTCGACGACGTTGTTCTGGACGCCGCCCGTGTTGAAGGACATCTGCGGGACCTGCGGCGTCGGCGGTGGAGGCTCGCGCTCTACGCGCTCCTCGCGCTTCGTCTCGACCTGGGTATCGCGGCGCTGCCTCGTGAACTGAATGCGCGTGGCTTCGGTCAGGGAGCTCGTGTCGATCGGCTGGCTGATCAGGTGCCACAGCAGCCAGAACATCGATAGGGAAAACGCGAGTCCGAAGAGAGCCGTGAGTGGGAGTCTCAGCAGCATGATGACGCCTCCTCTACTCCGTTAGCCCGGATTGCCGCCGGTCGGGCTCGCCGCGATCGAGACATCCGTGATCCCGCCCGCCCGAACCTCGTCCATGACCTTGGCGACCATGCCCGCCTGCGACTTCTTGTCCGCGATGATGACGACCTGATCCTCGGGCCGCTCGATGTGGGCTCGCTCGATGAGCGGGCGCAGATTCCTGATCTCCACCTTCTTGCGGTCCATCCAAATTTCGTTGTTGTCGGTGATGCCGATCATG
>DASTSM010000074.1:0-2407 GCA_035760685.1 Gammaproteobacteria bacterium | reverse complement strand
CACGGAGTGGAAAGGCAACGCGTTCGTCGGCGGATTGCGCGAAGGCGAGACGCCGCGCACGGGGCAGCTGCAGCGCATTCAGTTCAACGAGGACTGGCAGGTGATTCGCCGCGAGCCGATGCTGCGCGAGCTCAAGCAGCGCATTCGCGACGTGCGCGAGGGCCCCGACGGTTTGCTCTACGTGCTGACGGGCGAGCAGGACGGCGCCGTGCTCAGGATCGAGCCGCGGCAGTAGGACGCCGAAGCCGCGCCAAACGGGACAAACCTTACTGCGGCGCGGATACGCGCCGCGTCGAGGCGAGCAGCGCGAGCGCGGCGAGAATCAACGCCATGCCGATCGTCTCGAAGAGATCGGGCCGCTCGCCGAGCTGCACCCACGCGGCGCCGACGCCGATGATCGGCACGATCAACGCGCTGAGCCCGCTGACCGTCGCGGGTAAGCGCTGCACGATGTAGAGCCAAAGCAGCGTCGCGATGGCCGTCGCGCCGACCGCGTTGAAGATCAGCGCGCCGATGAAGTAGCCGCTCCAATCGATGGGCGGCTCTTCGACTAGCAGCGCCGCGGCCGCGAGCGGGATGAAGCCGAACAGCATCTGCCAGGACGTGAGCGAGAGCAGCTCGTCGCGCCCGCGCACGGGGATTTTCTTGGCGATGATGACGCTGATGCCCCAGGCCGCGCCCGCGCCGAGCGCGACGAAGCTGCTTGCGGCGCTCCCGGCCGGCGCCCAGAGCTCGAGCACGAGCACGAGGCCGACGAGCGCGAGCCCCACCGCCGGCCACTGTCGGCCCTGAAGCCGCTCGTGCAGGAACGGCCAACCGAGGACGATGACCCAGAACGGCATCGTGTACGCGAGCACCGCGCTCTTCCCGACTTCTCCGAACGAGAGCGACCACGACATCAGGCCGATGAAGCCCGTCGTCTGAAAGAGGCCGAGCCAGATCGTCTTGCGGACGTCGGCGGGCCGAAGCGGAATTCGCAGGGCCATGAGCAGCGCGAACATCACGAGCACGGCGATGCCGACGCGGAGCAACGCGAACTCGATGGGCCCCGCGTAGCGCAGAGCGATCTTCATGACGACCCAGTTGTAGCCCCAGATCAGCGCCAGCACGGCGAACGCGGCGAGCGGTCCCGCGTCCGATACACGATGCGCCTGCGGCGCGTGCAAGGAATCGGGCGCGGCGGCCTCGCGAGCGGAATCGTCCATGAAGAGAAACGCCTCGGCAGGAAGCGGCGCGAGGCCGCAAGCAGGGCATCATGCCACGGCGAGTCAGACCGGATCGACCCCCGCGCGCGCGCAGAAGTACTCCCAGGCCCGATCGAGCGCGAGCGGCGAGAGCTGCGTCTCGGAGGACTTCTCGATCTCGCCGCGGCTCAGGCCCTTCGGCTCGCCGAGGCCCCGAGCCGCGAGCAGCACCTCCGCATCGACCTGAAGGTAGACGGCGGTCAGCACCGCCGCCTGCACTGACGAACCGACGACGACAGCGCCGTGCCCCCGCATGAGCGCGCAGGTGTTCGAGCCGAGCGCCGCCGCGAGATCGCGGCCCTGCTCGATCGTGCGCACGAGCATGTCGGTGTCACCGAAGCGGTCGCGAATGTCCCAAACCGGTATCTCCGGGCCGATGATCGAAGCCGTATGGATCACGGGCTCGAGCGGCGCACCGGTCAGCGCGAACGGCAGGACCGCTCGAGAATGATTGTGGACGACGGCGTGCACGTCCGGGCGCGCCGCGTAGACGGCCGCGTGGATCATGCGCTCGCCGTAGACGGTGCGTCCGCGCGGGTCGACCGGGCTGCCGTCGAGGCGGAATTCCATGAGATCGGAGAGCTCGACGAGCGCGGGGCTCCGCGAGCGGGACATTACGAAGCGTTCCGCGTCGCGAGGATCGCGCACGCTGACGTGGCCGAAGGCGTCGACGACGCCTTCGTTCGCGAGGATCCGGTTCGCGGCGACGACTCGCAGGAACTCGGGCAGCGCGGGCACATCGGGTCCGCCCGGCCCCGTCGAGCCCGCCGACCCCGATCCGTCCGATCCAGCCGCGCCGCCTCGTTGCTGCTGCCCGACTGCGGACCATTGGGTGCCGGCGAGGACCAGGCCGAACAATCCCAGCGTGGAGCGAAGCAGGCGGCGGCGCGAGGCGCCCGGCGCCACGGCGCGTGCGGGGCAGCCGCCGTGTCCATGATCTTGAACGTCCACAGTGAAGCTCCCCGTCTCCTCGAGCCGGTATCCCGATTCCCACTCCACGACCCGTCTGCCTGGGCTGATCGCTTAGGCCGCTGCTCTCCTTAAATATACGCGATGATGATATACGCGATGACGAGCCTGCGCAGATCCGATCGGTGCTCTTCGGCGATCCGACGGCACGATCGGGACCATTGATTAGCCCGATCGAGTTAGCTAACCTATGG
>DASTSM010000073.1:0-24646 GCA_035760685.1 Gammaproteobacteria bacterium | reverse complement strand
TCCGGCCGGCTCGACGAGGTGTTCCGCTCGATCACGGGAGGAGCCAGCGCATGACCGGAATCATGGCCGTGATGCGGCGCGAGCTGCGCAGCTACTTCGCGACGCCGATCGCGTACGTGTTCATCGTGATCTTCCTGATGCTCGCGAGCGCGTTCACTTTCTACCTCGGAAACTTCTACGAGCGCGGGCAAGCGGACCTCGCGCCGTTCTTCACGTTCCACCCCTGGCTGTTTCTGTTCCTCGTGCCGGCGCTCAGCATGCGGCTTTGGGCCGAGGAGCGGAAGTCGGGAAGCATCGAGCTGCTCATGACGCTGCCGATCCAGCCCTGGCAGGCCGTGCTCGGCAAGTACCTCGCCGCCTGGGCGTTCACGGCGCTCGCGATCGTTCTGACCTTTCCCATGTGGATCACGGTCAACTACCTCGGCTCGCCCGACAACGGCGTGATCCTCGCGGCCTATCTCGGCAGCATCCTCATGGCCGGCGGCTTTCTCGCCGTCGGCTCCTGCATCTCGGCGGTGACGAAGAACCAAGTCATCGCGTTCATCGTCTCCGTGGTCGCGTGCTTCTTGCTGCTGCTCGCGGGCTACTCGCTCGTGCTCGACGTCTTCTCGGGCTGGGCGCCGCAATCGGTCGTCGACGCGATCGCGAGCCTCAGCTTTCTCACGCACTTCGAAAGCATCAGCAAGGGAGTCATCGACATCAGGGACCTCGTGTATTTCGCCCTGTTGATCGGCGTGGCTCTCTACGCGAACACGATCGTCCTCCAACTCAAGAAGGCGGACTGACCATGAGCACCGCGCAAAGAAGCAGAATCGGCTACTCGACGCTCGTCTTGCTGGCGCTCGTGTTCGTCGCCGCGGTCATGGTGAGCAACATGCTGCTCAAGGGCCTGCGGATCGACTTGACCGAGAACCAGCTCTACACGCTCGCGCCCGGCACCAAGAAGCTCCTTGCGAATCTCGCGGAGCCGGTGAATCTCTATCTGTTCTTCTCCGACGAGGAGACGAAGAACATCCCGTTCCTGCGCAGCTACGAAGGCCGCGTCCGCGAGATGCTCGACGAGTTCGCCGGGAGCTCGCGCGGCAAGCTCAAGGTCGAGGTGGTCGACCCGCAGCCGTTCTCGGAGGAAGAGGACCGGGCGAACCAGTTCGGGCTCGAGCCCGTCAATCTCGGCACGGTCGGCCAGAACATCTTCTTCGGCGTCGCCGGCACGAACAGCGTCGGAGACCAGCAAAAGATTCCGTTCCTCCAGCCCGACAAAGAGGCTTTCCTCGAGTACGACCTCGCGCGCCTCGTGTACAGCCTCGCCCATCCGAAGAAGCCGGTCGTCGGGCTGCTCGCCGGCGTGCAGATGAGCGGCGGCTTCGATCCGGCTGCGCAGCAGGCGCGCCCGCCTTGGACCATCACCCAGCAGGTGCGCCAGCTCTTCGAGCTCCGGCCGCTTCCGACGAGCTTCGCCAAGGTCGACGACGACGTCGACGTGCTCTGGCTCGTGCACCCCAGGAACCTCGACGACAAGACGCTCTTCGCGATCGATCAGTTCGTGCTCCGCGGCGGGCGGGCATTGATATTCGTCGATCCGCTCGCGGAGATCGCGGCCGCCTCGGGCGATCCGAGCGGGCTCGGCGGCGGCGCGAGCTCCGACTTGAAGCGCCTGTTCGACGCCTGGGGCCTGGAGTACTCGGCCGATACCGTCGTCGGTGACAACGTGCACGCCCTCAGCATCAACAGCGGCTACGGGCGCCGGCCCGTGAGGCACCTGGGGCTCATCGGGCTCGACAAGCAGTCGATGGACCAGAAGGACGTGATCACGGCCGGGCTCGAATCCGTGAACCTCGGCACGGCAGGACATCTCGCCAAAGCCTCGAAGGCGAAGTTCACTCTGACGCCGCTGATCACGTCGAGCGCTGAGGCCGCTCTGTTGCCCGTATCGAAGCTCCAGTTTCTCGCGGATCCGTCGCAGCTTCTCGATGACTTCCATCCGAGCGGCGAGACCTACACGCTGGCGGCCCGTATCGAAGGCCACCTCGACACGGCCTTTCCGGACGGACCGCCCGAGGCGTCGTCATCCGACGCGGCGAAAGGCGACGCGGCGAAGGGCGACGCCGAGAAGGGCGGCGATGCGAAGGGCGACGCCGCCAAGAGCGCGGCCGCGTCCGGAGACCCGGCGCCCGAGGCCGGCGACAAGGCCGGCGGGTCCGACGCGAAGCCGAGCGATGCGGCCACGAAGGCCTCCGGCACGTCTCTGAGGTCGACGGACAAGGCCAACGTCGTCGTCGTCGCGGACGTCGACGTGCTGAGCGACCGCATGTGGGTGCAGAAGCAGAGCTTTCTCGGCCAGGATCTCGTCACGGCGTTCGCGAGCAACGGCGACTTGGTGACGAACGCGCTCGATAATCTCTCGGGCAGCGCCGACCTCATCGGGTTGCGCAGCCGCGCGACGTTCTCGCGGCCGTTCACGACCGTCGACGCGCTCCGGCGGGACGCCGACGCCCGCTTCCGCGCGACCGAGCAGGAGCTTCAGGCGGAGCTTACGGAAACCCAGAAGAAGCTCAACGAGCTTCAGTCCGCTCGCAACGACAAGACGAGCTTGATCATGAGCCCGGAGCAACAGCAGGAGCTCCAGCGGTTCCGCGATCGGCAGATCGAGATCCGGCGCCAGCTGCGCGACGTTCAGCACAATCTCGATCAGAGCATCGAGGCCCTCGGCACGCGCCTCAAAGTCATCAACATCCTCGTGATGCCCATCGCGTTGATCCTGTTCGCCGTGCTTGCCGTCTACGTGAAGCGCCGCCGCGCGGGGGGTGTGCAATGAGCAGCCGCGCTCTCATCGGTCTCGCAGCAGCCCTCGTCGTGCTGATCGGGCTCGCCGTTTTCGCCCATCGAGGCACGGCGCCCACGGAGCTCGGGAACGGCGCGCTCTTCTTGCCCAGTCTCGAAAAGAAGCTCAACGACGTCGATCGGGTCGAGGTCGTGCGCGGCGGCAAGGAGCCCGTCGCCACGCTGATCCGCAAGCAGAACAACTGGGTCGTCCAGGAGAAGGATTCCTATCCGGCCGACATCGGCAAAGTTCGCGCCGTCCTGCTCGATCTCGCAGAGGCGCACATCGTCGAGCAGAAGACCTCGAATCCCGAGTACTACTCGCGCCTCGGCGTCGAATCCGTCGATCAAGCGAAAGCGGCCGGGACGCAGGTCACGCTGCGGACGGGCGACATGACCGTCGCCGCAGTGACCGTAGGCAAGGAGGCCGGCAACGGCTATCGCTACGTGCGTCAGAACGACAAGGCCGAAAGCTATCTCGTCGACAAGCGCGTCGACATCCCGCGCGATGCGGCGAAATGGCTCGTGCCCGACATCGTGGACGTGCGCCCGGACCGCGTCCGCGAGGTCGCGATCGAGCGCCCGAGCGGAGAAAAGGTCACCCTGACCAAGAGCGCTCCCGAGCAGCCGAACTTCACCGTCGAGAATGTGCCGAAAGGCCGCGAGCTTCAGTATCCCGGCGTCGCCGACGTGACGGGCGGCGCGCTGCGCGAGCTTCGCCTCGAGGACGTCGCCGTAGCCGAAGCGGACGCCGCTCCCGACGTCACGACGACGTATCGCACCTTCGACGGCCTCGTCGTGACCGTCAAAGGGTTCGAGAAGGACAAGGACCGCTGGATCGAGCTCGAAGCGTCCGTGGACGAGGAGCAGGCCAAGCAGGCGGCGGCGAAGGCGGAACAAGCGGCCGCGAAGACCGAGCAGGCCGCCGGAAAGACCGCCGCGGCCGGCTCCTCCGTCGCGGGCGCTCCGGCGAAGAACGCTGCAGCCTCGAGCGGCTCTGCGGCGGACTCTCCCGCGAGCGGCGCCTCAGAGGCGGCGGCGGGATCCGTCGATGCCGCCGCTGGCGGCGACGCGGAAGGCAGCGCGGCCGCGGGCAAGACGTCGGCGGCGTCCGACTCGAAGACGAGCGACAAGCCCAAGGCGCCCGATCCCCATGCCGAGGCCGAGCAGATCAACGCGCGCGTCCACGGCTGGCGGTACCGCATCGCCTCTTACCAATACGACCAGATGACTCGGCGCATGGAGGACCTGCTCAAGGCCGAAGAAAAGCCGGCGGCGGACAAGAAGGGCGCCGCCGGGAAGTAGAGCCGAAAGCAGGGTGCTCCGGGCCGCGAGGTGAGATAATCCCGCGGCCCATGCAGGAGCCCGATCGAAATCCGACTGCCGAGCCTCGGGCCGGCGGCTTGGCCGCCGGCTACGTCGGCCGCATTCTCCGCGCGCGCGTTTACGACGTGGCGATCGAGTCCCCGCTCGACCTCGCGCCTCGCTTGTCCGCTCGGATCGGCAACGAGGTCTGGCTCAAGCGCGAGGATCTGCAGGCCGTCTTCTCGTTCAAGCTGCGCGGTGCGTACAACAAGATCGCTCAGCTCCCGGCCGAAGCGCTCGCGCGCGGCGTCATCTGCAGCTCGGCCGGCAACCACGCGCAGGGTGTCGCTCTCGCCGCTCGAAAGCGCGGCGTCCGCGCCGTCATCGTCATGCCGAAGAGCACGCCGTCGATCAAGATCGACGCCGTCAAGGCGCTCGGCGGGGAAGCGGTGCTCGAAGGCGACGTCTACGACGAGGCCTACGCCTGCGCGTTGCGGCTCGCGGAGGCCGAAAAGCTCACGTTCGTTCATCCGTTCGCGGATCCCGACGTCATCGCCGGGCAGGGCACGATCGCCGTCGAGCTGAGCCGCCAGTGGAAGCGGCCGCCGGCCGCGATCTTCGTTCCGATCGGCGGCGGCGGCCTCGTCGGCGGCATCGGCTCTTACGTGAAGCGGCTGTACCCGGAGATCAAGATCATCGGCGTCGAGCCCACCGACGCCGCGAGCATGTACGAAGCCTTCAGGCACGGCAGCCCCGTCGTGCTCGAGCACGTCGGCATTTTCGCCGACGGCGTCGCGGTGCGGCGCGTCAGCGATCACACCTATGCGCTCGCGCGCGAGGTCGTCGACGACATCGTGCTCGTCGAAACCGACGCAATTTGCGCGGCCATCAAGGACATCTTCGAGGACTGCCGCGTCATCATGGAGCCGGCCGGCGCTCTCGCAGTGGCCGGGCTCAAGCGCTACGTCGAGGAGAACGCGGTGCACGCCGCCGACCTCATCGCGATCGCGAGCGGCGCGAACGTGAACTTCGACCGGCTGCGCCACGTCGCAGAGCGCGCGGAGCTCGGCGAGCACCGGGAGGCGCTGCTCGCCGTCGAGATTCCGGAGCGTCCCGGCGCGTTTCTGCGCTTCTGCGAGGCTCTCGGCGCCCGCAGCATCACCGAGTTCAACTACCGTTACACGCCGGCCGAGCAAGCGCACATCTTCGTGGGCGTGAGCTTGCAGGGCGGCCGCGGCGAGGCGCGGGAGCTTGCCGAGCTTCTGACCGCCCGGGGCTACTCGGTGCTCGACTTGAGCGAGAACGAGCTCGCGAAGCTGCACGTGCGCCACATGATCGGGGGCCACGTGCCGACGATTTCGGACGAGCTGCTCTACCGCTTCGAGTTTCCCGAGCGGCCCGGCGCGCTGCTGAAGTTCCTCGAGGCCGTCGGCACGCGCTGGAACATCAGCTTGTTCCACTACCGCAATCACGGCTCGGACTACGGCCGCGTGCTCGCCGGCGTGCAGGTTCCGCCCGCCGAGCGCGCGCAGTTCGCGGGACACCTCGCGACGCTCGGCTACGCCTACTGCGACGAGACGGCCAATCCGGCCTATCGGCTCTTTCTCGGGGCGAACGGCGGCTGAGACGGTTGCTCGGCACGAGTCGATGTGCGCGCGGCGGCTCCGCGCGAGTCGACGTGCGGCGGCTCCGCGCGAGTGGATGTGCGGCGTTGCTCAGCGCGAGTCGATGTGCTTGATCTTCTCCGGCTGAGTCAGCCGATAGAACTGGCGCAGCTCGCGCTCGACCGAATCCCGCTCGGTCCGCCGGTCGAGAGCCGGCGCGAGCTTCATGCAATACTTCGCGGCATAGCGGTTCGCGTGGCGATAGCGCGTGAGCTCGCGCGAGCTCAACTGCTCGTCGTAGCGAGGCAGGTCGAAGAGCCAGGCATGGAGGCTCGGCGGTGGCCGCTCGCCCTGCCGCTCGAGCAGCATGCGCGTCCCGATGAACTTGTCCACTTCGGCCTGCAGCTCCATCTCGAGAAGCCGAACGGCCTTACCGATCTCCGCGTTCCAGGCGTAGTAAGCGAAGTGGCTCACGCCCTCGAAGGCGGTCCAGAAATCCGCGAGGTTGCGCGCGTCCAGCCGGTCGCTCGGATCGTGGGCTTCGAGGCGATCGACGAGACCGCGCTCGAGGTAGAGCGAGACTTCCGCGTGGCCCGCGCCCTCGGCGATCAGCAGCTTTTCCTCGACGCGCCGCCCGTTAACATCGAGCGCCGCCGCGACGCTCGCATCGGTGACGAGAAACTCGTCGATGTCGTAGGACACCTCGAGGTCGTAGATCTCCGCGAGCAGCTCGTGCAGAGCGTTGAGCAATCGCGTGCGCCTCAGTGCCGAGTGGCGACGTCGAGCGTGGCGTTCGGCTCGATGCCGAGCCGGCGCAGGAGGCGGCCCGCGCGCGGGCTCCCGGTCCTGAGCCAGGTCTCGTAGAGCCGCAGCACGTCGGAGTCGTCGCTGCCGCGCGCCGCGTCCCGCACCTCCGACAGCACGTCGACGAATTCTTGGAACTTCTCGGCGAGCTCCGCGAAGACCGACGCGAAGACCTGTCCACGGAGGCTGCCTCGCACGCTCTCGGAGAGCCAGCCGTATGCGCCCCCGCCCATCCTCACGTAGTAGTCGAGGCCGACGAGCTTTTGCGAAAGGCTGTCGCCGAAGAACCCGGCGACGAACAGAGAGATGTCTCCGAGGCGCTGCAGCGCGAAGTTGCGCTGCTCGGCCGTCGTGGCCTCGACGGCCTCGGCGAGTATCGACGCCAATGGCCTGAACGAGGCGCCTTCCGCGCCTTCGTAGACGGTCTCGGACCGCGCGAAGAGCGTCAACAGATTCACGACGTAGTACGCCGTGTGATCGTCGGCATCGAGCCCTTGCCTATGCATGGCGGTGCCCACCGAGTCCTTGAAGAACTCCTTGAGGCTCACCACCGGAGTCACCCTGGCGTCGTCTCTCGCTGGCATTCTCACCTCGTCTCGTCCAACCGAAACGCTCTGGCCACGAAAGCGGAAGCTCTAGCCCGAGTATAAGAACGGCGCTACAAGCCGCTCGTGAAGGGCTTCACGTTCCGAGCTCTGCGCCTTCGGCGGCCCTTCCCCGCATCCGCAACCCGTGCGAGGACACTCAAGTTCCGTCCTCGGGCCTGTTCTCCATCCGTGCCTGTTCTCGATGTATTTAGAATCGCCTCGGCGCCGGCCGTTCCGCAACGCCCCGCTCAATGAGCGGTGGAGCAACCTACGCGACCTGCCCGATTGACGCCGCGGCGCGATATCCGCCCGTCGATGCCGCCGGGCCGCGCGGCCGCTGTCCGAGTCGCGGCTGTCCGTGCCGCGCGGCGAGCCGCCGAGCCGCGCGGCGAGCCGCCCGAGCCGCCGAGCCGCACGGCGGCCCTACGGAGCCGTGGAGCCGTGGAACCGCGGGCGGGCCGGCTAGCCCTCCGAAGATGCGGCCGGCCGCGGGAGGCGCTCCCGGCTATCGGCGCTCTCCGCAGCCGGCGCGGCGAGCCTGCCCGCCCCGTCCGCGGCCTCATTCCTCCCCGGAGCGACCTCGAGCGACTCGAGCGCGGACTCGATACCCGAGAGCAGCCGCGTGCAGTAGGCATGGATGCGATCGTTCCAGTGGCGCCGGCGCAGCGAAGCCGCTCCTTCGAGATCGAAGCTCGCGTCGAGGCGCAGCAACGAGACGAGCTCCATGGGCTCGATGCGACAGCGTAGGCGAAGCTGCACCCGGCACGGCGGGTCGAACAACGTCTCGGCCAAGGTGATCGAGACGGGCGGAATGCACTCGACCACGCGGCCGCGCCGGAGCACCGTCGGGCGCTGCTGCTCGTAGCATTGGCCGGGCCGCGGAAACGGCGACGAGGGCTCCAGGACGAAGTCCTTGGCCCAGCGCCCTTTCGCAAGCACGCCCACGAGCGACGCGAAGATGGTGCGAATGGGCCATTCGAGTCTCGCCTCGTGGCGTTGCCGCGGCATAGCAGTCCTCCTTGACTTCGCTCTGCCACGCTACCGTCCCGGCTCTCCGGAGGCGACTGCCGAATCCGCGCGAAAACGCGGGAAAGCCGGCTCGACGAGCCCCGCTACGGCACGAGGACCGTCGACCCCGTCGTCTTCCTCGCCTCGAGATCGCGCTGAGCGTCGGCCGCGCGCTCGAGCGGATACTCCTGCCCGATCTCGATGCGCACGGCGCCGCTCGCGACGCGCTCGAACAACGCGGCGCAGCCGGCCTCGAGGTCGCTGCGCTCGCGAATGAAGTCGATCAGCGTCGGCCGCGTCAGATACAGGGATCCGCGCTTCGTGAGCTCGAGGGGCGCGACGGGATCGACGGGGCCCGACGCGTTGCCGAAGCTGACCATGACGCCGTGCGGACGCAGGCAGTCGAGCGACTGCGTGAACGTGGCGCGCCCGATCGAGTCGTAGACGACGGGCACGCCCTTGCCCCCGGTCAGGGCGCGAACGCGGCCGACGATATCCTCGCCGTCGAGCAGCACGACCTCGCAGCCGTGATCGAGCGCGACGTTCTTCTTGCGCGCGCTGCCGACGACGCCGATGACGCGCGCCCCGAGGCTCGCCGCCCATTGGCTCGCGATGAGGCCGACGCCGCCCGCCGCGGCGTAGAGCAGCATAAAGTCGCCGCGCCGGACGGGGTAGCTGCGCGTCAGCAGATACCAGCTCGTCAAGCCCTTGAGCATCATGGCGGCGGCGCGGCGGTCGTCGATGCCCTCGGGCAGACGCACGAGCCAACGAGCGTCGACGAGCCGTTCCTCGCTGTAGGCGTCGAGCGTCGGCGCGCTCGCGTAGGCGACGCGGTCTCCGGGTGCGAGCCCGGCGACGCCCTTGCCTACGGAGACGACGACGCCGGCGGCCTCGCTGCCGAGGCCGCTCGGCAAGGCGACCGGGTAGAGCCCTTTTCGATAGTACGTGTCGACCATGTTGAGGCCGACGGCCGTATGCCTGATGCGGGCCTGCCCGGGGCCGGGCTCGCCGACCTCGACGGTCTCGAAGCGAAGCACCTCCGGTCCGCCGAATTGCCGAATTCGCACCGCACGAGTCATTCGCATCTCCCTAGCGGAGGAAATCGGCCGCGCCCGATCCCCGGTTACAATCGAGGCCGATGAGTCCCTCCGAACAGCAGCATCTGATTATAGTCGGCGCCGGTCAGGCGGCGGCGCAGGCCGTGCAAACGGCGCGGCAAGGCGGCTTCGACGGTTCGATCACGCTGATCGGCCGCGAGCGCTATCCGCCGTATCAGCGTCCTCCGCTCTCGAAGAAGTACCTTGCGGGCGAGCTCGCGCGCGAGCGCTTGTGGCTGCGCCCCGAGAGCTTCTACCGCGACAAGGACGTCCGCCTCGAGCTCGGCGTCGCCGTCGAGCGCGTGGACCGCGACCGCGCGCGCGTGCACCTGTCGGACGGGCGCGCTCTCGACTACGGCTACCTGCTGCTCGCGACGGGAAGCCGGCCGCGGCGGCTCGAAGTGCCCGGCGCCGAGCTGCGCGGCATCCACTACTTGCGCGCGATCGACGACGTCGACGGCATCGCCGCCGATTTCGCCCCCGGCCGCAAGCTCGTGCTGATCGGCGCCGGCTACATCGGCCTCGAGGTCGCGGCCGTGGCCGCGCAGCGCGGGCTCGACGTGACCGTTCTCGAGGCGGCGGACCGCATCATGGGCCGAGTCGTCGGCGCGGAGATCTCGGCCTTCTATGCGCGCTACCACGCGGAGCGAGGCGTTCATATCCGCTGCAATACGCCCGTCACGGGCTTCGCAGGCGGAGGTCGAGTCGAGGGCGTCGAGACTCCGGCCGGGCGCGTCCCGTGCGACGTCGCCGTCGTCGGCATCGGCGTGGTGCCGAACGTCGAGCTTGCCGAGCAAGCGGGCTTGGCCTGCGACGACGGCATCCTCGTCGACGCGTTCGCCCGCACGGAGGACCCGCGCGTGCTCGCGGCGGGCGACTGCACCCGCCACCCTCATCCCCTTTTCGACTACCGTGTCCGGCTTGAATCCGTGCAAAACGCGATCGAGCAGGCCAAGGCGGCCGCGTCGAATCTCACGAGCGCTCCGCGGCGGTACGACGAAGTGCCGTGGTTTTGGTCCGATCAATACGACTTGAAGCTGCAGATCGCGGGCCTCGCGCGCGGCTACGACGAGAGCGTCGTGCGCGGCAGCGTCGAGCAGCGCGCTTTCTCGGTGCTGTACCTCCGCGAGGGGCGGCTCATCGCCGTCGAGGCGGTCAACAGCCCGCGCGACTTCATGGCCGGCCGCAAGCTCATCGCCGCCGGGCTCGCCGCATCGCGGGACGACTTCGCGGATGCGGCGGACCTCGCCGCCCTAGCGGCGCGCGCGGAATCCGCGAGAGACAAAGACAACAACAAAGACGACAAAGACTAAGAGCAGGCGGATCGCTTCAGCGCGGCCGCGGGCCGGCAGATGCCGCCGCATCCGCCACGCCGGCGGACGCCGCCGGGTCGGCTTGCGGACGCGTGTCGGCGGTCGCGGGACCCGGCGCTGCGGGCGCCTCGGTTTCCGCCGGCTGCGCGGGCGCGGCCGCCGCGGGGAGATCGAGCAAGAGCTCGCCGGTCAGCTGCTCCGCGCCGCGCGCTCGGCTGTAGCGGCTCAAGCGATATCTCTCCGCCGCCTCGCCGACGACGCCGGCGAATCGGCCCGTCCCGCCGAGCACGAGGCCGGGGCCGCGCGGCGCCTCAGGGCCCACGGTCGTCGCGTAGTCGCTCGGGCCGCGCCACGAGCGCCCGAGCAGCGACACGCGCACGCCGTTCTCGCGGAGCGCGGGCCACACGTTGTTGAGGTCGTGCACGAAGAGAGAGCCCGCGCCGGGCATCGTGACGAGCCAGTAGTCGTCGAGAATCGCGCCGCGCAACAGCAAGTCCGTCGCTTCGGAAGGCCGGGTGAGCCGCGTCGCGAGCGCGAGCCCGCCGTCCGCGGCGTGCAAAGACAGCACGGACAACGCCGCCGATCGCACGGTGCGCTCCCAGAGGCTGTCGATCCCGGGCGGCTCGAGCGAAAACGGCAGGCGGCGGGAATGCGTCGTCGCGATGAGATCTCCCTCGGGCAGCGCATACTGCAGCGTCGCGGACGGCTCCTCGAGCGCAGCGGCCGCCCGCGTCGTCAGCGGGTTGTAGTAGAGGCAGACCGCGGCGAGGACGGCGCCGGCCGCGATACCCGCAAGCGTCGCGAGAAAGTATTTCATGAGCCCCGGTACGTGACGGTGTCGAGCGTCACCGTGCCCTGCAGCTCGTCGTCGGCGCCGACGCCCGTCACGGCCCAGGTCTCGGTGTAGCGGCCCGTCAACCCGTCGAATTCCTCGCTGCCCGAGAGCACCTTCGCCCCGTCGCCGTCGGCGGTCACCACGTCGACCTCTCCGCTCCACGCTTGCTTGGGCTTTCGTCCCGCCGCCGCGAGGGCCGAATCGACGGCGGCCGGGCCTTCGCCGGAAGCAGCCGTCAGCATGAGCGCGCCGCGGCCCGGGAGAAGCAGCAGCCAAGCGGCGGCCGGGCCGGCCGGCGTGCGCGTCCAATGCCGAGCCGCAACGCCGATCACGGCGCCGTTCACGTCGCGCACCTTGAATTGCTCGAGCAGAACCGGCTGCTGTCCTTCGCCGAGAGGAGGCAGCGAGGCGCCCGCGGGATGCACGACGGCCCGCAGACCTAGGGTGCTGCTGCCCTCCGCGGCGAGCCGATCGGCGGGCAAACGGATCACGAAACGCTCCGCGCGGCCGCCGTTCGCGACGACCGAGGTCGCCGAAGGCAGCCGCGGCGCTTGCCCCCACGGAAAGAAGTGGGCGCCCGCAAGCACGCCGGCGAAACCGGCGAGCAAACCGAGTAGAAACAGCGCTTTCATGCCCCAATCCCTTTGGCCGCCGCCAGTATCCGATCTTTCGCCTCGAGCAGGAGCAAACGGAATCACACTTTGCGCGCGCGGCGGCGCCGCTTCGCCGCGAGCCAGTCCGGTCTTCGGCGCGCGAGGACTCGGCGTCAGGCTTCGGCGAAATAGCGCTCGAGATACGCGCCGAAAGAAGTTTTCGCGTCCTGCTCTTCCAGCCGACGTTGCTCGGCGAGGGACGCGGGGACTGCCGCGGCGAGCTCGGCTTCGCCCGCAGAGGGCTCGGAAGACACGAAGTATTCGTGGTGCGCCTTCGCAACCTCGAGCATGTAGTCGAAGAACCCCGTTCTGCTCGAGAGCAGCGCGTCCAGCAGCCGAGCCGACGGCGTCGCATCGGGATGGCGGATCGCGTCGCGCTGAGCCGCGAGGGCCGCCGAGTAGCCTTCGCCGTCGGCGTCGAGCAGCGCGGCGACGGGCTCCATGCGATCGAGCACGTCGAGGCCCCAGTCACGAAGCGCGATCGCGCCGCCCGAGCCTTTCGGCGCGAAGCTCGCGGGCGCCGAACGCTCGAGCACGAGGCCGGGCCGCCTGCCTTCGCGCGCGACGGCGAGGTCGCGCGCGTCGATCTCCTGCTGCTCCGCGGCGCTGATCGGCGGGCTATCCGCCAAGAGACAGAACGCGAGCAGCGTCTCGAGAAAGCGGAGCTCGTTCTGATTCACGCCCACGGGATCTGCGGGCGAAAGATCGAGCGTCCGCACCTCCACGTACTCGATGCCGTCTCGCCTCAAGCTGACGGTCGGCCGCGAGACCGACCGCTTGCCGGGCTTCGGCCGGATCGGACTGTAGTACTCGTTCTCGATCTGCAAGATGTTCGCGTTGAGCTGGCGGTACTCGCCGTCGACGTGCACTCCGATGGCCTCGTACCGCGGCTCGACGGTGGTCACTGCCCTGCGCAGGCCTTCTATGTAGTCGTGCGCGGAGTTCAGCGAGATATTGAGCCGCGCCTGCGTCTTGTTGCGATAGCCGAGATCGCTCATGCGCAACGACGTGGCATAGGGCGCGTACCAGGTCACGTCATCGAGCGCTTCGAGCATCGGATGGCCCTCGGGGCGAAACGACTTGCCGAAGGCGGGCGACGCGCCGAAGAGATAGACCGCGAGCCAGGCGAGACGACGATAGTTGCGTGCGAGGCCCATGAACGCGGACGAGCGGAAATCGATCTCTGCTTCCCGCGAGCCTTCGCGCTCGCGGTAAGCGGGCCAGAACTCCGCGGGCGGAGAAAAGTTGAAATGGACGCCGGCGATCGCCTGCATCGAGCGGCCGTAGCGGTGGCCCAACCCTCGCCGGTAGACCGTCTTCATGCGGCCCAGGTGCGAGGTGCCGTATTCCGCGATCGGAATCTCGTCGCCGGGATTCAGCATGCACGGCATGCTGTTCGGCCAGAGCAGCTCGCCGTCGAGGCGCCGGTGCACGAACGCGTGCAGGTCGAAGAGCCACTGGAGCGTCTGCCAGTTGCTCGGCTCGGGCGGCGTGACGAACTCGAGCAGCGCTTCCGAGTAGTCCGTCGTCAAATTCGGGTGCGTGAGGGCGGAGCCGAGCGCCTCCGGGTGGCGCCGGCCGGAGAGCCGGCCTTCGGCATCGACGCGCAGGCTTTCCTTCTCGAGCCCCCTCCTCCCTAAACGAATGAGCCTGGCGTTACCAGGTTCTTCGAGCCATCTGAGCCGCGCCTCGAGCAAGTGTCTCTTCCCGCCTAATACGAGGGCGATTCTCCCGCGGAGTCGCTTCTGCCCGCGGAGTCGCCTTCTACGTTTGCGGCGCCATTATAGGCCGCATCGGGGACGCGAACGCATTCAATCGGCGTTCATCTAAGTCGACGTATCATCGAAGCCGTGGACGCTCAGCCCCGAAGCCCGAACCCATGACGCGGACGCGCCTCCTGCTCGCGTTGGCGCTGCTCGCTCTGGCGGGAAGCGCCGACGCGCAGGCTGTGCGCTGCGGAAGCAAGCTGATCTCTCGGGGCGATCCCGCGACCAAGCTGCGCGAGTACTGCGGCGAGCCCGACTCGATCCACTCGCACACCGAGGAGCGCGGCCTCTTCGTCCACGGCCGCTTCTATCCGAGCTTCGTCGAGGAAGTGCTCGTCGAGGACTGGACCTACAATTTCGGGCCGAGCAAGCTCATGCGCCGCGTGCGCGTCGTGGACGGGATCGTCACCGAGATCGCTCTGCTCGGGTACGGCTACGACTACCCTGACCCCTGACCCCCGGCGGCCGATCGCGCGGGGCGGCCGATCGCAAACGGCCGCCTGTGCTCGGGGCGCTCGCGGACGAGCCGCAGTTCCGGTACCTTTCGCGCGTTGCCGCCACAAGGACATACGATGAGCCCCTTCAAACGCCGCATCCGCGACTCCTCGGCCGGTCCGACGACGTACATCTCTCCTTCGACCAAGATCGTCGGCACGATCACGGGCGACGGCCCTTACGTCTTTTGCGGCACGGTCGAAGGCGACTGCGACATCAACGGTCTCATGACGCTCGCGGAAGGCGGCCGCTGGAAGGGGACGCTGCGCGCGACCGACGTTATCGTCTCGGGTATCGTCGACGGCGACGTGGTGGCCCGGCAGCGCGTCGAGATCTCGGGGACGGCCCGCGTCACGGGCAGCCTCTCGGGTCACTCGATAGCGGTCGCGGAAGGCGCCGTCATCGAGGGCGAGATCAAGGTCATGAGCGGCGGCGCGCCGACGACCTTCGAGGAGAAGCGAAGGACGTGACCTTCATCCGAGCGCCGCGAGCACGCGGCGGTCGAGCCAGCTCTCGAGCTTGAAGTTCTCGACGAAGCCGCAATGGCCGCCCCACGGGGCGAGCGTGACCTCGAGCGCGTCCGGCCGCGCGACGGCCGTCAGGTCGTCGCTCGGTATGACCGGGTCGTCCCGGGCCGCGAGCAGCCAGGCCGGTATCGAAAGCCGCGCGAGCACGTCGCCCGTCAGCGTGTAGCCGTTCAGATAGGCGTCGAGATCTTCGAAGCTCGTGTACCGGCTCACGAAGAATGCCGTCGTCTCGGTCAGCGTCCTGAAGCGCCGCAGATCGCCGAAGTCGTAGAGATGGGGAAACGCGGCCGCTTTGGCCGCGAGGGAGCGCCGCCAGCGCCGCAGGAAATGATCGCGGTAAAGCCATAGCCCGTCCTCGAGCGCGCGCATGGTGCTCGCCGGCCGCAGCACCGGGCAGACGGCAACGACCTTCGTGATCAGGTTGTCGACGCGGCCGCTCGCGGCGACACGCAGCGCGAAATTCCCGCCGAGAGAGAAGCCGACGAGGAACGTCTTGCGCGAGGGATAGCGCCGGCCGATCTCCGCGACCGCCGCGACGACCTCGTCGAGCCGGCACGAATGAAAGAGCCCTTCGTTGAGCGCGGCCGTGCCCCCATGGTCTCGGAAATTCAGCCGAAAGACGTCGAAGCCCGAACGGTAGGCTCGGCCGCAGAGCGCGACTACATAAGGAGACTCGGAGGATCCCTCCCACCCGTGCAAGACCACGAGCAGCTTCGCGGCGGTTCGGTCGCCGCCGCCGGCGAAAGGCTGGGCGCTGTAGCGGCCCAGCAAGCGAACGCCGTCGACCTCGAGGAGCACGTTGCGCGCGGCGCCGAGCATCGCGGCGGCCGCGCGGCGCAGCGCACGATCGCGCAGACCCACGCTCGCCAGTATCGATTGGAGGTGCGCATGGCGAAGCAGACGCGGCGGTATGAAGCCGACGCCGAGTGTCGACGGCGCTTCCGTCATAGTAGACTTGGGCGGCGCGGCCTCGACTCGCGGGAGCAGTCGAAACGCATGGGAGTCGTCGGCCGTGCTCGTCGGGACGGCGGATTTCGCCTGCTTCCGCCGGGCGGGCCGTTCGACCGCACGCGTCTTGGATCGGCGTCCCGTCGCATGGGCAAGAACTATAACAAAAACGCATAGACCCATTGACCGGGACCCGAGCGAAGGCTTATGCATCATTCCATGCGCAAATACGTGCTGGCCGGAGTCGGCCTCATGCTGGCGCTGCTCGCGGCGGTCGGACTCCTGCTTTGGCTTGAGCGCCGCGGCGCGCTCGGCGCGGACGCTTTCGGATTTCTGCTGATCCTCGGTGTGGCGGCCGCGGGCGGCGCCGCCGTGATTCTCGTTTGGCGGGCGGCAGTGCGGCTGGTCGAGCCCCTGCGCGACGTCGCCCACGCGCTCGACCGCGCCGCGAGCGGCGACTTCGAGACGGAGCTTCCGGCCGCCGCGGAAAGCGACCTTGCGGAGCTCGCGGTCGCGTACGATTCGATGCGCAGGAGCCTGCGATCGAGCATCGTCTCGCGCGACTATCTCGACCGGCTGCTCTCGAACATGAGCGAGGCGATTTTCGTCGCGAACCCCTCGGGCAAGATCGAGCGAGCCAACCTCGCGGCCCACGAGATGCTGGGCCTCCAGCCGGGCGAGCTCGTCGGCCGCCCGATCAGCGTCATCCTCGCGAGCTCCGACGGCGAGTCGCTGCGGCCGGCGCCGCGACTGATGCCCCGCGACGCGAGGTTCGTCAAGAGCGACGGCTCGCCGCTCAACGTCTCCTACACGATGTCCGAGATGCGCGATGAGCGAGGCGAGATCGAGTGCCTCGTATACGCCGTCCAGAACATCGACGAGCGCAAGCGGGCCGAGCATCGGATCCGCTATCTCGCGTGCGTCGACTCCCTGACGAAGCTCGCGAACCGCATGCAGTTCCAGCACCTGCTGCAGCAAGCGATCGCGCGCGCCAAGAAGGCGCAGCAGTACGTCGCGCTGCTCTATCTCGACGTCGATCGTTTCAAGGACATCAACGACACCTTCGGACACGTCGCGGGCGACACGAGCCTCGAGATCTTCGCGCGCCGCCTGCAGGCGGAGCTGCCCGAGAACGCGACGGCCGGACGGCTCGCGGGCGACGAGTTCGCCGTGCTCGTGAGCGGGTCGGGACACTTGGACCGTTTCATGGAGGACGTCTCGGCGCTCGCCGCGAGCCTGGTCCGCTCGGTCGGCCGGTCGTTCCAGGTTCACGGCGCCGAAATCTTCATGACCACGAGCATCGGCATCGCGCTCTACCCCAAGGACGGCGACAACGTGATCGACTTGATCCGGAATGCCGACGCCGCCCTTTACCAGTCGAAGAAGGCCGGGGGGAATTGGTTCGAGTACTACTCGATCGAGATGAACACGGCCGCGATCGAGCGGCTCATGCTGAAGAACAAGCTGCGGCGCGCGTTCGAGCGAGACGAGCTGCGCCTCCACTATCAGCCGAAGTACAACGTGAAGACGGGCCGTATCGAGGGAGCCGAGGCGCTCGTGCGCTGGGACCTGCCCGAGCGCGGCCTCGTCTACCCATCGGACTTCATTCCCCTCGCCGAAGAAACGAACCTGATCCTGCAGATCGGCGACTGGGTGCTCAACCGCGTCTGCGAGGACTACCGCGACTGGCAGCGGCTCATGCCCGCGCCTTGCCGCGTCTCGCTGAACCTGTCGCTGCGCCAGCTCATGCAGCAGCGCTTTCTCGAGCGTGTGCGCGAGACGTTCCGCGCGCACGGCGTCTCGCCGACGTGCCTCGAGCTCGAGATCACGGAAACGACGCTCATGGACGACGCGGCCCGGACGGTCCGCATCCTCGACGCTTTGTACGGCATGGGCCTGCACCTCGCGATCGACGACTTCGGCACGGGATACTCGTCGCTGAGCGCGCTGCAGCAATTTCCGATCAGCACGCTCAAGATCGATCAATCCTTCATCCGCGACGTCGCGATCGACCGCGACAACGCGTCGATCGTCACGACGATCATCCAGATGGGGCACAACCTCAATCTCGACGTCGTCGCCGAAGGCGTGGAATCCGAGGAGCAGCTCGAGTTTCTACGCGCACACAGCTGCGACTACGTGCAGGGACATCTCTTCGGCGATCCCGTGACGGCGGATCGGTTCGGCGAGATGCTGCTCGCGGAGCGAGAGGGTACGGGCCAATATCGGGCGCTGTTCGCCCGCGCATGAGGACCAGGGGGGGCCGCGAGGGCCTGGCTGGCTAGGCGCGAAACCGTGCGCTATATTGCCGCGCGGGGACTTCAGTCGGTCCGAGGTGGATCAATGAAAAGAATTGCCGCGTGCGCGCTGGCTTGCGCCGGGTTGGCTGCCTTCGGCGCGTCGGCCTGCGAGACCCCGTCCGTCATCACGGTGCCGGACGGCAAGGCCGCCACGATGGACCAAATGGTCGATGCGCAGAAGAAGGTCAAGGAATACATGGCGAACATGGACGACTATCTCGCCTGCATCGACGGCGAGCTCAAGACGGCGGGGGACGATGCGCCCGACGAGTTCAAGTCCCTCATGACGCAGCGTCACAACGATGCGGTCTCGGAAATGGAAGCGATCGCCGGCGCGTTCAACGAGCAGGTCCGAGCCTTCAAGGCCGCTCATCCGCAGCCCCAAGGGCAGCAGTGAGGAAGCCCGGCAGGGACGCTTTCAAAGGTCCTTGAAACGCTGCTTGAGCTCGTAGCGCTCGTCGGTGACGATGCGCTCGAGCACGCGAATCCGTTCCTCGAGGTTCGAGAGCCGATCGAGCGTCGCGCGCGCTTCGGCCTCGTTGTCGTTGCGCTCGCGGCGCAATTCCTTGTTGCGGTAGTGCCCGCGGATCGCCTGCGCGACGATCGACAGGCAGATCACGATGATGACGAATTCGAAAGGATTGATGCTCACAGCGTCGAAGCCTCCCCGTCCCGCATTCCGCGCAAAAATCAGTCACGAAGCCGTTCGAATTCCCGGTCCAGCTTGTAGCGCCTCGACGTGACGTATTTCTCGAGGCGCTGCAGACGCGCGTCCATGTCGCGGTACCTGTAGCGCACCGTGCTCAGCGTCGCATGGGGCTCGGTCCGGACGCGAAGCGCGGCCTCGTCGCCGGGGCCGGCGCCGAAGCGCGGCCTCGGGTCTTTCTGCAGCAGCAGCGCGAGCACGAGGTACACCGTCAGCACGAGCGGAAAGGAAAACAAGGCGGCGACCACGACGAGCACGCGCGTCACGGTCAGGTTGAAGCCGAAGTAGTCCGCGATCCCGGCACAGACGCCGAAGATCACGCCCTTTTCGGCGTTGCGGTACAGCTTCGTCGATGGATGCTCTTCGAAAGGCGCGCTCGTATTCACTGTTTGCTCCGTTCACCGCTGCGGCCGCCGGGCCGACGCGTGATGAATCTCAAACCTGCTTCTTCCAGTCGGGTGCCTCGTCGTTCAGGATCGTCTCGAGCGCATTGAGTCTGCTGTCCATGGCCTGGCTGGTTTTCCAGAGCTCCTCGAGCATGCGCTGCTCATCCGAGGACAAGCCCTTGGTCGCCTTCCACTTCGTCACGTAGTGCAGGATCACGACGAACGGCATCACGACGACCATGAAGACGATCGCGAGCACGAACATTGCGGTCGAGAACTCCACGATGGCTCCCTCTCGGCTCGCCTATTCCGAAGAGCCCGAGGTCGAGCCCGGCTTCTGCCCGGCGCGCTTCGACTTGAGGGACTGCAGCTCTTGCTCGATCGCGTCCTCGGACTCGAGCTCGGAAAACTCGCTCTTCAAGTCCTTCTTCCAGCCGAGATCGTACGCTTCGACCCGGGCCTCGTAGTCGTCCATGCGGCGCTCGAACTGCTCGAAGCGCACGAACGCGTCGTCGATGCGATAGTCGTGCAGGCGCTTGCGGACCTCGAGGCGCTGACTCGCGGCCTGATGACGCGCGATGATCGCGTTGCGTCGGGACTTGGCGTCCGCGAGCTTCTCCTCGAGCCTGCCGATGTCCTCGTTGAGCTTCTCGAGGCCCCCCGAGATCGCGTCGTACTGGAGCTTCGCCGCGTCGACGGCGGCGAGCACGCGCGCCTTCTCCGCGAGCGCGGCCTTCGCGAGGTCGTCGCGGCCTTTGTCGATCGCGAGCTCGGCCTTGCTCTGCCAATCCTTCGCGTCCTGCTCGAGCGCCTCGAGCTTGCGCGTGAGCTCCTTCTTGTCGGCAATGGAACGAGCCGCCGCCGAGCGAACCTCGACGAGGGTCTCCTCCATCTCCTGGATCATGAGTCGGACGATCTTCTCCGGGTCTTCCGCCTTGTCGAGGATGGCGTTGATGTTGGAGTTCACGATGTCCGAAAAGCGCGAAAAGATGCCCATCGGTGGTTCCTCTATTGGCCTACGGTTCG
Source organism: Gammaproteobacteria bacterium (assembly GCA_035760685.1). Classification (GTDB taxonomy): domain Bacteria; phylum Pseudomonadota; class Gammaproteobacteria; order Steroidobacterales; family Rariloculaceae; genus ZC4RG20. The sequence goes on along the minus strand of DASTSM010000073.1, from coordinate 4,466 downwards.
GGCGACTCGTCTTCGCGACGTCGCCCTTTGCGCGCCGAGACGTTTTCGCTCGGTCAACACGGGTGCGTCCCCCATAGCAGCTTCTGTGCCACGCGCGCCCGCCCCGTTTAAGCCATTGTTTGCTTTGAGGAAAATCGCCCGGCGGCCACTGCTCGGGCCCAGTGCCGCGGAGACGATCGCGCCAATGCTTGGCTTTCGGCGCCAACCCTTGGTCTAATCTGCCGCATGCCCGCTGCGAATCCCGAGACCGTCCCCTTCATCGGGGAGTCGCCCGCGTTCATGGCCATGCTCGAGCACGTCTCTCGAGCCGCACCGCTGCCGAAACCCGTGCTCGTCGTCGGCGAGCGCGGCACGGGCAAGGAGCTCATCGCGTCGCGGCTGCATTATCTTTCGGAGCGCTGGGACCGACCCCTCGTCAAAGTCAATTGTGCCGCGCTGACGGAGTCTCTGCTCGAATCCGAGCTCTTCGGCCACGAGGCCGGCGCGTTCACGGGCGCGACGAAGCAGCACATCGGCCGATTCGAGCAGGCGGACGGCGGGACGCTCGTGCTCGACGAGCTCGGCACGATTCCTCTGCGCATGCAGGAAAAGATCCTGCGCGTCATCGAGTACGGGGAATTTCAGCGGGTCGGCGGCACGAAGACGATGCGCACCGACGTGCGCATCGTCGGCGCGACGAACGCCGACCTGCCCGCGCTCGCCGTCGAGGGCAGATTCCGGGCCGACCTCATGGATCGGCTCGCTTTCGACGTGATCCACGTGCCGCCGCTGCGGCGCAGGCTCGAGGACATCCCGAAGCTCGCGTATCACTTCGGCGTCAACGTCACGAGCGAGCTCAAGCGCGAGTTCTTTCCGGGCTTCTCGCCGGAAGCATCGGACGCGTTGCTGTCCTACGACTGGCCCGGCAACGTTCGCGAGCTCAAGAACGCGGTCGAGCGGAGCGTTTATCGAGCAGCCGATCCGAGCGCCGCGATCACCGAAATCATCTTCGACCCCTTCGCGTCGCCGTTCGGGCCGCCGCGGCGCTCGCCCGACGCCGCGCCTTCGCCCGCGGAGGATGCGATAGACGCGAGAGCTGCTCGGTCCGTTCCGGTGCCCGAGGACTTCCGATCGGCCGTCGCCTCCTTCGAGCGGGAGACGCTCGAACGCGCGCTCGTGCAGGCGAAGTACAAGCAGACGGCGGCGGCCCAGCTGCTCGGCTTGAGCTACCACCAGTTCAGGGGCCTGCTCAAGAAGCACGGCCTGCGCGCGGGGCAGTAGCCGCGGCGCCGGCTCGCCTGCCCGGCGCTTCCGCCGGCCGGCCGTCCGTCGGCCCATGCTAATATCGGACGCGATCGAATCAGCCCTCAACGCTCTCCAACGAAGTCATGAATCAAGCCACGAAGAAGCCCGTTCACGTCGCAATCACCGGCGCCGCCGGTCAAATCGGCTATCAGCTCGCATTTCGAATCGCATCGGGACAGATGCTCGGCCCCGAGCAGCCCATCATCCTGCAGCTCCTCGAGATCGCGCCCGCGCTCGGCGCCCTTCGGGGCGTCGCGATGGAGCTCGAGGATTGCGCTTTCGAGACCTTGCACGGCGTCGTTACGACGGACGATCCGAACACCGCTTTTCGCGACGCCGACTACGCGCTGCTCGTTGGCGCGCGCCCCCGCGGGCCCGGCATGGAGCGCAAGGATCTGCTGCTCGAGAACGCGAAAATCTTCTCGGTCCAGGGCCGCGCGCTCAACGAGAACGCCAAGCGTTCCGTCAGGGTCCTCGTCGTCGGCAACCCGGCGAACACGAATGCGCTCATTGCACGCGAGAACGCGAAGGACCTGGACCCGCGGCACTTCACCGCCATGACCCGCCTCGACCACAACCGGGCACGGGCGCAGCTCGCGGCGAAGACCGGCGCACAGGTCGGCGAAGTCGACCGCGTCATCATCTGGGGCAATCATTCGGCCACGCAGTTTCCGGACCTCGCTCACGCCCGCGTGCGGGGCGAGCCGGCGCTCGAGCGAGTGCCGGTCAGCTGGTACCGCGAAGAGTTCATCCCGACGGTGCAGCAGCGAGGCGCCGCCATCATCAAGGCCCGGGGGGCGTCCTCGGCCGCCTCGGCGGCGTCCGCGGCCATCGATCACGTTCGGGATTGGGCCCTCGGCACGGGGGACCGTTGGGTCAGCATGGCCGTGGCGTCGGACGGCAGCTACGGCATCGGCGCCGGCGTCGTCTACTCGTATCCGGTCAGATGCCGAGCCGGCGAGTACGAGATCGTGCAGGGGCTCGCGATCGACGAGTTCGCTCGGGGCAAGCTCGACGCTACCCATGCGGAGCTCCGCGAGGAACGCCAAGGGGTGGCGGATCTTCTTTGATGCCGTCCTGCGAGCGGCAGTGATTCCGCGACAGGCCGGCCGCGACGCCGGCCGCGAGGCTTTCGCCGGGCCGCCGAGGTGAAGCGATGTTGCAAGCCTTGTTCTGGGTAATCGTCCTCGTCGGCGCGCCGCTCACGCTCGCGTATCAACGCGTGTCGCTCGGCGCCTCGACCGGCGTTCTCGCCGCCCTGCTCGTGCTGTTCACCCTGTTCGGAAGCGGCGGCGCGGTCTTGAAGGCCGTGCTGTGGCTGCTCTTCGCCGCCTTCGCCGCGCTGAACCTCGTCCCGTTCAGGCGCGACGTCCTGACGCGCCGCCTGTTCTCGATCTATCGCGGCATGCTGCCCCGCATGTCGCAGACGGAGCAGGACGCGCTCGAGGCCGGCAGCGTCTGGTGGGAAGGCGAGCTCTTCTCGGGGGCGCCCGAATGGACGAAGCTGCAAGCCCTGCCGCCCCCGAAGCTGACGCCCGAGGAGCAAGCCTTCATCGACGGCCCTGTCGAGCGCCTGTGCCGAATGCTCGATGACTGGCAGATCACTCACGAGCTCGCGGACATGCCGCCCGAGGTGTGGGCGTTCCTCAAAAAAGAGCGCTTCTTCGCGATGATCATCCCGAAGGAGTACGGCGGGCTCGGCTTCTCGCCGCTCGCGAATTCCATCGTGCTCACGAAGGTCTCCTCGCGCAACTCGACGGCGGCCTCCACGATCGGCGTGCCGAATTCGCTCGGTCCCGCCGAGCTGCTGCTGCACTACGGCACGGAGGAGCAGAAGCAGCGCTGGCTGCCGGGGCTCGCGAGCGGCGAGGAGGTGCCTTGCTTCGCGCTGACGTCGCCGCGCGCGGGATCCGACGCGACGGCCATCGTCGATACGGGGGTCGTGTGCCGCGGGCAGTTCGAGGGCCGCGAGACGATCGGCATCCGGCTCAACTGGAGCAAGCGATACATCACGCTCGCGCCGATCGCGACCGTGCTCGGGCTCGCGTTCAAGCTTCGCGACCCGGAGGGGCTGCTCGGCGGAAAAGAAGACTACGGCATCACGGCCGCGCTGATACCGACCGACCTCCCCGGCGTCGAGATCGGGCGCCGGCACTTCCCGATCAATATCCCGTTCCAGAACGGCCCGACGCGCGGCAAGGACGTCTTCGTGCCGGTCGACTACATCATCGGCGGACCGAAGATGGCGGGCCAAGGCTGGCGCATGCTCGTGCAGCTCCTGTCCGTCGGCCGCGGAATCACGCTGCCGAGCAATTCGCTCGGCGGCGCCATGACCTGCGTCTACACGTCGGGCGCCTATGCGCGCATTCGCCGCCAGTTCAATCTGCCGATCGGCAAGTTCCACGGCGTCGGCGAGGTGCTCGCGCGCATGGCGGGCCACACCTACATCATGAAGGCGGCGCTGCGCGTGACGTGCGCGGCCATGAACGCCGGCGAGAAGCCGGCGGTCCCCGCCGCGATTCTCAAGTATCACAACACCGAGATGGGCCGGCAGGTCGCGAACGACGCGATGGACGTGCACGGCGGCAAGGCCATCATGCTCGGCCCGAAAAACTACCTCGCGCGCAACTACGAATCCGTGCCGATCGCCGTGACGGTCGAAGGCGCGAACATCTTGACGCGGAACCTCATCATCTTCGGCCAGGGCGCGATTCGCTGTCATCCGTTCGTGCGCGCCGAGATGGAGGCCGCGCGCAGCGAAGACCGCGAGGCCGGGCTCACGGCCTTCGACGGCTTGGTCTATCGGCACGTGGGCTATGCGGTCTCGAACGCCGTGCGCTCGGTCGTCATGGCGCTCACGCTCGCGCGCTTCACGAAGGCGCCAAGCACCGGCCCCACGCATCGCTACTACCAGCACATCAATCGCTACAGCGCCTCGTTCGCACTCGCCGCCGACGCCGCGATGCTGACGCTCGGCGGCGAGCTCAAGCGCAAGGAGCTTCTTTCCGCCCGGCTCGGCGACATCTTGAGCTACCTCTACCTCGCCTCGATGGTCCTCAAGCATTACGAGGACGAGGGCGCGCCGGCGGAGGATCTGCCGCTCGTCGAGTGGAGCTGCCGGGTGCTGCTCTATAAGACGCAGGAGCAGCTGCACAGCTTCCTCAGGAACTTCCCGAACCGCT
>DASTSM010000072.1:0-7829 GCA_035760685.1 Gammaproteobacteria bacterium | reverse complement strand
CGTGGCCGTCGCGCTCGCCGAGGGCGCGGAGCTTGCGCTGGCGAGCAGCGACATCGTGCTCGCGGGCGGGCGCCTCGGCGCGCTCGCGCCCGCGCGGCTGCTCGCGCGGCAAACCCTCGGCGTGCTGCACCAGAATCAGCGCTGGGCCCTCGGCTACAACCTCGTCGCGGTGCCGCTCGCCGCGCTTGGCTTCGTGCCGCCGTGGCTCGCCGCGCTCGGCATGTCGTTCAGCTCGCTCGTCGTCGTGCTGAATGCGCTGCGGATCGGCCGGGCCGGGGACACGAACGCGCGAAAGCCCGCCGCCGTTCGCCGCGCGGCCGTGCATGGAGCGAGCGCCGCATGAACGTGCTGCTCGTCATGATCCCGCTGTCGCTGCTGCTGCTGGTCGGGGCGGCGGCCGCCTTCTTCTGGGCGGTCGATCACGATCAATTCGACGATATGGACACGCCCGGCCTGCTGCCGCTCGACGACGAGCCTTGACGGTCGTCGGCCGCTCGCGCCTCGGCTGTCAGGTCAACGACCGCCGCAGGGCCGTGATGTCCGGCATGTAGACGTCGTAGTCGCGGATCTCGATGAGGCCTTCCTCGCGCAGCGCATGCAGGATGCGCGAAAGCGTCTCCGGCGTCGCCGCGAGCTGCGACGCGATCAGGGTCTTGCGCGACGGCAGCCGCACGCACGCCTCGCTTGCGGCGCCCTCGGGCACGAGGCCGAGCAAATAGCTCACGACGCGATAGCGGCTGTTTTGCAGCGTCAATGCCTCGATCTCGTCCCAATGCGCTTGAATGCGCTCCGTCATGCGCGCCATGACGGTCCGGCAAGCGTCGAAGGATTCGCGCAGGATGTCGAGATACGCGCTGCATTCGATGGCGACGAGCGCCCCGGCCTCGACGCCTTCGGAGTGCACGGGGTAGCGCGGCTCGTCCATGAACATGACGCTCTCGGCGAAGCTCATGCCGGGCGCAATCATGCGCATGATCTTTTCCTGGCCCTCCGCAGAGACCCGGTAGAGCTTGACCATGCCCTCGAGCAGCAGGAAGAACTCGCTCGCGGCGTCGCCTTGGCTGAATAGACGCCGGCCCGCGGCGAACGAGCGCACGTGCGTGCGCGGCGCGATGCGCTCCCATTGCGCCTCGGACAGCGCCGCGAACAGATAGTGCTTGCGCAGCCCGGCGTCCGCCTCTCGAGTAGTCGGCACTCTCCCGCCTCGCGGGTTTGATGTGAATCAAGGCGGACCGGCTCGGCGCTGCGCCAAACTCCGCCGCATGGGTGAGAACATACCGAGGGGCGTCACGGCAGTCCATGGCGCAAGTGTCCCGCGCGTGCGCGCGGCCGGCGAGGCGGCGACGCGGGCGCGGCGGCCGGCGCTCGGACCGCGTCCACGCGGAGCACGCGGATGATCGCCTTCGCGCGCGCCGTGCACGTGCTCGCGGTGCTCTGGTGGGTCGGCGGCGTCGCGATGGTCACGGCGACGATTCTTCCGGCGCTCGCTCGGTCGGGGCTGTCGCAGCCCGAGCGGCTCCGGATGTTCACGCGGATTCGCGCGCGCTTCGTCTGGCAGGCCCGCACGGCCGTGCTGCTCGCGGGCGCGAGCGGAGGCTACCTGCTGGCGCATCTCGGCGGAGCCGCGCGCCTCGCGTACCCGCAGACCTGGTGGATTTCGCTCATGCTCGCGACGTGGGGCGTATTCGCCCTGCTGCTCTTCGTGATCGAGCCCCTGCGCGGCGAGCACAAGGACGGCATGCGCCGGCCGCGCGCGTTCATCCTGCTTCATGCCGCGCTCTTAGGTCTCGCCCTCGCGACGGTCGCCGCCGGCGTCGTCGGTGCCCACGGCGGCTTCTACTGATCTTCCGAGCGCGTGATCTTCCGGGCGCGTCGTTGAGCTCGCGTTCTGCCGCGGCTGCGTAGCCGTCCCCGGGGAATTTTTCTTCGCGGATACCTAGACTCGAAGACGCGGTGCGCGGGAGCGGGCGGCATAACGGAGGCGCAGGGAGGGGGAGCGCGCGGTGTAGGAACCGAGAGCGAGGAGCGCAAGGAGTTGCGATGGCCCCCTGGAAACGACTTCGGACCGTGAAGGTAACGGCCGCGCTGCTCGTGCTCGCGGCCGTCGCGCATCCGTTCGGAGCTCGCGCCGAGCGCGCGGCCGTCCTTGGGCGCGCCGCAACGGGGGCGCCGGCCCGCGAGCGCGAGCTCAGCGAGAGAATCGAGCAGGAACGGTCGCTTCACGGTCCGCGCTCCGAGCGGCTCATCGGTCCGCTCAACGCCTTGGGTCTGCTTTACGAGGAGGACGGCGACCACGCTTTGGCGATAACCGCCTTCGAGCAAGCCCGGCAGCTCGTGCGCGTGCACTACGGCCTCTACTCGCTCGAGGAGGCGCCGCTGCTGCAGCGGCTCGTCGAAAACGCGGCGGCCGCAGGCGACAGCGCTTCGGCGTGGGCCCTCGAGAAGCAGCTGATGGGCCTCGTCGATCGGCATCCGAACGACCCGCGCACGGTGCCGATTCTCCGCGGAGTTGCCGACAGGCGCATGGACGTGCTGAGCCGGTACATCGCCGGAGACTTTCCTCCCGAGATCGTTCTCGGTTGCTACTACAATGCCGGCGAAACGCCTACTCCGGACCCCTGGGGCTATGGCTTCGGCTCGATCGGGAGCTGCCACGCGGGGAGCCGAAGCGTCGTGATTCGATCGCTCCTCGCCGAGGCGCATTCGTATTACACGAGGGCGCTCGATACGCTCGTCCGAAACCAAGGCTACTCGAGCGACGAGCTTCCCGATTTCTCGAGGCAGCTCGTTCGCATCGGCTACCAGTACGCCGACTACTCGCTCGCCGCGGACGGGCTCCGGCATCTGGCGCGGTACGAGTCGGAGCACGCGACGTCGCCCGCCGGCCGCACGCACGCCGAGATTCAGCTCATCGATTGGAAGGTCTTGCTTTACCGCGTCTCGCACGGCTACAGCGGGCGATACGCCCCCGTGCTCGAGCAGTACGAGCAGGCCTACGAGCGGCTCTCGCAGGAGGGCGCCGAGCCGGCATCGATCGAGCAGATCTTTTCGCCCGCCATGCCCGTCGTGCTCCCGGCGTTCATGCCGAATCCGCTCGTCTCCGAGGAGACGCCCGAATCGACCGGCTACATCGACGTCGCGTTCGAGATCAACGAGTACGGAAGGGCCGAGCACATCGAGGTGCTCGGTGCCGAGAACGCCGCGCGCGGAGCCGAGAGGCGGCTCGTTCACTTGATCAAGGGCAGCCTGTTCCGCCCGAGGATCGTCGACGGCCGAATCGACGATGACTCACGGGTCGTGCTGCGCTACTACTTGAACGGCGATGGAGTGCCGAGCGGCGTCGATCGAGGCCCGAGCGACGGGGACGAGCGCGCGTCCGCGGCCGACGACGCTGGCGCGCAGCGAGATCCGAGCTCCTGATCGGGAGACGTCACGATCGCGATCAGGAAATCGCGCGCGCGACGCGGGGCGAGCCCAGGGCGCACTCGAGCGACGCGCGATCCCAGCGGCCGCTCTCCGCGGCCGCCTCGTAGGTGCTCTGCAGGAATTCGAGGATGGCGGCGTCCGGATCTCGCGCGGCGCGCACGGACTCGTAGCCGAGCAGGAACTCGCCGAGCTGCTCGCTGTACGCGGCTTCGGCGGGCCTGACTCGCGCCGTGCGAAAGCCGGGCGGCTCCGGGTAGGCGTAGGAATAGAACGCCGGGTAATCGATGCCCGCGCCGCCGGGCCAGAAGCCGGCGCTGCTGACCTCGTGAGAATAGGCTTCCCGAACGACGGCATCCGCGAGGCCCGGTACGCCGCCCGGATGCAGCGGAGCGCGCCGCCCCGAGAAACGCGTCACCGCGAGATCGAAGCTGCCCCAGAAGAAGTGCACGGGGCTGCTCTTGCCGATGAAGCCCGTACGAAACGCCTTGAGCACGCGATCGGCTTGCAGCAGCACGCGCCAAAATCGTTGGGCATACTCGGCGTCGTATGCATGGTGAACCGTGTCCCGGCTGAAGGGGATCGCGTTCGGAATCTCGCAGGGGCACTCGTCGATCTCGACGGGCAATCCTAAGCCCGCGAGCGCGGACATGACTGCGGCGTGGAAATCCGCGACGGTGCGGGGCGCGAGGTCGATGTTGCGGGTCGCGCCCTCGCTCGTCGTGATTGCGAGCGTGTGTGCGATGAAGTCGAACGAGATCTCGAAGACGCGCTCGCCGTAAGGGATCGGCGAAGTCGTAAGGCCGCGCGCGGTCAAGTAGAGCGCGACGTGCCACGAATGATTGAGCCACGGCGCGCACGCGAGTCGGATCTTGCCGACGACTTGCGTCCAGAGGTGAAGCGTCGCGCAGGTGTCCTGCCAGCTCGAGTACGGGAGGTCGAGCCAAACGTCGTCGCGATTCCCCGGCATCGCGCGAGTATGAGCGCCGTTCTTTCGTCTCGCGATGCGTACGCATACAGTGCGCTGCGGAGCCCTAGTGGAGTCGACATGCAGGTGAAAAACCGAGCGCGGCGCCGCGCGCGTCCGTCGCTGCTCTCGCGGAGCGCGCGGCTGCTCGTCGCGGCGCTCGCGGTCGTGCTGCTCGCGACCGTGCTCGTCGTGGCGTCGCTGCGTTGGTTCGCGCCGCCCGCGAGCGCGATGATGGTGCTCGAGCCCGGGCCTCTGCGCGAGATTCACTACCGATGGGTGGGCCGGACGCGCATCTCGGCGGCCGCGGCGCGCGCGGTCATCGCGGCCGAGGATCAGAAGTTTCTCGAGCATCACGGCTTCGACTTCGCATCGATCAACGACGCGCTCGAGGACTACCGCGCCGGGAACGGACTGCGGGGCGCGTCGACGATCACGCAGCAGGTGGCGAAGAATTTATTTCTCTGGCCCGGCCGCAGCTTCGTGCGCAAGGGGCTCGAGGCCTACTTCACGCTGCTGCTCGAGACGCTGCTGCCGAAGCAGCGCATCCTCGAGATCTATCTCAACGTCGCCGAGCTCGGCCCTAGGGTCTACGGCGTCGGCGCCGCGGCGGAGCGCCTGCTCGGGACCGACGCCTCGCAATTGACTCCCGCGGAAGCGGCCCTGCTCGCGGCCGTGCTGCCGAATCCGAAGCGGCTGTCCGTGACGGAGCCGAGCGAGTACGTGCGCGCGCGGCAGGCCGAGATTGCCGCGCAGGTGCGTCTGCTCGAGGAGCGCGGCCATTACCACGGGCTCGACTGGTAGGCGCGCCCGTCGCCGCGCGGCGCGGCGCTCAGTCGAGGGCGTCGCTGCCCGCCGCCGCCGCATCGGCCCAAATGCCGAGCGCCGTTCCGGGCACGATCTGCGCGGCAGGGATCGGCTCGCCGGCGCGGAGTCTGCGGAGCGCGTCGCGCTTGGCGGCGCCGAGGGCGAGCATCTCGACGTGCGCCGCAGCGGCGAGCCGTCGGGCGCTCAAGCTCACGCGCTCGGACGGAGGCTTCGGCGCGCCGTGCACGGCGAGCACGTCGGGCGAGCCGACCTCGGCGCCCGCGGGCTGCCCCGGGAAAAGGCTTGCCGTGTGGCCGTCCTCGCCGATGCCGAGCAGGGTCGTGTCGAAGCGGCCGACGCTCGCGAGCACGGCCGCGTAGCGCTCTGCCGCCGCGTCCGCGCCCAGCTCGGCCGGGATGACGTGGATGTGCTCGGGCGGAATCGGCACATGCCCGAGCCACGTCTCCGTCGCCATGACGTCGTTGCGCTCGGCGTGGCCCGCCGGCAGGCAGCGCTCGTCGCCGAAGTAGATCTCCCAGCGGCTCCAGTCGGTCTCGAGGTCGCGGAGCAGAGCGTAAAGCGCGCGCGGGGTCTCTCCGCCTGCGAGCACCACGAGGTATCGAGAGCGCGCGGCCAGCGCCGCGCGGGCCTGCGCCGCGATCTCGCCGGCGAGCGCCGCGAGGACCTCCTCGGGCCGTTCGCAAACGTGCCAGCGCAGCGCGGCGCGGGCCATCGGCGGCTCACTCGCCCTGCTTCTTGATCGCGTGGCCGCCGAAGCTGTTGCGCATCATCGCGAGGATCTTGGCGCCGTAGTCGAGCTGACCCTGGCTCACGAAGCGCATCATGAGCGCCGTGCTCATGATCGGCGCGGGCACGCCGCGCTCGATGGCCTCGATGGCCGTCCACCGGCCTTCGCCGGAGTCGGCCACGTAAGGCGCGACGGCCTCGAGCGTCTGATCCTTCGCGAGAAAGTCGGCCGTGAGATCGAGCAGCCAGCTACGCACGACGCTCCCGTGCCGCCACATCTCGGCGATCGCGGCGAGGTCGAGATCGAAATCCGTGCGCGCCTTCAGCAGCGCGAAGCCTTCGGCGTACGCCTGCATGAGACCGTACTCGATGCCGTTGTGCACCATCTTGACGTAGTGCCCGCTGCCGGTCGGGCCGCAGTGGAGCCACCCTCGGTCGGGCCCGGGCGCGAGGACCTTGAGCGCGGGCTCGAGCATCGCGACCGCCCGGCGCGGCCCGCCGACCATGAGGGCGTAGCCTTCCTCGAGGCCCCAGATGCCGCCCGAGACGCCCGCATCGATGAAGCGGATGCCGCGCTCGCCGAGGTACTGTCCTCGGCGCATCGAATCCGTGAAGTGCGAGTTGCCGCCGTCGACGACCACGTCGTCATGCTCGAGCTTTTCCCCGAGCTTTACGACGTACTGCTCGGTCACGTCTCCGGCGGGCAGCATGAGCCAGACGATTCGAGGCGCGGTCAGCTCGGCCAGGACGCCCTCGAGCGAGCCGGGAGCCGACATGCCGGTTTCCGCGGAGAGCTGCGCGGCGACGCGCGCATCCCGGTTGAAGCCCACGACGTCGATGCCGCCTCTGCGCAGCCGCCGCACCATGTTGCCGCCCATGCGGCCGAGCCCGATCATGCCCAAACGCACCGCTCGTCTCCTTGCTCGCTCGAATCCCTTCCGAGGCCCGGCGCCGCCCGACGGCGGCCGCCTCCGCGCTCGAACCGATCTCGATTGTAGCCCTCGCGGTCCGCACCCGGGCGGCCGCTTGCGCCGCGGTCGGGATCGACGGCGCGCGCGGCCCGAGCCCCTTGGCCGCGCGGCCGCCCGCGACATAGAACGCGTCGAGAAGGCTTTCCTAATTTTTTGAATGCAATGACTCTTCCGCCTACATGGCACGGGCCTTGCTGTATCAAGCCGAGGCAAAGTCGAAGGAGGAAATCGACATGAAACGAGTAAATGGAGCTTACCCTGCCTTGGCGGCGGCCATGGCTCTCGCGTGCGGCGCCGCTTGGGGCCAGCATCGTGACGAGGACCGGGTCGCGAGCGCCGATCATTCCGCGGCCGAGCACTCGGATCGGGGCCACGAGAACGTGGCCGAGCAGCGGCACGCCATCGAGCAGATGGCCATGAAGACGATCGACGAGCTCAAGATGAAGCGACCCGACGCCGCGAAGCTGCTCGACGACGCTTACGGCTACGCCGTCTTCGACACGACGAAGGGCGGCCTCATCGTGACCGGCGCCGGCGGCACGGGCGTCGCGATGAAGAAGGGCGGCGGCAGGGAGACCTTCATGCACGTCGGCGGAGCCGGCGTCGGTCTCGGTGCCGGTCTCGAGAACTACAAGCTGGTGCTGCTCTTCCAAGACAAGCAGGTCTTCGATCAGTTCGTGAACGGCGAGTGGAACGCGAGCGCATCGGCGCAGGCGGCCGCCGGACGCGAAGGCAAGGCGGCCGAGGCGAACTGGGAGAACGGCGTCGCCATCTTCCGCATGACGGACGCCGGCCTCATCGCACAGGCCGACGTCAGCGGCATGAAGTTCTGGGTCAGCGATAAGCTCAACACGAAGGGCTGACGACGCGGACCGCGGCCCGCGCGCGCGGCACAGGGACGGCCGAGCGCGCGG
>DASTSM010000071.1:0-16430 GCA_035760685.1 Gammaproteobacteria bacterium | reverse complement strand
GCTGACCGTCGAGAACTTCCTCAAATACGTGGACGCGGGCTTCTACGACGGCACGGTCTTTCACCGCGTCGTGTCCGGCTTCGTCGCCCAAGGCGGCGGGTACACGGCCGACTACCAGCCGAAAGCCACGAACGGCAACGTGGCGAACGAGTCCGGCAACGGCTTGAGCAACTTGCGCGGCACCGTCGGTGTAGCGCGCTCGAGCGAGCCGCACTCCGGCACGTCGCAGTTCTACATCAACCTGGCGGACAACCTCGAGCTCGATCCGCGTCCGACGCGCTGGGGCTACGCCGTGTTCGGCAAGGTCGTGGAAGGCATGGACGTCGTCGACGACATCGGGCATCGCCCGACCGGCTCGGGCGGTCCGTTCACGCGCGACGTGCCCGTGGATCCCGTGCTCATCCAAAAGGTAGAACGCGTGCCGGAGTGACGGCTCGTGGCCGTGCTCTTCATTTCGGATCTGCATCTCGACGGCGCGCGCCCCGAGACGGTCGAACGCTTCCTTAGGTTCGTCGATCGTCGCGCCCGCGGCGCCGAAAGCCTCTACATCCTCGGCGACCTCTTCGAGGCTTGGATCGGCGACGACGATACGAACGACGCGATGAAACCCGTCATCGCCGCACTCGCCGAGCTGCACAAGGCGCACGTGCCGTGCGCGGTCATGCACGGCAACCGAGACTTTCTGCTGGGCCGCAGATTCCAGTGCGCGACGGGCTGCCGCCTCCTCGGCGACTACGAGACGGTCGATCTCGCGGGCGAGCCGTTGCTCGTGACGCACGGCGATCTTCTCTGCACGGGCGACGCCGAGTACATGGCGCTCCGGCGCACGGTCCGCGATCCCGCATGGCAGAAAAACTTTCTCGCGAAGCCGATCGCCGAGCGCCGCGAGCTCGCCGAGCGGCTGCGTAAGATGAGCCGCGCCGAGACCGCCGCGAAGCCCGAGGACATCATGGACGTGAGTCAAGCGGCCGTCGAAGAGACGATGCGGCGCTTCGGCGTGCGCCGGCTGCTGCACGGGCACACGCACCGGCCCGGCGTGCACGAGTTCGAGCTCGACGGCAGCAAGGCCACGCGCATCGTGCTCGGAGCTTGGCACGGCGGCGGCCATGCCGCGATCTGGGACGGCCGAAGCTTCAGCCTCGAAACCTTTTGATTCGCGGTTTCGGCCTCGCAACCTTCCGATTCGCGAGTTCGGCCTCGCAACCTTCCGATTCGCCGGCCGCGCAGAACCGCGCCTCGAGTCTAAATCTCGGCGACGGCGTCGAGGAATTCCCCCGCGGAGCGCAGCCGTTCCTCGGGCACGACGGCGAGCAGCCCGTCGAGCACGGGTTGAAAGCGCTCGAGGCCCGAAGGCAGCCGCGGGCGCGGCGCGTGAGCGTGCTTGTAGATGAGCCCCATCGCCGACGCCGCGGTGAACGGCTTCGCGCCCGTCAAGAGCTCGAAAGCGATGCAGCCGAGGCTGTAGAGGTCGGAGCGCTCGTCGGCCGGCTCCGCATGGCCCTGCTCGGGGCTCATGTAGTAAGGCGTTCCGAAGATCTTGCCCGTTCCCGTGATCGCGACCTCGAGCCGCAGCTGCTTAGCGAGCCCGAAGTCGATGAGCGCGAGGCTGCCGTCCCTGCGAAACATGATGTTCGCGGGCTTGAGGTCGCGATGCAGCACGCCCGCTTCGTGAATTGCAGCGAGCGCGCCGCCGATCTGCCGGAGGTACACGAGCGCGTCGTCGACCTTCACGCCGAGCGCGATGCGCTGCGCGAGCGTGCCTCCCGGCAGGTACTCCATGACGATGTAGGCCTGATCGTCCGCGATGCCGAGATCGAATATCCTCGCGACGTTCTCGTGCCGCAATCGCGCGATGATCTCGTACTCCTGGAGAAAGCGCTCGAAGAGCGGGCCGCCCGACTCTTGAGGCTGCCTGAGCACCTTGCAGACGACGCGCTCTCCGCGCTGCGTCTCGGCGAGATAGACCGTCGAGACGTCGGTCGCATGCAGCTTGCGGATGAAGCGGTGCTTGAGGGACGCGGGCTCCGCGCCCCTGCGGTCCGCCTCGCGCGTGCGCCCCGTCGCCCCGGCCCGCAGGGCCTCGATGAAGAGCTGGTGACGCACGGCCGACTTCGGGAAGTACCCGGCGGCGCCCGCCTTCATGGCCTCGACGGCCAAGAGCTCGTTGCTCGGGTCCGCGAACACGATGACCGGCGGGCATCCGCTTCGCGCGCGGAGCCGTCCCAGCCAGGCGAGCCCGTGCTCGCCGGAGAGAGGATGGCCGAGCAGCACGAGATCGGCGTCCTCGATCTCGAGCGATTCGGGGGAGGCTCCCGCCGAGCTCGGCTGATGCTCGTCGACGAACGCATCGGGCCACTCGACCTCGATGTGATAACGCAGCAGGCGCCGCGATTCGGGATCGTCGTCGACAATCAGAAACCGCATGCGGGGTTCCTGGCGTGCCGGGGCGCTGCGGCCGGCCTCCGCAGCACCGCAGGCGGGTTCCGCAGCTCCACGGCCGGCCTCCGAAGCTCCGCCGCCGGCCTCGGCAGCCCGCGCCGGCGCGTCATAGGCTCCGGCACGCTCCTACAGCCCGCTCGCCGCGCGCATCGTGTCCTCGTCGATCTGCTCGAGCCGCGCCGCGGCGTCGCGCTTCGCCTTAGCGGCGTTCGAGCGCAGCGCCTCGAGCTCGGCCAGATAGGAGCGCGTGACGTCGCCCGTCACGTACTTGCCCGAGAAGCACGACGTGTCGAACGACTGGATGCTCGCGTTCTCGTGATGCACGGCTTTGACGAGGTCCTCGAGGTCCTGATACACGAGCCAGTCCGCGCCGATGATACGCTCGACCTCTTCCGTGGTGCGGCCCGCGGCCACGAGCTCGGACGCCGCCGGCATGTCGATGCCGTAGACGTTCGGATATCGCACGGCCGGCGCCGCCGAGGCGAAATAGACCTTCCTGGCTCCCGCTTCGCGCGCCATGTCGATGATCTGCCGCGAGGTCGTGCCGCGCACGATCGAGTCGTCGACGAGCAGCACGTTCTTGCCGCGAAACTCGAGATCGATCGCGTTGAGCTTGCGCCGCACGGACGCCTGGCGCTCCGACTGCTCGGGCATGATGAACGTGCGGCCGATGTAACGGTTCTTGATGAAGCCTTCGCGGTACTTGACCCCGAGCCCGTGCGCGACTTGGAGGGCCGCCGTGCGCGACGTGTCGGGGATCGGGATCACGACGTCGATGTCGTGATCGGGCCGGATGCGCAAGATCTTGTCCGCGAGCGCGTCGCCCATGCGAAGCCTCGCCTTGTAGACGGATACCTTGTCGATGAAGGAATCCGGCCGCGCGAAATACACGTACTCGAAGATGCAAGGCGAGTAGCTCGCGCGCGTCGGCGATACGCGGCTGTAGAGCTTGCCGGACTTGTCGATGAACACGGCCTCGCCGGGCAGCAGGTCCCGCTCGAGCTCGAAGCCGAGGGCATCGAGCGCGACGCTCTCCGACGCGACCATGCGCTCGGTGCCTTTGCGCGTCTCGCGCACGCCGAGCACGGCGGGACGAATGCCGTGCGGGTCGCGAAACGCCACGAGCCCGTAGCCGTTGATGAGCGCGACGACGGCGTATCCGCCCGAGCAGCGCCGGTGCACGGCCTCGACCGCGTCGAGGATCTCGTGCGGCTTCAACCCTCCCCTCTTGCCGTGCTGCGTGAGCTCGTGCGCGAACACGTTGAGCAGAATTTCCGTGTCCGAGCTCGTATTGAGATGGCGGCGGTCCTGCTCGACGACGAGTCGCTTGAGCTCCTCGGCGTTGACGAGGTTGCCGTTGTGCGCGAGGCAGATGCCGTAGGGCGAGTTCACGTAGAACGGCTGGGCCTCGGACTGGCTCGCCGAGCCCGCCGTGGGATAGCGGACGTGGCCGATGCCGACGTTGCCGCGCAGGGCGACCATGTGATGCTGCTGAAAGACGTCGCGGACGAGGCCGTTGCTCTTGCGCGTATGAAGCCGGCCGCTCTCCTCGGTCACGATGCCCGCGGCGTCCTGGCCGCGATGTTGCAGCACCGTGAGCGCGTCGTACAACGCTTGATTGACCGGCTCTTGACCGACGATTCCGACGATGCCGCACATAGTCTGATCCCTTTACGTTCGACCGCCTAAACGATCGCTTTATCCCTCAAGTACGCGCTGCCGAGCGAGCCGTAGCGCCGAATGCCCTCGGCGATCCGGTCGCTGTAGGGCCTGAGGCGCGCCTGCTGCCACCAAGGGTCCTGATCGAGGCCCGAGAGCTGCAGAGCGATCGCGAGCAAGCCGACGATGAGCACGCCGCGCGCAAGGCCGAACAGGCCGCCGAGGGCACGGTCGGTGCCGCTCAAGCCCGTGTGGCGCACGAGCTCCCGGACGAGCCAGCCGACGAGGCCGCCGGCCAAAAGGACGAGCACGAAGATTGCGGCGCGAGCGACCCAGATGCGAAGCTCGGGCGCCTGCACCCAGTCGCCCATGAACGGCTCGATGAGCCAGGTGAAGCGCCAGGCGAGAAAAATGGCCGCGAGCCAAGTGACGAGCGACAAAGCCTCCTTGACGAAGCCGCGCCAAAGACCGTAGAGGCACGAGGCCGCGCAAATCAGAACGATCGCAATGTCTGCCCAGGACACTCGCGCTGCCTCGATCCGCTTCAGCCCTGCAATTCAGTTCAGCCGCCGACCCGTTGGTTCGCCGATCCGTCGATTCGCCGATCCGCCGGTCCGTCATCCGCCGAACGGCGCCGCTCAATCCGCCGCGACGACCCGCGCCACGAAGCCGTGTGCCTTAAGGCTCGACGCGGCGGCCTCGGCGCGCTCTTTCGTCGCATAAGGCCCGAGCCGCACGCGGTACATGAGGCGGCCGTCCGCCTTGAACGTCGAGATCTGCGGCTTCGTCCCGAGGACGCCCGCGCGGGAGGCGAGCCGCTCCGCATTCTGCTTGTCGCCGAAGCTGCCGAGCTGGACCGCCCAGTCGCCGGTCGCCGCCGTCGCAGGCACCGGCGCCTTCGCACCCGATTCCTTCGCGCGAGGCGCGCTCGCGGCACTCGACGGCCGCGCGTTTGCCTGCACCGCGCCGGTCTCGGCCGAGCTCGACCGCGTGGAGCTCGACTGCGTCTCGCTCGACTGCGCGGGGCTCGCTCGCGCCGCGCTTGGTTGTGCCGCGCCCGCCTGCGCGGCACTCGCCTGCCCGGCACTCGGCGGCGCCGCATCCGAGGACGTCTCGTGGCCGGAGCTTTCGGACCCGTTCGTCGAAGGCGCGCCGTCGCGCGCGCTCGCCGCGGCCTGCTCGGCTCGAGGGGCGAACGATCGGCCCTGCGGCGCATCGGCTCGGGTGCGTTCGCGCGGCGCGCTCGCATCGATCGCGCCCGCGGCGCTCGGCGGCTGCTCGGCGTCGAGATCGACGACCTCGGTCCTGACCTCGGCATCCGCGGCGTCGCCCGCCGGGACCGGGAGCTCGAGCGCGGGTTTCGTTTCTTCCGCGGGACCCGACGCGCCGTCCAGCAACCAGGGGATCAGCCAAACGCCTAGCGCCACGAGCACGGCTGCGCCGATCAATCGCTCCTTCAGTCCCTGATCCATTCGTCGGATGTGATCGTTCCTCAGGAGGGCAGGGAGTATAGCCGAAGCGCCGCCATCGCGGGGCCCACCGTATAGAAGGAGCCGAATACGAGCACGCGGTCTCCGCGCCTCGCGGCTTGCGCCGCCGCGGCACACGCGGCCGCGACGTCGTCGTGCGTCGTGATCTCGCCGCGCGCACCGGCGCTTACGATCTGCTCCGCGAGGCTCGCGGCGCTCGCGCCGCGCTCCGAATCGACCTGCGCCACGTACCAGTGCTCGACCTCGCGGACGAAGTGCGCGAGCACGCCGCCGTGGTCCTTGTCGTGCATCGCGCCGAAAACGGCGAGCGTGCGCTTCGCCGGCGGCCGCCGATCGAGCGTCTCCCGCAAGATGCGCGCGGCGGCGGGATTGTGCGCAACGTCGAAGATCCACTCGACGCCGTCCCGGACGATCGTCTCGGTTCTGCCGCGCAGCTCCGCCGAAGCGAGGCCCTCGACGATCGCGGCGCTCCCGACCGGCAGCGCCTGCTGGAGGCTCTCGACGAGCGCGATGCAGCTCGCCGCGTTCGAGTACTGCACCTCGTCCGAGAAGGGAACGGCAGGCAGGCTCGCATACGGCACGGCGTTGCCCGCCGCGTAGCTCCAAGAACGGCCGTCCGGCCCGCGCACGAAATCGAAATCGCGCCCGATGACTTTCAAGCTCGCGCCGACGGCGGCGGCGTGGCGCACGACGCTCGCGGGCGGGGCGCGATCGCCGATGACCGCCGGCCGGCCGCCGCGCATGATGCCCGCCTTCTCGCGGCCGATCGACTCGCGGTCCGGGCCGAGCCACTCCGCATGGTCGATGTCGATGCTCGCGATGAGCGCGGCCTCGGCATCGACGGCGTTGACGGCGTCGAGCCGCCCGCCCATGCCGACTTCGAGGATCGCGACGTCGACCGCGCGGCGCGCGAAGAAGAGCAGCGCGGCGACCGCCGAGAACTCGAAATAGGTCAGGGAGATTTCGCCGCGTGCGTCGTCGATCGCCTCGAAAAGGTCGATGAGCTCCGCGTCGGCCGAGTCGGCGCCGTCCACGCGGATGCGCTCGTTGAAGCGCCAGAGATGCGGAGAGGTGAATGCGCCGACGCGGTAACCCGCGCGCACGTAGACGCTCTCGAGAATCGCGACGCAGCTGCCCTTGCCGTTCGTGCCGCCGACCGTGATGCAGAGGTAAGGCGGGGGCTTCAGATGCAGCGCATCGAGCACGGCCGACACGCGGCCGAGGCTCATATCGATCTTCTTCGGATGGAGCGTCTCGAACCAGGCCAGCCAGTCCGAGAGCGTGGCGAAGCGCGGCACTTTACTCTTCGGGCGGAGCGTTCGGCTCGTCGGGGTCGGACAGCGGTCCCGCATCGACCGGATCGACCTCGGGCGCGCGGCCCTCTTCCAGCCGCTCGGCGTCCGGCGGCTCGATCGCATCGGCTTCGCGGCGATCGCGGCTCTCGCTCTTCGTGAACTCGGCGGGCTCGGCCTTCGGCGCCTTCTTGGGCTGCGGCAGCGGGGCCTCTTCGGCATCGGCCGACGGCGGCCCCGGCGGCGGCATCGCGGCCGCCGGCGGCGGCATCGGAGGCGCCGCCTGCGGTTTCGGAGCGGCCGCCTGCGGCTTG
Source organism: Gammaproteobacteria bacterium (assembly GCA_035760685.1). Taxonomy (GTDB): domain Bacteria; phylum Pseudomonadota; class Gammaproteobacteria; order Steroidobacterales; family Rariloculaceae; genus ZC4RG20. The sequence goes on along the minus strand of DASTSM010000071.1, from coordinate 9,236 downwards.
GCAGCTTCGGCCTGCGGCTTCGGAGCGGCTGCTTGCGATTTCGGAGCGGCTGCCTGCGGCTTCGGAGCTACTGCCTGCGGCTTCGGAGCGGCTGCCTGCGGCTTCGGAGGTGCGGGCGGCGGTTTGGACGCGGGAGCCGTCTTCCCCGGCGGCACGCTGGGGCCGAGCTCGGGACGGCTCAAAAGCTCCGCCTTCGCGACTTCGACGAACGCTTCGCGCACGTCCGCCGGCTCGAGCTCGCGAAGCTCCGCGGACTCGGCGGGCGCGCTCTCCTTGGGCGGCTCGACGGCGATGGGCGGCTCGGACCACGCCGTCTTCTGGCGGTTCAAGAGCTTCGCGAGCAGAGCCGCGATCTCGTCGCGCGCTTTTCGCCGATCGACGATCATGTCGAGAGCGCCTTTCTCGAGCAAGAACTCGGCGCGCTGAAAACCTTCCGGCAGCGTCTCCTTGACCGTCTGCTCGATGACGCGCGGACCCGCGAAGCCGATCAGCGCGCCGGGCTCCGCGAGGTTGACGTCGCCGAGAAACGCGAGGCTTGCGGAGACACCGCCCGTCGTCGGATCGGTCATGACCGAGATATAAGGCAAGCGGGCCTCAGCGAGCGCCGCGAGCGCCGCGCTCGTCTTCCCCATCTGGAGAAGCGAGTAAAGCGCCTCCTGCATGCGCGCGCCGCCGCTCGCCGAAAAGCAGACCAGCGCGCGCTCGTGCTCGATGCAATACGAGACCGCGCGGGCGAAGCGCTCGCCGACGACCGAGCCCATGGAGCCCGCCATGAAGCGAAACTCGAACGCGGCGGCGACGATCGGGATGCCTTTGAGCCCTCCGCTCATGACGACGAGCGCGTCGCGCTCGCCCGTGGCCTTTTGCGCTTGCGCAAGCCGCTCGCGATAGCGTTTCGAATCCTTGAACCGGAGCGGATCCTGCGGCTCGAGATTCACGGCGATCTCTTCTACCGAATCCGGATCGAGGAAGAGCACCAGCCTTTCCCGGGCCGCGATGTAATGGTGATGCCCGCACTTCGGGCAAACGTTGAGATTGCGCTTGAGCTCGGCCCTGTAGAGCTGCGCGGAGCAGCCCTCGCACTTGACCCACAAGCCTTCCGGCACCGAGCGCCGACGCTTCTCGGTGTTAATGCGCGAAGGCATCAGCTTGTCGAACCAGCTCATCGCGATGCGTCTTCCCTGGAGGCGGGGAATGATAGCCGAAAGCCTGCCGCCGGCACGAAGCTCACACCTCTGTTTCGCAGGACGCCGCCGGAATCTCGAAGCGCGCGGGATAGCTCACGTCGACGAGCGTCAGACCCTGCGCCGGCGCCGTCACGGCCCCGGCCCGCCGGTCCCTGCCCGCGAGCAGCGCGGCCGCCCAATCCGCGGATGCACGCTTCGCGCCGATCTCGACGAGCGCCCCCACCAAGTTTCTCACCATATGATGCAGAAAGGCATTCGCCGTGAACTCGAGCGCGACGAGCGGGGGGCGGCGCGCGACGCCGACGGACGCGAGAAAGCGCCGCGGGCTCCGCGACTGGCAGCTCGCGGCGCGAAAGGCCGAGAAGTCCTGCTCGCCGAGCCACGCGAGCGCGGCGCGGCTCATGGCGGCGCAGTCGAGCTCCGTACGGAGCCACCAGACGCGCCGCCGCAGCAAGGGCGACTCGGTCGACGAGCAAAGAATCAAGTACCGGTAGCGGCGCGCCGTCGCGGAGCGCCTCGCGTCGAATTCGGATCCGACGGCCTTGGCCCAATGCACGCGCACGTCGGGCGGTAGATTCGAGTTGATGCCGAGCACCCATTGCCGCGGCTCGCGAGAAGCGAGCGTGTCGAAATGCACGACCTGCTGGAGCGCGTGCACGCCGGCATCCGTGCGGCCGGCGCCCTGGAGCGTCACGCGCTCGGCTGCGACGCGGCTCACGGCCGCTGTCAAAACGTCTTGCACGCTGCGGCCGTTCCGCTGCGCCTGCCAGCCGACGAAATCGCCGCCGTCGTACTCGACCCCCAGTGCAACTCTCGGCATGGCGCTTGCGGCACAAGAAAAATGGGCTCTGACCCCATTTTCTCGGCACGCTAGGCGGTCAGCGCGTCGATGAGTCCTTGTGCCTCGCGGCGCTGGCCGGCGTCGCCTTCGTCCAGCACCTCCTCGAGGATGCTGCGCGCGCCGTCGGGATCGCCCATATCGATGTACGCGCGCGCGAGGTCGAGCTTCGTGCCTATCTCGGTCATCGTCTGCGCGTCGAGCGGACCCTGCTCGGTGCCGGTCGGATCGTCGGGACCCACGATGTCGGCGCCGACGTCGAGGTCGATCGGCGTCGAGCCGCCGCCGAAGATATCCGCGTGCAGCGACGACGACGTACGGGGCTGCTCGACGGTGTCGCCGCCCTCGAGGGCCGCCGAGAAGTCCTCGAGATTCAGATCGAGCCCGTCGTCGCCGGCGTATCCCGACAGGGCGCGCACGAGCGACGTGTCTCCCGAGCCGTCCGCCTCGAGACGCTCCTCGATGACCTCGGTGCCCGAGTAGACATCGTCCTCCTCCTCGAGAATGCGCGCCGCGACCGTCGCATCCCGGCCCGAAAGCACCGACGTCTCCATCTGCTCGAGATCCTCCTCGTGGAGCACCTCGGTCACGCCGGTCGCGGACAGCAGCTCGTCGTCGCCCCTGAGCGCGGGTTGCTCGCGCGTGTCGGACTCGCCGTCGTCGGCGCGCGGCAGCTCGCCGATGTCCTCCGGCAGATCCTCGAGATCTCCGAGGCTGAGGCCCAGGTCGTCGAGATCGATCTCCTCCGTATGATCGGAAGAGGCGCCGGCTGCCGCCGGGCGCTCGATCTTCGAGACGCGGCTCGTCCGGCTCGCGTAGGCCGTCTCGATGGTCGGCGTCTCGACGGTCGGAGAATCGGCGTGGTACGCCGTCTCGAGCGTCGGCGTCTCGACGGTCGGCGCATCGGCACGCAGCGACTCGACGGTCGGCGTCTCGACCGTCGGCGAGTCGGGACCCGCGGCGTCGAAGCCGTCGCCGTCGCGCTCCTCGCTCTCGGAAACATCGTCGAGCAGCGCAGCCCAGTCGTCGCTGCGCCCCGCCGACTCGACCGTCGGCGACTCTTGCGTCACGGCCAGGGCGTCGATATCGATGTTCGGCTTGGTCGCGCGGCCCGTATCCGCGGCCGCGTCGGCCGCCGCGCCGTCTTCCTCCTCGTCGCCCATGAACAGCGCGGCTTCGAGACCGGCGGCCGTCTGCGCGCCGATGTCGAGCGAGCCGAACTTGTCCTCGTCGCGCTCTTCGTCGTCCGGCTCCTCGTCGTCGCGCTCCGAGCTGCCGAAGCGTTCCCCGGTCTCGGCAAGCTGGAAGTCGGGACTCGCGTCGCCGAAGTCGAAAACCTCGGCGGCGTCCTTCTCGTCGAACGCGAAGTCGAGCTCCGTCGAGCCGTCGCCCTGAAGGTCGACGTCGACGGCACCGGCACCGGCGGCCTCGGCGAACATCGGCTCGTCCGGGCAGATCTGCTTGCCCATGATGAGCACCTTGTCCCAATCGGCGTCGCCGGCGTCGCCGATCTCCGCGTGCAGCCCCCGGGCCGCGTCGAGGAAGGCCTCCTTATTGCCCCAAACGAAATAGACCTCGAGAAGCTTGAGCTTGAGATCGCGTCGGTCGGGGTCGGTCTCGAGCGCCTTCGAGACCAGGTCGGCGGCCTGGTCGTAGAGACCATAGGCCATGTGGAAGTCGGCTTCGGCGACGGGATCGGCTTGGTCGAGGTTGATGACCGTCTGCGTCGACAGCGTCTCGTCCGCGTCCCTCGCGAGCGCCGTGCTCGCCGCGGCGGCGCTTGCGCCATCGCCGGCGGACACGCGCGGGCGGCGCGTTTGCTCCTCGACGATCATGCTCGAGTCTTGCGGCTTGAGGCGCCCCGCCTGCGTCCGAGCTTCCTCCTCGATCTCGGCCTCGAGCGCGTCCCAACGCCCGGTCACGTCCTGGTCTTCGTCCTCGCGGCGATGCCGCAAGTACCACACGGCCGTCAGCAGCACGGCGCCGATGCCGAGGCCGATCAGGAGCACCGGGTTCGCGACCCAGCCGACGACCTTCGAGAGCAGCGACGGCGGCGGCTTCACGGCGGGAGCCGGCGCCGAGGCCTTCGTCGGCGCGGGCGTAACCGGCGCCGCCTTCTTGGGCTCCGCGGCCGGCGGCGACGTCGCGGCCGCGGCCTGCTCGGACGCGGCCGAGTTCGACGAAGCGGAATCTGCGCCGGGCGCTGCCGCGTTCGCGGCGTCCGAAGCCGAGTCCGCGCCGTCCGCGAAGACCTGCTGAGATTCGAGGTCGACGCCCGGCGCCGCCGCGCTCGCGGCGTCGGCGGCCGCAGCCGGCGGCTGGGCGGCCGGCGCCGTCGCGCCCGCGGCCTGCGACTGCAGCGCCTGCAGCTGCGAATCGCGAAGCTCGAGCAGGCGGCGGCTCTCGTCGAGTTGACCCTGCAGCGACTCGACTTGCTCGCGAAGCGCCGAGACTTCCTCGGCATCCTCCGCGGCGGAGGCAGACGCGCTCGCGCTCCCGCCCTCGCTCGAGGACGGCGCCGCCGCGGCCGATCCCGCGCCGGCGGCGCCGGCGGCCGCGACTTCCTGGGTCGGCGGCACGAGCCGGAGCCGCGGCTCGACCTCGCCTCGGCCTTGCCACGCTTCGTCCTGCTCGCGCACCTCGGCCGTTGCGGCCTCGGGCGACGCCGCGCGCAGACGCTCGAGGTCGGGCACCCGCAACGACGCGCCGCGCCGCAGCAGGTTCATGTTGCTCGAGAACGCCTCGGGATTCGCCTCGTAGAGCGCCACCATCATCTGATTCGTCGTGACACCGGCCGGACGCAGCGACGATGCGATCGACCACAGCGTCTCGTTGCGCTCGACCGGACCGTACGTGCCGCCCGGCTGGACGGACCTCGCCGCGGAGCCCGAAGGCTGCGCGGCCGCGACCGACCCCGAGGACGCCGGAGAGCGGCTCCCGCTCGCGGCACGCGTGGCGGAAGAGGCACCGCCCGCCCCCGCCGCCGGCGCCGAGGGCGCCGACGCGCCGGCCGACGCGGTCTGCGGAGCCGGCGCGCGCGCGATCGCGCCCGAGGCCGACGGAGACCGCGACGGCGCCGTCGCCGCCTGTCGGACCGGCGGCTCCTCGCCGAGGCCCGGCAGCAACGACGGTGGATCGAGCAGCACCGTGTACTCGCGCAGCATGCGGCCGCGCGGCCACGTCGCCTCGACGAGCATGGTCAGAAACGGCTCGTCGATGCGCCGCTCCGAGTGGATTCGGATGACGTTTTGGCCCCTGCTGTTCTTGCCGATTTCGAATTCGAGCGAGGACAGCTCGCTCGAGGAATCCAGCCCGTAGCGCGCGAACGTCTCCGGACTCGCGAGACCGACCCGCAGCGACTCGAGCTCGTCCGCAGTGGCCGACACGAGCGGAATCTCGGCTCGAAAAGGCTGATTCAGCGCGGATTGAAGCTCGATGTCGCCCAAACCGAGTGCCCATGCTCCGGCGGGTGCGGCGAGCAGCACCGCTGCGCCCAAGTGTGGCAGTGATTTCATAAAAGACTCCGTCTCGGTCTTGCGTAAGCGCGGAGATCCCCGAATCGGCGGGGACGAGCGCTTCTCGGCAAAATCAGTGTTGGCCCACGGGCTTTCGTCGCGTCGGCGTCCGACCCTGTCATCGAGGTGCCCCCCCCAAAGGAGTTCCGACCCCCGGATACTCGGCCGGACGATATCTTACATAAACCGATTTACCAAAATCTCGGCAATCTCTGCGCGGCGCGCCGCGGCTCCGCCGATCGAACGAGCCTGCGGGCAGGCCCGGCCCGGTGCCGGCGAACGCGCACGAGAGCACTCTGATCCTTCTGCTCGACGTCCTTTCCGAAGCCGGCAGACATTGCGGTTTCGCGATCATGGATGGAACGATTTTCTCGGCGCCGAATTTAACAATTTGCGGCCAGCGGGAACTGTGATTTTCGTTCGAGTTTCGATAGATGCGCGCCACGGGATCGGCTAGTTGCCGGCTTCGCCGGCGGCACACGACGGGCGCGCGGGCCGCGGCGGAATCACCGAGCGCGCGGCGGCGGTCAGGCCGGCCGCTTGGCGCCGATCGCCGGCACGCGCGCCGCGACGTCCGCGTTCTGCGCGCGATGCCGCAGATAGTGATCCATGAGCGTCAGCGCGAGCATCGCCTCGGCGATCGGCGTCGCCCGGAGCCCCACGCAAGGGTCGTGGCGGCCGGTCGTCACGATCTCGGCTGCGCGGCCGTCCTTGTCGATGGTCTTACCCGGCACCTGAATGCTCGAGGTCGGTTTCAGGGCAATGCTGACCAAAATGTCCTGCCCGCTCGAGATGCCTCCGAGCGTGCCGCCGGACGAGTTCTTCGCGAAGCCTTCGGGCGTCAACTCGTCGCGGTGCTCGCTGCCGCGCTGGCGCACGACCGCGAAGCCGTCGCCGAACTCGACGCCCTTGACGGCGTTGATGCTCATGAGGCCTTTCGCGATCTCGGCCTCGAGCTTGTCGAAGACGGGCTCGCCGAGTCCGGCAGGAACGCCCGTCGCGAGCACGCTGATGCGCGCGCCGATCGAGTCGCCTTCCCGCCGAAGCTGGATCATGAACTCCTCGAGCGCGGCGAGCTTGCTCGCGTCGGCGCAGAAGAACGGATTCGTGTCGACGATCGAGAGGTCGACCGGCTCCAGATCGAACGGACCGATCGCGGCGAGGTAGCCCTTGATCTCGATGCCGAGGCGCTCGCGCAAGTACTTCCGCGCGATCGCGCCCGCCGCGACGCGCATGACGGTCTCGCGCGCCGAGGAGCGCCCGCCGCCGCGATAGTCGCGGACGCCGTACTTTCGCTCGTAGGCGTAGTCGGCGTGGCCGGGCCGGAACGTGTCCTTGATCTTCTCGTAATCGCGCGAGCGTTGATCGACGTTCTCGACGAGCAGGCCGATGGCCGTGCCTGTCGTCACGCCTTCGAACACGCCCGAGAGAATCTTGACCCGGTCGGGCTCCTTGCGCTGCGTCACGTGCCTCGACTGCCCGGGACGGCGGCGATCGAGATCCTGCTGGATGTCCTCTTCGCCGAGCGCGAGACCCGGCGGACAGCCGTCGACGACGCAGCCGAGCGCCGGCCCGTGGCTCTCGCCGAACGTCGTGACCGTGAACAGCCGCCCGTACGTGTCACCCGCCATGATCGAACCTCGCGATGAGCCGTGGGACCCGTCCCTTCAGTCGAGGAGAGGCCCCTCGAGTTGATCCGCCGTGAGCACGAACACGCCCTCTCCTCCGCGCTCGAGCTCGAGCCACACCGCCGGGAACCGGGGGTGGCGCGCCATGAGCGTCTCCGCTTCGGCGCCGACCTCGACGATGAGCACGCCGTCCGGCGTGAGGCGGTGACGCGCACCGCGGACGAGCCGCTCCGCCTGCTCGACGCCTGCCGGACCGCCCACGAGGCCGAGCTCGGGCTCCGCCCGGTACTCGGCCGGCAGCGTTTCGACGGCGCCGGCCGGCACGTACGGCGGGTTCGAGATGATAACGCGATACGGACCGCCGCGGTCCGGAAAGAGGTCCGCCGCGTGGAGATGCACGCGGTCCGAGACGCCGTGGCGCGCCGCGTTCCGCGCCGCGAGCGCGAGCGCCGCCTCGGAGACGTCCGTCGCGTCGACCTCGACCTCGGGGCAATAGTGCGCGGCGGCGACGGCGATGCAGCCGCTGCCCGTGCCGACGTCGAGCACGCGATCTCCCGGAGCGAGCGAGACCCACGGCTCGAACCCGCGCTCGATGATCTCGGCGAGCGGCGAGCGCGGCACGAGGACGTTGCGGTCCACGTGGAACGGCAGCCCCGCGAACCAGGCCTCGCCGATCAGGTACGCGAGCGGCACCCGCTCCGTGACGCGCCGCTCCGCGAGATCGGCGACGGCGTCGACGAGTGCCGGATCCGGAGCCGCGTCCCAGAGCCCGTCGCGCCAGCCCTGGCACTGACGGATCAGCCAGAAGGCCTCGTCCTCGGCGTTGTCCGTGCCGTGGCCGAAGAAGGCCCCGTGCGCGCGGAAATAGCGAGCGAGCGCCCCGACCCACTCCTCATGGCTCTTCGCGCCGGCGAGACGCGCGCGCAAGGTGTCCGTCTTCATCGCCGCGCGATGATACGAGAAAACGCCTTCGAGGCGACGCTGGCAAAGAACGGGGTCAGAGCCGATTTTCGTGCTCCGAAAAAAATGGGGTCAGACCCCATTTTTCATATGAGATAATCGGCGCCGTGCTAGGAGGAATGCTCAGGGTTCTCGTCGTCGCGCTCGTGCTGCTCGTCGCGGCGCTGTTCCTGTTGCCGCGCCCGCAGCTCCGGGCTCCCGAGAACGCGACGCTCATCGCCGACGCGGCGCCGCTGCCGTCCTTCACGCTCGAAGACACGGCCGGGAAGCCGCTGACGAACGCCGGGCTCGAAGGCGGTTTCAGCCTGCTCTTCTTCGGCTACACGAACTGCCCCGACGTTTGCCCGCTAACGCTCCAAGTGCTCGCGAGCGCCATGCAGAACCTCCGCACGAACGACCCGAAGCTCGCGCCCGAGGCGCTGCCTCGCGTCGTGTTCGTGAGCGTCGACCCGGCCCGCGACTCGCCCGAGCGCGTCCGCAAGTATCTCGACGCGTTCGACAAGTCGTTCGTCGGCGCCACGGGCTCGGACGGCGCGCTCGCCCCGCTCTTGAAGACGCTCGGCGTGACGGTCATGCGCATGGAGCAGCACGGCGAGCAGTACACCATGGTCCACAACGGGACGGTGTACTTCATCGGGCCGAAGGCCGAGCTCATCGCCGTCTCGAGCCCTCCGCTCGATCCCGAAACGCTCGCACACGATTACATCAAGATCCGCGCGCTCTACGCGCGCGGCCGCTAGCACGCCGCATGAGCTCGCCGGGCGTCTGGCTGCAGCACGCGCTGCCGCAAGGGCTCTTGGCGCGCATCGTCTACCGTGCCGCGCGCAGCAAGAAAGCCTGGATCAAGCGCCCGCTGATTCGCTGGTTCGCTGCGAGCTACGGCATCGATTTGAGCGAGGCCGAGCAAGCCGACCTCGCCGCCTACGCCACGTTCAACGATTTCTTCACGCGCGCGCTGAAAGACGGCGCACGGCCGGTCGCCGGGGACGAGAGCGTCGTCGTCTCGCCCGTCGACGGACGGCTGACGGAGCACGGCACGCTCGAGGCTGGACGCCTCCTTCAGGCCAAGGGCCTGTCGTACGCGCTCGCGGAGCTCGTCGGCGACGGC
>DASTSM010000070.1:0-5898 GCA_035760685.1 Gammaproteobacteria bacterium | reverse complement strand
GACCTGCACGGGGGCGGTTTCACGGGCTGCTGGCCGGGATGCGCCGAGCTCGAATCGATCCCGATCGCGGCGCTCGCGCGCATACGCGTCGTGAGCCTCGACTATCGGCAAGGCCCGAAGTACCGCTTCCCGGCCGCGAGCGAGGACGTCGCGTCGGCCTACGCCGAGCTGCTGAAGACCTACAAGCCGGAGAACATCGGCATTTACGGCTGCTCCGCCGGAGGCATGTTGACCGGCATGGCCGTGGCCTGGTTTCAGCGGCACGGCCTGCCTCGCCCGGGCGCCATCGGTATTCTCTGCGCCGGATTGACGCTCGCATCGAACGGCTTCGGCGGCGACTCCGCGTACACGACGGCCGCGATCGGCGAAAGCCGCGCGCCGCCTCCGCCGACGAGCGAGTCGGGCGCGGGCGCGCCGCTCGGCTACTTCGCCGGGGTCGATGTCGACGACCCGCTCGCCTCGCCCGCGAGCTCCCCCGAGGTGCTGGCGAAGTTTCCGCCGACGCTCTTCGTGACGGCCACGCGCGGCTTCGAGCTGAGCTCGGCCGTGCACAGCCATGCGCTGCTCGTGAAGCAGGGCGTCGACGCGGAGCTGCACGTCTGGGAGGGTCTGTTCCACGGGTTCTTCTACAACGTCGACGTCCCCGAGTCGCGCGACTGCTTCGACGTCATCGTGAAGTTCTTCGATCGGCATCTCGGACGGTGACGAGACGAGGCTCGCCGATCCCATCATGAGGTGATCCAATGACCCTCTTCGACCGCAGGGAATTCTTCGCGCTCGGATCCGTCTTGCTGCTGGCCCAGGCGTCGGCGCAAGAGCGCCGATCCTTACGTCCCTCGAAGCTTTCGCCTCCGCCGACGCCGAAGGCGCTGCCGCAGGCGTGGCTCGATGCGCCGAGCATTCCCATCTGGCCGGACGAGCCGCCCGCCGCGGCCGGCTTTGCGCCGCAAGCGCTTCCCTCGGACTGGCCCCCCGTCTTTCTGCGCAACGTCTCGAAGCCGGACCTGCACGTCTTTCGTCCGATGCGGCCGAACGGGCACGCCCTGCTCGTGGTGCCGGGCGGCGCTTATCAGTTCGTGTCCGTGGCGAACGAAGGCGTCGATGTCGGCGCGCGCATGACCGCGCTCGGCATGACCGTCTTTGTGTTGACGTACCGCCTGCCCGGCGAGGGCTGGCCGCACCGCGCCGACGTGCCGCTTCAGGACGCGCAGCGCGCCATGCGCGTGATCCGTTCCGAGGCATCCCGCTTCGACATCGACGCGGACAAGGTCAGCGTGCTCGGCTTCTCGGCGGGCGGGCATCTCGCCGCGACGCTCGCGACGCTGCACGCCGAGCCGACGTACGATGCCGTCGATGCGACCGACCGATTGAGCCCGCGTCCGTTCGCCGCGGCACTGGTCTATCCAGTCGTGACGATGATGAAGCCCTGGACTCACGAGCTGTCGAGAAACCTGCTGCTCGGGGAGATGCCGACGGACGCGGAGGTCGAGCGCCGTTCCGCCGAGCGGCACGTCGATGCCGCGACGCCCCCGGCCTTCATCGTCCACGCCATGGATGACCCAGCCGTGCCCGTCGAAAACAGTCTGCGCATGATGAGCGCGATGCGCGAAGCCAAGCGGCCCGTCGAGGCGCACTTTCTGCAGGAAGGCGGCCACGCCTTCGGCGTCGGCTATCCCGGCACGCCGTCGGCGCAGTGGATCGACTTGTTTTCGGCGTGGCTCGGCCGATTGAGCTAGTGCGGCGTTCTTGCCGGCGCGCCGCGCCGCCAGGGCCGATGCCCTGGAGGCGCTGCGCGCGCAGTAGGGAAGCGTCGGTCAAGGCGTGGCGGCCGCGACTACGGCTTGATGCGTTTGCCCGTCACGACGCCCTTGGCTCCGCCGAGCTCGGTCGTGCCGTCGACGGAGTACTGGGTGATCGTGAACGTGCCGTGATACGAGTTGCCGCTCGGGTCCACGGTCACGGTCTCGCGGATATTCGTCGGGCCGATCAAGGTGCTGCCGGTCGGGTCCCAGGACAGCGCGAAGTGGTTGAGCTTGAACGTCGAGCGGCCCGTCTGCTTCCAAACGCCCATGCAGAAGCTGCTCGTCATCGGCGGGCGTGACGAGTTCATGAGCTCCGTGCCGTCGCTGTGCCAAGTGGCGTAGCCGTCGTCGAGCACGGTGTCGTCGGGGATGTCGGCGTTTCCTTTGGCGATGAACTGGATCTTCCAGAGCCCGACGATTGCGGCGTCGTCCTGGCCCCAGAAGTCGTTCCCGAAGTTCTTATAGTCGACGCGGACGAAACCGGCGCCTTGAAGCGCGGGTGCGGGGGATCGAGGCGCCGTTTGCGGCGCGCTCGGCAGATCGAGTGACGAGCACCCGGCATAGGCACCGGAAGCGAGACATGCGGCGAGGATGCCCACGCCGATCGCGGCTTTGACGTTCTTCATTGTCGTTTTCATCGTTGGTCTCCCTTGGGGATAGAGGGCGGTTGCACCACGCCATCGGATTCTCGGCGGGGCGCATCGATGGGCCAGGAAAATCCGACGAAACGCCGCCCAGGGGGAGCGAGCGGCGCCGTTCCGGAGCGAAGCCTGCGGATGGCGCCGGGAGCGGCGCGCGGCGGCAGAGCGGGCGGCGCCGGACGGCGCTATGATCGGCACCGAGGTCGCCACGGGTCGCCGCCGGGGTCGCGTGATGGATGACCGCAACATCGGAACGCAGCGCTGGCTCCATTCTTCCTTCGAAATGCGCGCGCGCGCTGCGTTCGCCGATCTCGGCCGCACGGCCGCGCTGCTCGCGTTCGTCATCGCGGTGACCGCCCTTAAGTTCTCGGCTCAAGAATTGGTCGGCCAAGGCTCGTTCGTCGTGCACGCGCGCACCTTCGGCCGCGAGTGCGCGGCGCTCGCGGCGGCGCTCGCTTTCTCGGTGCCGCTGCTCGTCGCCGCTTGCAACCTCGCGCCGATCGGCGGCGCGCGCCGCTATGCGTGGCTCGCCGTGAGCACGCCGCTCTGCGTGCTCGCCTGTGTCGAGTCGCCGCTGCCGGGCCTCTTGACCGCAGTCACGATCGAGCCTTACCAGCTGCAGCAACTCGGCGCGCTCGTCGTGCTGCTCATCGTGGTCTTCGAATTCCGTCAGCGGGCACTCACGACGGCCGGCGCGCTGCTCCGGGCGGAGATCGACAACGTCGCTGCCGACGCAAAGCTGCGCGACGCGCGCCTGCGTCTGCTGCAAACCCAGATCGCGCCGCACTTCTTGTTCAATACGCTTGCGAACGTGCGCCGACTCGCGCAGATCGACCGCCGCGAGGGCGCGGCGATGCTCGGCGATCTCGTGCAATGCTTCTCGGTGACTTTGAAGCAGCGCGACGATACGCACACGTCCCTAGGCGAGGAGGCGCGCCTCGTGGACGCGTATCTACGGATCCATCGCATCCGCATGGGCTCGCGCCTCGCCTACGCCGTCGACGTGCCTCAGGAGCTTGCGGCGGCGCGCATCCCGTCGATGATGCTGCTCACGCTCGTGGAGAACGCCGTCAAGCACGGCATCAATCCTCTCGCGGAAGGCGGGTTCGTGCGGCTGCGCGGCGAGCGGGACGGCGACCTTCTGCGCATCGAGGTCGCGGACAACGGCCGCGGCCTCACGGTCGCCGAAGGGCACGGCACGGGCCTTGCGAACGTGCGCGCGCGACTGTCGATGCTTTACGGCGCGCGCGGCCGGCTCGTCCTCGAGCCCGGACAGCCGCGCGGCCTCGTGGCGAGCTTGCTGCTGCCGTTCTCGGTGGCGTCTTGAACGTGGCGGCCGCCCCCCGATTCCTGCACGACGTGCTGCACGCCTTCACGTGGCAAAAGCTGCTGCTCGTGCAATTGCTCGTCGTCGCGCTCGACATCGTCGCGGTTCTGTCGTTCGTGAGGCCGATGCAGCCGCCGCCCACGTTCGTGTGGTCGAGGGTCGTGATAGAAGAGACGATGGCGTTCAGCGTCGTTCTCGCCGTGCTCGCGGCGGATCAAGCCGTCGCGCGCGGTGCGCGTCCGTTCCAGGCGTTTGCGATCGCCATCGCCGCGGCGTCGGTGTTTGCGGGCGCGGTGCAGTTCCCCGTGCGCCATGGGCTCGGCTTCTATACGAACGGCGACCGGCCGGAGAACGACGCCGCGCATCGCCGCATTCAGATGGTGTACGTCGGGAGCGATACGCTGACTTACGGCGGACTCTTCGTGCTGGTCTACCTGGACTATCGGCGCAGGGAGCGGCTCTTGCGGCGCGTGCGCGCGGCCGAGCTCGAGCGCGCCCGCAAGGAGCAGCAGCTCGCGTTATCGAAGCTCGCGGCTCTCCGGTCGGACGTCGATGCGGAAGAGCTTTTGGCGGCGCTGACCGGTCTCAAGGAACGTTTCGAGCGGGATTCGCCGGACGCCGAGCGCGGCCTCGACGAGCTCATCGCGAGCCTGCGCGCGAAGCTCGAAGCCGCCCAAGGCCCTCGGGACGGCGCGTGATCGCGACGGCCATCATCGCCGAGGACGAGCCCCTGCTGCGTGCCGAGCTGCGGGAGGCGCTCGAGCTGCTGTGGCCCGAGCTTTCCGTCGTGGCGGAGGCCGGAAACGGCGCCGACGCGATTCGCGAGCTGGACCGCCATCGGCCCTCGATCCTGTTCCTCGACATCCAAATGCCGGCCGTCAACGGCCTCGACGTCGCCGAGCACGCGAGCGGCCGCGCGCACGTCGTCTTCGTTACCGCGTTCTCGGAGCATGCGGCGGCGGCGTTCGAGCAGGGCGCCCTCGACTACATCGTGAAGCCGTTCTCCGCGGCGCGTCTCGCGAAGACCGTCGCGCGTCTCAAGGAGCGTTTGCGCGGCACGCCGGCGGACCTGCACGGGCTGGCGGAATTGCTCGAGGCCGTGCGCTCGCCCGAGAAGACCTATGTGCGCTGGCTCACGGTGCCCCACGGCCGCGAGCTCCGCGTCGTCACGACCGACGAGATCTGCTATCTGCGGGCGGCAAACAAGTACACGTCGGTGTTCACCGCGAGCGCGGAGTATCTATTGACGAGCACGCTGAAGCACATGCGCGAGAAGCTGGACCCGCAGACGTTCTGGCAGATCCACCGCAGCTTCATCGTCAACGTGCGCGACATCCAAACGATTCATCGTTCGTTCCACGGCTCCTTCGAGGTGCAGCTGCGCCACCGGCGGGAGCTGCTGCCGGTCAGCTCCGCGTACTCGCATCTGTTCAAGCAGCTGTGAGCTTGCGCCGAGCCGTGCCGCTTCGAGCCGGGCCGCGCTCGGCCGCGTCCCTCATTTGATGGCGACGGCGTTCGGCGGCGATGCGATGCCGCCTTCGAGGTGGAGCGGCGCCGAGACGAGCATGAACTCGTAGCGGCCGTCGCGCGCGCAGTCCTCGGCGAGCGGCGCGAGCACGAAGAGCTCGCCGAGCGGCAGGCCGAGCAGCGGCAGCGCCCGGTAGTGCAGGAGCCCGTCGTCGCCGAGCTCCATGGGCATCGGCTCGACGGCCGGCGAGTCCGTCGCGATCGCGGCGACGCGGTGATCCCAGAGCCACGCGGCGACGCGGCGGCTCGGCTCGATGCCGATCGCGCGGATCTTGTCGAACGGCGCGATCGCTCGCTTCTCCTCGGGCGAAAGCGCCTCGTACGCCTCCATCCAGCCCGTCCGCACGAGCAGGATCGAGCCCGGCTCGAGCGAGGTGCTTTGCGCGTCGAGCGCGCCCTCGATCTCCTCGAGCGTGTAGGCGCCGCGCTCGAGCGGCGCGACCGGCAGGCCGCGCGCGCGTCGAAAGGCGTAGGCGTCGACGAGCACGCCGCGGCCGACGACCTTGTCGGCCCAGCGATGGATGCCGAGCTTCTTGTTGCCGCGCTCGCGGATGTCCTCGATGGTCGTGTCGTTGTAGAACCGGCCGTGCGTGTGGTGGCC
>DASTSM010000069.1:0-2084 GCA_035760685.1 Gammaproteobacteria bacterium | reverse complement strand
GTCGACGTGATCCTGCAAACGATCCGCGAGGTCAAGGAAAGCTGGAAGGCCGGCAAGGAACCGGCGTAACGGCGTCATGGACGTCGAGCGAAGACCCGGGCGGCTTGCCGCGCGAGCGGCCGCCTCCGTCGCGGCCGCGCTCAAGGCACGCATCGAAGGCGAAGTCCGCTTCGACGACGGCTACCGCGCGCTCTACGCGACCGACGCTTCGAACTACCGTCAAGTGCCGATCGGCGTCGTCGTGCCGCGCACGCTCGACGACGTCGTCGAGACGGTCGCCGTCTGCCGCGACCACGAGGCGCCGGTTCTCGCGCGCGGCGGGGGCACGAGCCTCGCGGGCCAGTGCTGCAACACCGCCGTCGTCATCGACTTCTCGAAGCACCTGCGCGGCATCGAAAGCCTCGACCCCGGCGCGCGCCGCGCCGTCGTCGAGCCCGGCTGCGTGCTCGACGATTTGCGCCACGCGGCCGAGAAGCACCATCTGACTTTCGGGCCCGATCCCTCGACGCACGATCACAACACGCTCGGCGGCATGATCGGCAACAACTCCTGCGGCGTCCACGCGCTCATGGCGGGCAAGACGTCCGACAACGTGCACTCGCTCGACGTCCTGACCTACGACGGCACGCGCCTCACGGTCGGGCCGACGAGCGAGGAGACGCTCGCGCGCTACGTCGCCGAGGGCGGGCGCCGCGGCGAGATCTACGCGGCGCTGCGCGGCATCCGCGATCGCTACGCGGACGAGATCCGCGCGCGCTTCCCGCGCATCCCGCGCCGCGTCTCGGGCTTCAATCTCGACGAGCTCTTGCCCGAGAACGGCTTCAACGTCGCGCGCGCGCTCGTCGGCTCGGAAGGCACCTGCGTGCTCGTCCTGCGTGCGGAGCTGCGCCTCGTGCCGAGCCCGCCGTTCCGCACGCTCGTCGTGCTCGGCTACCCCGACGTCTATTCGGCCGCGGATCACGTGCCCGAGATCCTCGAGCACAAGCCGATCGGCCTCGAGGCCCTCGACGATCGCCTGCTGCATCACATCGAGGAGAAGCACATGGGCCTCGAGGGACGGAAGCTCCTGCCGGACGGCGGCGGCTGGCTGCTCGTCGAGCTCGGCGCCGACGATCGGGAGGCTTCCATCGGCGCAGCGCGCGCGCTCATGCACGCGCTCGAGCGGGCCGAGAACGCGCCTTCGATGCGGCTCTGCCCCGATTCGCTCGAGGAGCGCGAGCTCTGGGAGGTCCGCGAGGCGGGCCTCGGCGCGACCGCGCGTCTCCGAGGCCATCCCGATGCGTGGCCGGGATGGGAAGACTCGGCCGTGCCGCCCGACAAGCTCGGCGGCTACTTGCGCGAGTTCCGCGCGCTGCTCGATCGCTACGGCTACGAGTGCTCGCTCTACGGCCACTTCGGCCAGGGCTGCCTGCACGTGCGCATCGACTTCGATTTGACGACCCGCGCCGGCATCGCGCAGTTCAAGGCGTTCACGAGCGACGCGGCCGACCTCGTCGTGCGTTACGGCGGCTCGCTCTCCGGCGAGCACGGCGACGGGCAAGGCCGCGCGGATCTGCTGCCGAAGATGTTCGGCGACGAGCTCGTCGGCGCTTTCCGCGAGTTCAAGCGCGTCTTCGATCCCGGCAACCGCATGAACCCGGGCAAGGTCGTCGATCCTTTTCCGCGCGACTCGAACCTGCGTCTCGGCACCGACTTTCGGCAGCCGAAACTCGATACCGTGTTCTCCTTCGGCGGCAGCGACGAAGGCAGCTTTGCGCGCGCGGCCTTGCGCTGCGTCGGCGTCGGCAAGTGCCGGCGCCACGGCGGCGGCGTGATGTGCCCAAGCTACATGGCAACCGGCGAGGAGATGCATTCCACGCGCGGACGCGCGCGTCTGTTGTTCGAGATGCTGCATCAGGGGCCGGTCGAGAAGGGCTGGAAGAGCGAGGCGGTGCGCGAGGCGCTCGATCTGTGCCTGGCGTGCAAAGGCTGCAAGAGCGATTGCCCGGTCAATGTCGATATGGCGACGTACAAGGCCGAGTTCTCGGCGCATTACTACGAGGGCCGATTGCGGCCGCGCGCCGCGTACGCCTTCGGTTGGATCT